>NZ_JBTGUH010000006.1:0-315691 GCF_054343325.1 Paenibacillus marinisediminis
CCCTTTCGCTCAGGTTGGATTTCTTCGCTCCGGCTTCTTGTCGTTCAATGCGCTTCCTGTTTACTTACCTCTCCGCAGTCCGTTTCACTATTCTCCCTTTCGCTCAGGTTGGATTTCTTCGCTCCGGCTTCTTGTCGTTCAATGCGCTTCCTGTTTACTTACCTCTCCGCAGTCCGTTTCACTATTCTCCCTTTCGCTCAGGTTGAGTTACTCTTTCTCATGAAATTTAGATTCTTACAAAAGGCATGCTTAGTTCAAAGTGATAAAATGCGATTCGTGTAATTCTCTTATATATCTGAAGTAATGTAGTGCTATTTATGAAGTTATAAAATTATTAATGCAATAGAGGAAATATTCATGAATATCGATGAGAAGAAGCTCTAACTACTAATACATTGCCTACCTGACTTTAGGGGATAGTACGCAAATGGACTCTGGGACAGATACTGCACTAACTTGAGTGAGAATATTCTATATTGCAATTGCTACTTTACTAGAGGATCGATCAGATCTTCCTGAACACAGGGGATAATACTCAGATGGACTCTGGGACAGATACTGTGCTGGCTTGGGTGAGGATAATTTATATAGCGACTGCTACTTTACTAGAGGCTCGATCTCATCTTCCTGACCACAGGGGATAATACTCAAATGGACTCTGGGGCAGATACTGCGTTGGCTTGAGTGAGGATGTTCTATATAGCAACTGCTACTTTAATAGAGGATCGATCTTAGCTTCCTGACCACAGGGGATAATACTCAGAAGGACTCTGGGATAGATACGGTGCTGGCTTGGGTGAGGATATTTTATATAGAAACTGCTACTATACTAGAGGTTCGATCTTAGCTTCCTGACCACAGGGGATATTACTCAGATGGACTCTGGGACAGATACTGTGCTGGTTTGGGTGAGGATATTTTATATAGCAACTGCTACTTTAATAGAGGATCGATCTTAGCTTCCTGACCACAGGGGATATTACTCAGATGGACTCTGGGACAGATACTGCGCTGGCTTGGGTGAGGATATTTTATATAGCAACTGCTACTTTAATAGAGGATCGATCTTATCTTCCTGTCCACAGGGGATAATACTCAGATGGACTCTGGGACAGATACTGTGCTGGCTTGGGTGAGGATATTTTATATAGTAACTGCTACTTTACTAGAGGATCGATCTTATCTTCCTGACCATAGGGGATAGTACTCAGATGGACTCTGGGACAGATACTGCGCTGGCTTGAGTGAGGATATTTTATATAGCAATTGCTACTTTACTAGAGGATCGATCATTTCTACCTGAACTTAGGGGATAATACGCGGATGGGCTTGGAAACAGGTGTTGAGGATGACAGTAAGATGATAGAGAGATGGTAGACGCAGAAAGGGCGTTCCGCGGTCAGTATGACCTATAGGAACGCCCCAACCCTATTTACGCTGATAATTGTTCGGCTTTGGCCTTAGCCTTAGCGTTGGCAGCAGATTTGTCTGGGATGATCAGATTCAGAAGCAGTGCAGATAATGCGCCGATCGTGATACCCGAGGACAGCAGGTAGGATACGAAAGTTGGCACGCTCTTCAATGCATCCGCCGGCAATACTGTAACTGCCATGGTAAGCAAAATAGGAACGCCGATAATCATCATGGCGCGTTCGTTCAGCTGTACGAGCTGTATGACCTTCATGCCGTTAATAAAGATGGCCACGCACACGACACCGAAGATACCGTTAATGACCGGCTCTGGAATACAAGTTATTGCTGTAGAGAGCTTAGGAAACAGACCAAGCATTACTAACAGAACTCCGCCCGCCATAATCGCCATGCGGCTGCCTACACCCGTAATTGCAACCAAGCCCGCGTTAGAGGAGTAGCCCGTCATTGGGGTACCACCAAACAATGCCCCCACGAAGCATCCCAGTCCTTCACCCATAGCCGCGCGATTCAGACGATCATCCGATAATTCCTCGCCTGTTACTGATGAAACTACGAACCAAGTACCGGTTGTTTCAATCAAGATAATAAAGTATATAAACACCATCGTCAGGATGGCACCCCAGTCGAACACGGGCGCTCCAAACGGGAAAAATGATGGCAGTGAAAAGATAGGCGCAGCTGCCACTGGCGAAAAATCTACTGTGCCGAAGTAAGAAGCTACAGCTGTACCAACGACAATCGCTACTAATACGGAGATGAGGCGCGACATCGTGCCAAGACGACCACCTTTGCTGCCGAGCAGCATACAGAGGATAAGCACTCCAGCAGAAACAGCCGCTATCATCACATTCGTCCAGAGATCTCCTTCAGAACGGTATATGTTGCCCATACCGACTGGCATAAGTGAAATGCCCACGATCATAATAACTGTTCCGCCAACTAACGGCGGGATGAATCGACGAACTGCCTTTGCGAATATTTTCAGAGGAACGCCAAGTAATGCAATCAATAAAGCTCCTGGAAGAAGCGCACCTGTCATCGCGCCGAGACCAAGCTTGCCACCAATCGCACCAATCGCGCCTATTGGAACATATGATGGTCCTTGTACAACAGGCAAACGCAAGCCAAAGCCTGTCTGAATCAGTGTTGCCAGTCCGGTACCTAGGAAGCACATTTGAATAAAGAAGGATGTGTCCTCTATACTCAGAGACAATATACCCGCAATAATAATAGGTGCAATATACAAGTCCATTGCCAATACATGCTGCAATCCAAGCAGAAACGCCTTACCTACGCTAATCTTCTCATTAACACCGACTACAAGACCATTGGACTTAGGTGAATGTTCCATTGGTGTAAAGTTCCTCCCCTGTTCATCTCTCACTGTGATGCATCTCACACTCGATTATAGTGAGCAGCACCTGATTTGTACACCCTATTTTACGAATAATTCAAAATTATTTCATTTTAATGTTCGTATTTAGCCTTGACTATCGCGGTATTGTTTCCTAAAATTAGCCTTGTCGATGCGAAATGTACGAAAAATGAATTCTCATCATTTCTAAAAATTTACATTGTTATATGAAAAAGGAGACTGCACAGCTCATGGTTATTAACGACTCTGTATTGCGTCAAGAATGGATTGTTGCTTGTCTAGCTTCAGAACTGACTGATCAACCAAAGCAAGTTTATATAATGGGTAAACGTGTGGTTTTGTTCCGCACGGAGGAAGGCGTGCATGCTTTTTATAGATTTGTGCGTGCACCGTGGAGCAGCTCTATCACTTGGATGTGTAAAGAATGGGCAACTTGTATGCCCTTATCATGCATGGGAGTACGAGCCTTCAGGAGCATGCACGAAGATTCCGCAGCTGCCTGCGAATCAAGCTATCCCTACGAAAGCACAGGCAACTGTCTATGGCTGCAAGGAACAGTATGGCCTCATTTGGGTTAATCTCGAAGGTGGTGAACATACACCAATGTTTCCACTGCCGGAATATGAGGATGACAGCTTCCATAAGGTCATGTGGGGACCTCAGGTCGTAGCTGCGAAACCGCCGCGCATTATCGAGAATTTCCTCGATGTCGGTCATCTTGCTGTCGTGCACGAAGGTTACTTAGGGGTGTCTGATCATACCGAGATCGGCGATTACCGCGTCATTCGTGATGACAATGGCATCCATTCTGAAGAAATAGAAGTATTTCAGCCTGATCCAGACGGCTCTGGACAAGCAAAAAATGTGTACTACACCTATGCAATTGATCGACCACTGACTGTTCATTTTACGAAGCGTGATAAAGAGACGGGCAACTTGATGTCCATTCTGCTGACTGTACAGCCGCGCGATGCGGAAACTTCAGTAGCCTACGGCATTATGTCATTCAATTATGAAACAGGAAACAGTGATCAGGACACAGTGAAGTTTCAGGATATGATCTTTGCGCAGGACAAGCCGGTAGTTGAGAATCAGAAGCCTGAGGACTTGCCGCTTGATCTCCAAGCGGAGCTCTCCTTAAAGTGCGATCGAGTAAGCATCGCTTACCGTCAGTACCTGAAGGAACTCGGTGTTCAATGGGGTACGGCATAGACTTTACAGGACAAATAGGATACCTCTTTACCGTTATTGGTTAAGGGGTATCCTTTGTCGTTTATATATCAAAATTAATATTGTCAATATGACGCAACTTGTTTAAACTTAACCTCGTATTCTGTACGGGGAGGAATTCATCATGTCATTCATATCAATCATATTCCTTTGTATTTCTATTATCCTAGTTGGTGTAATTCCTTATGTGTTATGGAGAGGGCTAGAGCGAGGCAAGAAGTGGATCGATATCTTCACATCAACAATTATATTACTACTGCTCTTCTTCATCTCCGTCGGCGAGGTTATGCGTTCATTTCTGAACGATGCAGGTATGGATCTTTATATAAAGTTCGTACTTATTTTGTTTATATTTATCGGCGTTATACCGTTGATTGTTATTACTATACGGAATATGAAGCACAGCGGGCAGAAGTGGCAGGATCCCGCCACCTATAAGTATGTATGGCTGTACAAGATTCGCCACACCTTGCTAGTATTGCTTGTGTTAGTCCTGCTTCTCGGGATATACCAATTATTCTATTTAATCAAATATTTATATTAATCTTTTACATAATTAAATGAGTTACATATATTAATCATTTACATATTAGAAAATCAAAGTCCCTGCATTCTCTAGAAGAAGCAGGGACTTCTTTATTATGACGCTACTGTGCGTTCAGTTAGCTTACGATACTGTGCAAACATGGCAATCCGCCAAGGCAGCAACATCCCGAATGCTAGGATGAAGAATATGCCGGCGCTTTGAGACACGCTAACATATTGTTCAACTACATCATGCATGAGGAGACGAATGATCAGCAATCCGATAATAACGATGATAAACATATTAGAACGCTTTAAATAAATTTCTTCACCGATCCGCTCAAATTTCGATGTCCGAATCAAAGGATAAGAAAATAAGAGAGCACCAAAGAGAAAAGCACCAATTGCATAGCTCCATGGTATACGCATGGCCGGTACAATAAACATGGAAAAACCGGTCGCCATGCCGATTGGAGGCATAATAATCTTCTTTGCAGATGTAGGCTTATTGGTCGCTTTCAATCTAAGTATAATTACTGTCACTCCCATAAACAGCGACATAAGAATGGACATAAGTTGTGCTGTGCTTATCGAAAATGTCATGAGGTTACACCACCAGTTAATATGTTAATGACCCACGGGTCATTTTCTTGATGTAACCTATCTTACACCTAAATGAGCAAAATGACAAATGGTTTTCATTCACATTTACATCTATTCGACAATATCGCTACCTGTAAGCCGCGATCGAGGCGGAGGAGGAGCAGCCCTATGAGCTGCCAGCTCATTGCAATCCCTATGACTCAGGCAGTGCATGGCACGCTCTGAGTCAGGGATAGCATATGGTTGGAGATTATGAACCTGAGCTTAGTGGTGCTTAATACGTCAGTTCGACGTTCCAGGTGGACGCACGCGGCGAGTTGCCACCGCCTCCGTCGGATCTTCCGGCCAGTAGTGCTTCGGATACCGGCCTTTGAGGTCTTTTTTGACTTCAAAGTAAGTATGACGCCAGAAGTTGTCCAGGTCCTGCGTCACCTGCACCGGTCGGTGCGCAGGTGAAAGCAGTTGTATCGTCAGCGGGACGCGCCCGCCCGCTATGCGCGGCGTGTCCCGCATCCCGAACAGCTCCTGCAGGCGCACCGCCAGCATGGGCTGTTCGGGGTTGGTGTAGTCGATGCCGATGCGCGATCCGCTCGGCACGACTAGATGCGATGGCGCATCGCCATCGAGCTGCTGCCGCTGTGCCCATGGCAGCAGCCCCTCGAGGAGCGAGGCCACCTGCAGCTTCTGCAGGTCGGCCTTGCTCCGCAAGCCGTACAGATGCGGCGCGAGCCACTCATCCGCTGTCGCGGTGAGCGCCGCATCTGAGACGTCCGGCCATTCCTCTGGCCGGTGGACGTGCATGAACTGCAGCCGCGCTTGCATTTGGCGCGCGGCTTTGGTCCATGCCAGCATCCCGATGCCGTCGGGATGTGCGGCGATGCCTGCGAGCAGTGCTGTAAGCACGGCATCAGGATCTGGGCTGGCGCATGTCCGCTCCTGCAGTACGAGCGCGCCCAGCCGTATTTGTTCGCGGGCGCGAACCGCTTCCGCGCCGCGATCCCACGCGACTGCTTCAACTTGTTGAATCTGTCCCGCTAATGCGCTGCGAAGCACAGACAGCGAGATGGGCGTAGCCAATCGTATCCGGCTGTCCGTTCCCTGATCATCCAGCTCTGTCGCCACAATATAGGGCGAGTATGCGATCTGATGACGCGCTGCGTGCGGCGCAAACGCGGCTCCGCGTCCATTGCTAAGCAAATACCTGCCGTCTGCTCGACGTTCTCCTATACGATCGGGATAAGCCATAGCTAGCAGCAGCCCTGCTCGCTCTTCATCTGGTGTGAGCGAGGATGGTGCAGCCGTCTGGGTGTGATCGAGGGATGAGGCTTCTTGTATGACTCGTGTTAAGCGGCGCGTTTCCTCTTGAACACGATGGAACGTGCCGCGATCTATATGTGGCATGTCTAGGACATTCGAATGCTGACGGACAGCTTCAAGTCGTTCGCGAATATCTGGGCTCGGCTCAGAGTGGCCGTCCACACCGCTACGGAACAGATCCCGCTCCTGCAGCAATGCCGCCAGGCTGCAAGCGTCCTCGCGCATGCCGAACCCAGCTGCCGCGAGCAGCATGTGCGCAAGTCGCGGGTGCAGCCCAAGCCGCGCCATGCGGCAGCCATGATCTGTTAAGCTGCCTGCGCCGTCGAGCGCATCAAGCTTCTGCAGCAGAGCGCGAGCCTGCTCCAGCGCTGCTGCTGGCGGCGGCGTCAGCCAGCTAAGCTGGGAGGCATCCTGCGCGCCCCATGCGGCAAGCTCCAGCGCGAGCGGCGCAAGATCGGCGTCTGCGATCTCTGGCGTGCGATGCTCCGCCAGGCTCCCGTGCTCCGTCTCTGACCAGAGACGGAAGCAGACGCCGGGGCCGAGCCGCCCCGCACGGCCGTGCCGCTGATCTGCGGCGTCGCGAGTGACGCGCTCCGTCACCAGCCGCGTCATTCCCGTCCGCGGCGAGAAGCGCGACACGCGCATAAGCCCGCTGTCGATAATGACGCGCACGCCCTGCACCGTTAAGCTCGTCTCCGCGATGGAGGTCGTGAGCACGACCTTGCGCTCGCCTTCGCGGCCTGGCGCGATCGCCGCGTCCTGTGCTTCCTGAGCGAGCTGGCCGTATAACGGCAGCACGCGCACTTCAAGCCCGCTCGCATCCCGCTTCACTTCGTGTCGTCGCAGCTCACCCTCCACGCGGCGGATCTCACCTGCTCCCGGCAGGAACACCATGAGATCGCCTTCCTCCGATTGGAGCGCAGCGATCACCTGCTTCGCAACCGCCGCTTCCAGCGGTTCGCTGGCCAGCTTCGGCGTGTAATAGGTCTCCACGGGATACGTTCGTCCCGTACTCGTGATCACCGGCACGCCTCCCATAAGCTCGGCCACAGGCTCCGCGTCCAGCGTCGCAGACATGACGAGCAAGCGCAGATCTTCGCGCAGCACTGCTTGCGCTTCCAGCGCTAATGCCAAACCTAGATCCGCATGCAGATTCCGTTCGTGGAACTCATCGAATATAACAAGTCCGATCCCTTCCAAGGACGGATCATCCTGCAGCATGCGGGTCAACACCCCTTCCGTGACGACTTCGATCCGCGTCTCACGGCTCACTTTCGTGTCCTGGCGGACGCGGTACCCGATCGTCCCGCCTACGCGCTCGCCAAGCGCTGCCGCCATCACCTGCGCGGCCGCACGAGCCGCCAGCCTCCGCGGCTCCAGCATCACGATGCGCTGGCCCGCCAGCCATGGCGCATCGAGCAGCGTCAGCGGCACGCGCGTCGTCTTGCCCGCTCCCGGCTCCGCGACCAGCACCGCTCCGCCCTTCGCCGCCAAAGCGTCTGCCACGGACGGGCATACCTCGTCCACTGGCAGCGGCGCTTTCGCCTGCAGGGCTGAAGACAGCCCCCCAGGCGCCCGCCCTTCGTTGCTCTCATTGCCAATCGTATCTCTCACGCTCAAACCTCCGCTATCCGTTCAGGGTTTGTCCCCGACATGATGAAAGTAGCTGCATTATACCCGCTCTGTCCGGTTCGTGCAACTTCTGCCGCATGCGCTGATAGCATCCCCTCTGCCTGAGTGACGGGAAGAATACCCCAATGCGCTTCACGCTGCAATATACTGCCGCCCCCATTTCCGTACCATCACAAATGAAAACCGCCCCCGCCTCGGTCGTACCTGACAGAGGAAGGAGCGGCAGCATGAGTATATAATTACTTGCAGCGTTCCAGGAACTCGACCATGCGGCGATATGCAATCTTCTCGTTCGCTTTCTTCGTAATGCCGTGGCCTTCATCGTCGAAGACGAGATATTCAATATCGCGGCCCTTCGCGCGCAGAGCCTCGACGATCTGGTCGGACTCTTCCTTCACAACGCGAGGGTCGTTCGCACCTTGAATGATCAGCATCGGATTGACCATGTCATCCAGATAGGTGATCGGAGAATCTTTGATGAAGCGTTCACGGTCCGTCTCTGGATTGCCGATCCAGAGCTCCATCATCGGCTTCCAATGCTCAGGAACCGAATTGTAGAACGTGATTAGATTGCTCACACCGACGATGTCGATCGCAGCGCGGAAATATTCCGGATTGCGGCCAGCAAGCAGCAGGGTCATGTATCCGCCGTAGCTGCCGCCCATAACGAACAGCTTCTCCCGGCTTGATATGCCTTGCTCGAACAACCAATCCATGCCCGCTAAGCAGTCTTTACGCGGACCTTCTCCCCAGTCCTGCTCGACCAGTTTCACGAACGAGCTGCCATAGCCCGAACTGCCGCGGAAGTTCGGGCAGAAGATGTTATATCCCTGTGCGATAATGTACTGGAACATCGCCCGGAACTGCTTGCGCTCCGCAGCTTGCGGTCCGCCATGCGGCCAGAATACCGTGTAGCCGTTGGCCGTCGCTTCCTTCGCGCGGTACAGCATCGCCTCGATCTCCATACCGTCAAACGACTTGTATGTCAGCACCTCCGGCGCAACCATATCATCCTCCGTTAAGCCGACCATGACGTTCTTGGTCACCATATTCCATTCGTCATTTGCATAACGGTAGATGTTATACGGCTTCACGGCGCCCCGCATCAACAGGTACAGGTTGCCCGCACGTGTCACTTGGATCTGCTCCACGATATCAGATGGCAGCGGAATCGACTTAAGCTCGCCGCTATCCAACGAATAGGCATACAGCTTATCGGCCACGCCCGGATCCGTTACGATGTACAAGGTGCGTGATTCCTTGTGCCAGCGCAGTGCACTAACGCTTTCTCGATCGATATGACATAACGGCTTAAAGCTGCGGTTCGCGATATCGTACTGTGCTACATAAGCGAATTCAGAATCATAGTCTGTTGCAAACAGCAATAGATTGTCTTCAGCAAATACAACCTCACTCGCCAAATGCACCGTTTCAGGCGACGGCGTTATGCACTGATCCTCTTCCCCTTCACGGCGAACATAGCTGACTCCGTAGGTGTTAGCGTATATCTTCGAATAGACGATCGTCTTCTCGTCCGAGCTCACGGCAGTAAGCTCCGTCAATGCATCTTTGCCTTCCAGCACCAGCTTATCTTCCTTCGTCTCCAGGTCATAGACCCGCGAGTTCAAGAAATTTGGATTATCCTTAGAAGTAACGTAATAAATACGCTTATGATCATCAGACATATGTACATAATGGTGTTTGTCTTCCGGTGATGCTTCTATCAATGGCAGCGGTTGACCGCCGTTCCAAGGCAGCGCATGGAACTGGTAATTTTCATTGCCGTCGCGATCAAAAGCTGTCAATATATAACGACCTTCAGGATCCAGCTTGATCGTATTACACAATTGATCATTGTAAGTCAGCGGGAACGGGTAGGCTGTGTCTCCGTTCAGATCCATGGCCCATAGGTTAAACTTGCCGTTCATGGTGCTGCTGAATACGATCCTCGATTCATCTGCATTTACACCAAACTGACGAATAAGATAAGTCTGAAAAAATTGCTCTACATCCGACTTCGGAAATGCGATCATTTACTGCTGCCTCCCCTATTCATTTCTATTATCCATAGGTTAATAAACGCTAGTAGATTTCCATGGATTCCCTCCATTATATTCCTAATATAGGAAGAAATAAATCAACCCGAAGGCCGATCTTATGTCAGCCCTTAAGTGGACGCAGAATCTCTATTCCGTCATTGCGCCATCAATAGATGCGTTTGAGTAACTAACACGAAGGAGAATAATGAAGATAACAAGAAGATAACATGTAAAGAAGCGATGAATCTGCAATAGCTGCTGTTCTATTCAATAGAGGAGGATGATCATGGGGAATGTATTAGTATTGGGTGGTACGCAGTTCTTTGGTAAACGACTTGTGCAGAAGCTGATCGATGCCGGCGAGCAGGTTACAATCGCGACACGAGGCCAAAAAGCAGATCCGTTTGGCGATAAAGTTAACCGCATCGTGTTGGAGCGCGAAAGCTATAAATCCATGCGGGCAGCAGCCTCTTTAGCAAAATGGGACGTTGTCTACGACAACATCTGTTTCGCGCCGGACGACGCAGTTCACGCCTGTAACGCATTCGCTGACAGAACGGCGCGATATATTATGGTGTCGACCTTATCCGTATATCCATGGGGCGATTCTCTAAGTGAAGATGCCTTCAATCCATATGACTACCCTGTTGCATACGGGAATCGCCACGACTACAGCTACGGTCAAGGCAAGCGTTTGGCAGAAGCGGTATTCTTCCAAGAGGCACCCTTCCCTGTAGCTGCTATGCGGATTCCAATCGTCATGGGAACTGACGATTACACACAGCGTCTTGTTCTGCACATTGACCGAATCGCGCAAGGTCAGCCGATCGGCCTGCCCGCTCTGCAGGCGGCCATGTCGTTGATCACTTCGGGCGAAGCAGCACAATTCTTATTCTGGCTTCGGGATCAAGAGCTTACAGGTCCTGTTAACGCTTGCTCGGTTGGCGCGATTACGATCGCTGATATGCTCGCGGAAATCGAGCGCAATGTCGGTAAGCAAGCGATCATTGAACATGAAGTAACAGAGGCTAACAGCTCTCCGTATGGTATTGCGAACGATTGGATCATGGACCATACGAAGGCTGTAGAAGCAGGCTTCCAATTCTCGAAAATTGCGGATTGGTATCCTGTATTAGTGAAGGTGCTTACGCGGCAGCATAAGTAATCCGCCTATAGTCAGCTTAATATCAGTAACTTATACGACCGCGATTGCGCCGTTTTGTAAATAAACCGACTATAACGTAGCAGAGCACGACGAGCGAGATACCGATACTGTCGACCCCGACATCAATCGCATGGCCTGTCCGCCCCGCGACAAAGCTCTGATGCCATTCATCAGACATCGCATAAACTAACGCAATGGACGCGCCCAGCGTGACTGCCTTGGCTCGATTCCAGCCAAGAACCCGGAAGGAATGGATCACAAGAAAAGCAAGCAATGCGAATTCGGCCACATGCCCCCCCTTGCGGATAAAGAATTCAATAAAGTCGTACGGCAGCTCAGATGTTACAAGCTCCCCATCATAATAAAATTCCACGTTCGGCAAATAATTCACTACCGACTGCGGAAGTGTGGATGCAAGCGATGGACGCAGATCTTGTTCAATATAGGGCTGTGAGGATTTATAGAATATAAATGCCATCCAAACAAGTGCTATAACAATCCATAACAGGAATTTCTTTTTGCGATAAGTCATTAGAGTAGGTCCTCCTGCTTTTTTATCCTAATTCTATCTATAGTACACGGAAAATGAAAGGGATCCAGACACGCTGAACAGCAAATGTCCCCACTTTGTAAGAAAGTGGGGACATTATGGTCGTCTATTTTAGCTGCTTATGCCTGTAACTGATCCTTCCATTGATCCAGCATCTTCTTCAGCACGGGTTTATATTTCATGCGATCCGCGTCACTGGCCAAGTACTCTTCCTCAGGCTTGATCTCTTCCAGCTCGATCAGCTCAAACGTTTCCTCGCCATACTCGTTCCAGTCCTGCTGCAGCTTGCGATCTACGAACCCACCCGAGTTCAGCTGAACATGCAGCCTGTTCCAGATCTTATCCAAGTCCATGCTGCTGTTTACATAGTAAGAACCCGTCACTTTGTTGCGCAATTGGAAGATCCCCATTCTGCGGTGCGTATGCGCATACTCGTGCGCGATTTCCTTCAAGCGTTTGCGATTATCCATCTCGATATTCCTCCTCATTAAGTGAGCCAATACTGACTTCCGTCATCCTTGCGGCTCATCAGTCCATATTCAATCAAATATCGCCGCAGCGTGACATAATCACTCTGAGCGGTCTTCAGAATCTCATTAGCTTCCTTCTCCGTATATACCCGTCCCCGTTCGAAGCGGTTCAGGAGATGACGCAGAATGACGACCTTGCGCTTCTCTTTCTTCGGAAAAGAAGACAGCTTGCCGTCCAATCCATCCTTAAAATATTGCTGCAGAATCGCTCCCTGCTCTTCCTCAGTCACCGCAAACCGTTCATCGACGAGCGGCGCTGCTTGATATACAGGGACCCATTTCGGCTCATGCTTATTGTGATCTTCCAGCATCTCCATCATAGTCAAGAAGAGCTTAGCCTGCTTCATCTTCTCACGAAGTGTAAAGCGGTGATTGCGAATGGTGGAGCCGCTGCCGGCACCCATGCGCTTCACTACCTCGTTGTCACTCAGCCCTTCATAGAACATGCCCATAAGCTCCTTCTGAAGCTCAGTCAGACCTGTCTGCTTCTTGCTCATTCCAAGCAGCACATGGAACATCGATTGATGCTCTTCATGAACATGGAGCTTCATCTTCTTCTCAGCAGTGAGCCCTAACCCCTCTTCCGCGCCAGGATAAATAACCCCTTCTTCATAACACTGTCCGCATGCAAGGCACACATACTGCTCATTATCGTAGACATAGCCGCGCTTCAGCTCTGGGATCGTTGCTTCGACAAACAGCTCTGTAGTATCTATAATCATAAACATAACCCACTCTCGTTTGCAATAATATAGACATATTATCAAATTGTTTAGTAATCATCAATGATGCAAACATTTATATTTGTTCTTTCCACGGCTTGTGCCCGTTCACAGTACAATAAAAAAGCCTGTTTCGCGCAAATGCGCTTATCAGGCTAATAACTAAACAATCGAGGGTTTTGTTTATGATGGTTTGCGTTTTCCCCTTGCCAAGGACGGAAGAATCAAGCCTAGTCCGATCAAGATGAAGGGTGTTGCGACGTTTAGCGTAAGCTGGAAATACCATTCGCTTGTGAACATTTCGACCTTCGGAAACATGCCCATGAGGCAGGCAAATGCGGTGAACACGAAACACCATAAGCCAATGATGAAACCAAACGTGTTGTTCTTGACGAATTGGTAGTTGGAAGTAAACTTATGCGATAGCCGCATCAATGCCATGAAAGCAGCAAATACCCATAAGTATCGCAACGGCATGACGATGGAGTTCAGATCGAGCAGCCAGTTGAACAGCGAGTTCATCTCTCCGATCCCGAGTGCGGGAACGATGATAAGAATCCCGACGAGCACTGCCGTCATAAGATATCCATTGATTGGTGTGCCGTGGTCGTTCATCTTCAAGAGCGACTTCGGTACGTAGGTCTCATCCGAGTCAGACAGCAGCACGCGCAGCGGCGCATCGATGGAGAATGCTAGGGCTGAGATCTGAGCCAGCACATTAGCCAGCGCGTAAATGACCATGATCCAGTTGCCTACTCCATAGTACTCGCCAAGAATCTGGAAGGCGTAATACTGCCCATTCATCTTCAAGTCGGGCGGGATATTGTTCGCATTGAACATCAGCCCCATGGCGTACGATCCGAGCAGAGCGCATACTGCGACCATTACAGCCAGCGTGAGCATGCCGCGCGGAAATTCTTTGGCCGGGTTATAGGTGTTGTTGACGTACGGAGATATCTTCTCCGCTCCGCCCACGGCGAACACGAGCATCGACAGAGTTGTAAAGTATGCAAAGTTAAAGTCAGGTATGAAGGTGTTGAATGTGATATTCGGAGTGGCGACTTCTATACCTCTTAATGACGGCGCGGCAAGAGCCAGCAGAATATATAGCAGCGACATGACAAAGATGGACATCCCTGCGAACGTCCCTATTCGCCTTAATGAGGTAATCCCCCGTGAAGCCATCGCTAAAAAGATAAGAAAGATGATTAAGCACAGCGTTTGAACCATCAGAGTAGACATCTCTTTTACCAAAGAGCCGTTACCCTTCCACGCCCAACCAAATGCAATCAGGATCGCTTGCGGCTTCTGTGCCAGGTAAGGGATATGTACTACCCAATAGGTCCATGCCGCCAAATAAGCGGTGCTTGGTCCCATCGTTTCCTTGATCCAGCTGCTCACTCCACCCTTGCCGTGTATGAAAGTTGAGCCTAACTGACCCACCATCAAGGCATATGGAATGAAGTACAGCGCAATGATGAGAATCCATGACGTGATGACCGTCAGCCCTTGGTTGGCGTAGTTGTTAACGACATTGCCGAATCCCCATACGGAAACGAAGGCCATAAGCGCGACGTTGTACCATCGCAGTTTCTTGATTTGATTGTCATTCATAAATGCTTGATCTCCCCTTCAGTCACAGCATGCGCCCAAAAAATGTTTACTTTAACTTTTCCAGTTCTGCGCAACTTCATGCGTCGGGAAGTGATCAAACATATTCTATACCTCATAAGTAAAGGCTCACTCCCCCTGCAAAGGTGGAGCAAGCCTCTATGGTTTGTAGCCGCTTGTATATCGTTGTCGATTATAGATCAGCTGGAGGGGCAGGATCATCTGCATTTTTCACATAAATCAAATTATCAGTCCACGCGCCAAACTCATAGATGAAGCCCTTGCGAGTACATTCGAACTCCATGCCGATGCTCTTCGCAAGCGCGATCGAAGCCGGATTGTCTATGTTAATATGCGCCTCAATCCGATGAAACTTCAGTTCCATGAGGGCAAGCTCCAACAGCTTGCTCGCCGCTTCCTTCCCATAGCCCTGGCCCCAGTGCTGGTTGTGCAGCGCGTAGCCCATCCTTGCCCACTGGAACTCGCCGCGTATGAGCGTCGCCACATCCACCCCGCCCAGACTAACCCCATCTTTCTTACGGAATATGCCGAACACGTAAGCGACATCGTCTGCAGCCAGCTTCTGAAAATGTTCAACTCTAGCCTGGTACTGCTCCTCCGTATATCCACTCATGTTCTGCCATCCCGAGTCATGCTTATGGACTGCTAGCTTGCGTTTGTGCAGCTGTTCAAGCCAGTTGGAATAGTCCCCTAGCTCATAAGGACGAATGATTAATCGCTCCGTCTCTCCTGCAATGTTAAATGGTGTCATGCTGTATCCTCCTGTATCGATGATCGTTGGTCGTGGTCATTCTCTGCGTTCCTCTCGAACAGGCTTGACATGAGCAGGGATATCACCCGAGTTCACTTGCTCATAGACAACATCAAAGGTTCCAGCATAGCCAAACAGCCTGCCGAATACAGGGTTTGCCACCTGCACATTGATTCTGAATCGTTCGATGCTTTCATCATACCACTCACATACTTCGGCATAGCCGGAGAACAGCATCGGAAACTTAAAGCCTACCCAGCCTTCATAAAAATACTGATTGCCCGATCTTAGCTGAATTCCACCGTTATCTGCGACAGACAGCTCAATATCGACCGCCAAATGCTGATGTGTCCCCATATAATCAATAACTTGCTGCTTAGCCTCACTATAGATCATCGTAGCATCAAAGCGCCGCTTCCGATTCGGGAACTGAAAGGTCCGCACCCAAGTGACGGTTTCGCGTCCGAAGCCATCTACATAGGCATAATTCTCGATCGTAAATGGTATATTCTCGCCCTGCTGAGGAAACATGATGTTCCGCCACGTTCCAAGATAGAGGAAGGGCAGCGTATAGGGCTTGCCATGCCATACCTGCTGCATTACCCCACGTCCTATGGAGGCGCGCTGATCCGCGCTTGTGAACCCGAAGCGCTGCTGAATCTTCGGATGCAGTTTATAGAAATCATCACCAAGTACACGTTCATAGATGGATGAGTTAGAGGTCAGAGTCGTCATAACACCTGCTCCTTTCCACGATGACGGATCGGCTTGCGCAAACAGACGCCCGCAGATGCGAGATCAGGCAAGCTTAGCAAACCAATCGCGGATAAAGCGATCATCCCGATATTCAGCGTGATCGGATTGAATGGCTCTACGTACAGCTGCGGCTGGGATATCGTTCCTACGAATAAGCCTATAAGCAGCAGGATGTTAAGCCCGTACAGCCACCTTCGCCAAGTAGGTCTCGAACATATAAATAACAGACCAAAGACGATCTCTGCTGCGCCGACTATCCCTAACACAATAGGCTCGAAGCCTGGAAACAAGCCCGTCCCCTGCAGAATAGCAAGCTCTCCCGCATCAGGATAGATGAGCTTGGGGAACAGCCCCTGATAGATCCAGATGAAGCTTAGTACGCACCAGCACAGAAGTTCAGTGATGGACTGTCGTAGTGACTGCTTGGGGTGAATACCCTTCTCCAGCCAGAGTCGTAGCGCATCGAAGCTCCAGGCTGTCGCATAACCCATAATCGGGCGGAATAGACACCGATCCAATAGGCGGCCGAGCAGGCCGAATCTCGTATCATAATCATATCTCGTAAAAAATCGGATACCGCCGCATTCGTCACAGGGGACGTATTTCCAGTAACCAGCGCCTTCCTTGATCAAAGAAATCGGGTTGTCCGACCAGAACTTCAAGACGGAGGTCTTCGTACCACCTCTTTCACTCGTGCCGACAGATTCCCCTTCTCCAGCAATCGATAAGCCAAAGCCTATATTGGTCGTATACAAAAAGCGTTGAGGGTCCTCCTCCGCCTGCTTAGGCAGATATTCTATCGTGGTAAAACGCAAGTCCCACTGCTGGTGGATGTCGGGGGTCTGGGTGTAGGTCCACAAAGTGTCCATATCGGTGTGCAGGTTTGTTTCTACGTAGATAGGCTTTGCCATAGCTTTTGCTTTTGCTTTTGCCTGAGCCATCGAGTTAGATCACCACCATTTTTGTAAATTCTGAGCTTTGCTGCTGAATGTTTCGTGTATCCGATCGGGGGCACCACGTCGGGTTTCTTAGAACTAGTTTAAATAGCCGATGCCCAATCGAGATTGAACCGGGGCAAATCCCCCGTTACGGAGTGTGGAGTGGGCATGTGATGCGCGATTACAGGGTAAAACCGTGTTACAAAAGCCATTCGGCTTGCGTAGTGAACCCAGCGCGCGAGTTAACGGGGAATATACCCGTTACGGAGTATGGAGCGTGCTTGCTGATGCGCGATAACTGGGTAAAACCCTGTTACAGAAGCGATTCGGCTTGCGTTACGAGCCCCACGCGCGAGTTAACGGGGAATATACCTGTTACAGAGTGTGGAGCGTGCTTGCTGATGCGCGATAACTGGGTAAAACCCTGTTACAGAAGCGATTCGGTCTCATATTCGCAAAATAATGTTCCCTGTATCCGGCGGTATTTACATAATATGTATAGGATACTATTTCGACGATCGGCTCCTTCACTCCTCCACCGTCTAAATATTGACATTCCAACTGTTGTTGTGCTATAATACTGAGGTTGTATTAACTAACCCCATATGTTCCTCAAAGAAAACCAAAGATATACTATCTTAGATTCCCGTAGCAAATGATTGTTTTCATACGAGAGTTGCGTTACTTATCCTGTCGTTGCAGATTTCAGATTCACACTGGAGCGGTCATTGGAGCCGCAAGGACGAAAGAGAGGCAGGGCTTTTGTCGGATTGGAAAGAGGTTTAGGTATCGTAGCATTCTCCAGCAAGGAACCAGTCCCCGTATCGCGGCTTAGCCGGGCAGGGGTTAAATACATGATAAAGAGGCGTGGCTCAGTTACGAGTCACGCCTCGTCCAATATTACGGCCCCCTTATCGTAACACGACCAGCGGGGCCATTAAGGGCTGCTCCGGTTATCATTGACCAGAGCAGCCCTCTTACTTATGCAGCCGCTCGTTGCTGCTTATCCTTGCGGCGCAGCTTCATGAGGCTCTCGTACACGATCGGCACGATCACGAGCGTTAGCAGCGTGGAGCTCGCCAAGCCGCCGATGACCGTCACGCCGAGGCCACGGGAGATGATGCCGCTGCCTTCTATGCCAAGCGCCATCGGAATGAGCGCGCCGATCGTTGCGATGGCGGTCATCAGGATCGGGCGCAAACGAGTTCCACCCGCTTCCAGCAGCGCTTCACGCGTGGACATGCCCTCGTTCTCCTTATGGATAACGCGGTCAATCAACACGATCGCGTTCGTCACCACGATACCGATCAGCATCAGCATACCAATCATGGCGGAGATGCTGATCGTTTCGCCCGTGATCAAGAGCGCCACCAGCGCGCCGATAACAGTGAACGGCAGCGAGAACAAGATCGCGAACGGCGCCAAGCCGCCGCCAAACGTTACAACAAGAATAAAGTATACGATTGCAATTGCCGCAGCCATTGCGACTCCAAGCTGAGTAAACGATTCTTGAATGTCGGCTGTTACACCGCCAGTCGTAATCTCAACCCCCTTCGGCAGCGACATGGCATCCAATTGAGCTTGAACCTCCTTGGATGCAGCCGATACATCCGCCGAAGTAATCTCCGCACTCACGTCGATCACTAATCTGCCGCCACGGCGTGTTACCGTATCCGCTGTCGTTCCCTTTTTCACCTCAACAACATCTTTAACCGCAACAGGCTGACCCATTCGGCTCATGATCTGGCTTTCTAGCATTTCGTCGATCGATCCGTACTTGGCTTCTTCTACCTTGATATATACATTCATTTCTTGGCCGTCCTTCTCGACGGTCGTCAGCACTGGACGCGTACGCTGCTGGCTCAGCGTCATGCCGACTTCAGCAGTAGTTAAACCAAGCTTGCTCAGCTTCTCTTGATCGATAACGAGCGTATATTCATCATAAGCTTCGCTTAAGCTGGACTTTACATTTTTCAGATCCGCGATTCCCGAAAGTTTCGATTCGAGCTCTTCAACCACTGGCTTGATCGTCTTCAGATCTTGACCATACACATAGAGCTTCATGCCGCTGCCGCCGACTCCACCCATTGCGAAGTCCATCGTGCCCCATGTGCCCATTTCTGTCTCTGCTTGAAGGTCCTTCAGCACCTGACTCTGCTCGTCCGCAAAGTTCTTCGTGTCCTTGTTGTAGACAACGAAGAAGAGCGCTTGATTAGAACGTCCCGGACTGAATGGATTCTCGCCGCCCAGTGAATATTGAACCGTCTCGACACCAGGACGATTCATAAAGAATTGCTCTGCTTGCTCGGTAACCTTAGCTACATTCTCCAAGGTTTGTCCTGGCGCTGGTTTATAGGTAGCGACCACCATCTTCTCCTGATCGGACGGGATAAAGCTGACACCGATCAACGGCGTCAGGAACAAGCTGCCTACCAACAGAATAACCGCAGCAGATGAAGTTATAATCTTATGATTCAGGCACCACTCCAACAAGCGCTTATAGGAGCGGCTCAAACGGCTTGGGTGCTCATCATGGTGGTGCTGCTGCTTAGACTTAACGCCATTCTTGAACATGGAGTGCGCCATCACAGGCACGACCGTAATCGCGACGAGCAGAGAAGCCAGAAGCGCGAATACAATAGTCAACGCAAATGGCATAAACATCTCGCCGATCATTCCCTCAACTAAGCCAAGCGGCAGGAATACAGCGATAGTGACGATCGTCGAGGACATAATCGGCATGAACATTTCCTTGGTTGCTTCACGGATTAAGTCTCTGCCCTTCAACGTTTCCTGACGCAAGGTCATGCGGCGGAATATGTTCTCTACGACAACGATGGAGTCATCGACTACGCGGCCGATAGCGACCGTCATAGCCCCAAGTGTCATCATGTTCAACGTAATATCCATCTGATTCAGCAGAAGCACTGCGATCAGCAGCGATAGCGGAATCGATACGATGGAAATGAGTGTCGTGCGGAAATTCCGCAAGAACAACAGGATGATCAGCATCGCAAAGCCTGCACCGAACAGCGCTTTGCTTAACATCGTGTTAACGGAATCTTCAATCGGCTTGCCTTGGTCTAACGTTGTAACGAACACCATATCAGGATAAAGCTCTTCAAAGTCTTTGGTCAGAGCTTTCACATCATTAACGACCTCAACCGTATTCGCATCAGCGCCCTTAATGATCTGCAGGCCAATGGCATCCTTGCCATTGGTGCGCGAGATCGATTCTGCCTTGCCGATCACTTCAATCTTAGCCAATTCACTAAGCTTAACCGTAGGCAAAGAAAGGTTGACAGGCATCTGCTGCGGCGGCACTCCGGCTGGAGGAATAGCAGCTCCAGTTTCTCCAGCTGCACCACCTGGAGCTGCGGTCTGACCTCCTGCCGCACTGCCTGCCCCAGGCATCGCTGGCATACCGCCTTGACCGCCTGCGGCAACAGGGCTATACGGAATTTCTAGATTGTTCAGATCTTCAACGGACAGCACTTTGCCGTCTACGACTACCGATTGCTCTGTGCTGCCAAATGTATATATCCCTAGGGGGAACTGCAGATTCGAGGCTTGAATCATGCCTTTGACTGCCTCTTCCGTCAAGCCGTACTGCTTAAGCTTCTCAGGGAGGAACGTGATCTGGCCTTCATTTACATATTGACCTGTGATCTGCACCCCGCCGATGCCATCCACGCCTTCCAGCTTCGGCTGAATGACCTCTTCGACCTGCTTCGTCAGCTCCGCAAGCGATTCTTGATCATTCGAGATACTCATCCCGATTACCGGGAAGGCATTGAAGCTCAACCGCGATACTTGCGGCTCTTGAACATCTTTCGGAAGCTTCATGTTCGATATTGATCGCTTAACTTCATCTTCCGCCTTCTCCATGTTGGTCGAATAGGAATATTCGATCTGAAGCTGCGATACATTCTGAAATGATGACGAATTGACTACTTTGACGCCATGCAGATTCTGCAGCTGCATTTCCATCGGCTTCGATATCTTCTCCGCCACTTCTTCAGGTGTCGCGCCGGGATAGATGGTTGTCACCGTGACGAGCGGCACCGTGATGTCGGGAAGTGTCTCCATCTTCATTTGCGTACCGGAATACAGTCCGCTGGCTATTATAATAATCGTCAATAGCCATACAGCGAATTTGTTCTTCAACGTAAAGTTAATTAATCCATTCAATACGCTCTCTCCTCCTTGAATCTCTACTCCTGGATAAATAGTCCCCACCTTGACTGACTGGTCATAACATTCCATAATATAACTGACTAGTTAGTTTCAGTCAACAGCCTAAGGGCTGATTATTGTGCTTATAAGATTTAATGAAGATCGTATTGTTGAAGGAGCGTATTCTGTGAAAGAGAAAGAGAAGCTGATCATTGAAACAGCCATGAAGCTGTTTGCCCAAAAGGGTGTCATGGCGACTTCGATTCAAGAGATTGCTACCGAGTGCGGGATCTCCAAGGGGGCCTTCTATCTTTATTTTCCGTCAAAAGAGGCTCTCTTGCTTGCCATTCTGCAGCACTACAGCCATCGGATTGAGGAGCGAGTGATGGAAGTGGAAGCCATGGGTCTGCCTATTCGGGAACAATTCCAGCGGCAGATTGAGGTGCAGTTAGATGAAATCAAGCATCATAAGGACTTCATCATTATGCATTCTAGAGAGTTTGCCATACCCTTCAACCAGGATATAGCTGTATTTGTTCATCGTTTGCGGGCGGATACCAATCAATTCTACCGAACCAATTTGCTAAAGGTCTATGGAGAGAACATCACTCCATATGTACATGACCTCACGCTAATGATAAATGGAATGATGTCCGCTTGCTTTGAGCTGATCCTATTTGATAAGGGCGATCTCAATATGCAGCATATGACTGCCTATATCATGAATCGAATGGATAGTCTTGTAGAGGGATTGTGCCGCTCGAAAGAAGAACCGCTGCTGATGAACGATGTATGGATGGATATGCACTGTCTGAATGGGGCAGCAACTGAACAAGGAGACACTTCAGCTATACTGTTGAAGCTCGTTGAGCAGGCGATTGATTCGGCCGTTCATAAATCTGCCAGCGAACATCTAGTTATGACGCTTGAGCTTCTGCAGCACGAGATGGAGGCAGATAAGCCCCGTCTTCCCCTGATCGAGGGGATGCTTCATAATTTAGGAGCATATCCTCAGCTGCATGCGCTTCGTGATCACATTCGAACGTATTATCAATTGAATTAGCATAGCACCAACAAGCGCGCGAGGATCGCCGTGGTGAAGTTGAGGATAGTTGATGTTGAATAATTCCATTGGCTTGACGAGGTGCGCGCTTCCCGATAAGATGTAGTACAACTCAATACCTTTATTTGTTACAACTGCTTCGTATAATACCGGAAATATGGTCCGGAAGTCTCTACCAAACTACCATGAATAGTTTGACTACGAAGAAAGGTTTCTTCACGCGAACTCCGCACTATTCAGCCTTTCTTCTCCTACTGATCATACTAGACAAAGGAGAACGCATCTTATGAATTCAACCAACCAGCAGCTTCAGCATTGGATCGCTGCGGCCAACAAGCGCCAGCCAGCAGATCTTATCATCCGCAACGCGCGGATCATTGATGTATTTAATCTAGACATTATCGAAGGCGATATTGCGATCGCAGACGGCCGCATTGTGGGCATCGGAAGCTACGACCAGGCGGCGGAGATCGTCGACGCCAATGGCCGCTACGTCTGCCCATCCTTTATCGATACCCATGTTCATATCGAGTCCTCCATGGTGACTCCGCCCGAGTTCGCACGCGTGGTGCTGCCGCACGGCGTCACTACGGTAGTAACCGACCCGCACGAGATCGGCAACGTCTGCGGCGAGGCCGGCATCCAGTACATGCTGGATGCCTCTGAAGGGCTGCCGCTTGATGTGCGCGTTATGCTGCCGTCCTGTGTGCCATGCACACCGTTCGAGCATGCTGGCGCACAGTTGACCGCCGAGAAGCTGCGACCGTTCTACAGCCATCCGCGTGTGCTCGGCCTTGCCGAGGTGATGGATTATCCCTCGGTGGCGAATGGAGACGCGGACATGGTGCGCAAGCTTGCTGACGCCGCGGATGCACAGTGCTTCATTGACGGGCACGGCGCCGGACTCAACAGCGACGCGATCAATGTGTATCGCGCCGCGGGCATCCGCACCGACCATGAGTGCGTGAACGCCGAGCAAGCGCTGGAACGGCTGCGCCGCGGCATGTACATCATGATGCGCGAAGGGTCGGTGGCGAAGGATGTGAAGGCGCTCGTCCCAGTCGTGACGCCGCACAATGCGCGCCGAGTCGTGTTCTGCACCGACGATAAGCATCTGGACGAGCTGCTCACGGAAGGCAGCGTCGACTACAACGTGCGGCTCGCGATTCAGTGCGGCTTATCGCCGCTAACCGCCGTACAGATGGCGTCGCTGAACGCAGCCGAATGCTTCGGCTTCACAACCAAAGGTGCGATCGCACCAGGTTACGAAGCCGATCTGCTCCTGCTCGATGACCTGGAGCAGGTGCAGATCCACCGCGTATACCGCGGCGGCCGGCTCATCGCCGAGGACGGCCGCTATGTCGGGCCAGAGCTGCCCGCGACCGTGCCGCCAGCTCCGCTCACGGCGACGGTGAACCTGCCCGGCGACATTAATGCCGAGCAGCTCCAGCTGCCGATAATCGCGGCGCCAGGCACAGCTGCCCGCGGCCACATCATCGGCATCGCGCCGAACAGCCTGATCACGTCCCACCTCATCGAGGAGGTGGACACGGCTGATGGCTGCTTCCTGCCTTCGACGGCTAAGGATCAGCTCAAGATCGCCGTGTTCGAGCGCCATCAGGCAACCGGCAACGTCGGCCTCGGCATCGTGAAAGGCTTCGGCCTCTCATCTGGGGCCATCGCCTCTACCGTGGCGCACGACTCGCATAACCTCGTCGTCACAGGCACGAACGACGCGGATATGCTGATCGCGATTGAAGCGCTGCGCGAATCGGGCGGAGGTCTCACCGTCGTGAAAGATGGCCGCGTGCTCGCGTGTTTAGAGCTGCCGCTTGCCGGCCTGCTCGCAACCACTCGTTACGAGACGGTGCTCGAGCAGCTCGCGACGCTGCATCAGGCGCTGCACGAGGTAGGGGCATCGACCGAGTTTCATCCTTTTGTGACACTATCCTTTCTCTGTCTGCCTGTTATTCCGGAACTGAAGCTTACCGATATGGGGCTGTTCCATTTCGGAGATTTTACGCATATGGATGTTAACGCACGAATGGACTAATCCCATTAACATGATCAGGATTACGGTAGATCCACAGCTTCTGCTGAAGTAACAACATAGATGATCGAAACGCCAACAACCGCGCTGCATTTCTTGGACTCTTCCAAGACTACAGCGCGGTTGTTTAATTTAGCGGTTCACTTCTGCTCATCACCCAACAAGACCGGCACCGTCACAAGTTCATAGCCTTGATCCTGCAGCTGCTTAATGATTCGCGGCAGCGCTTGAACCGTTCCGCTAAGATCTTCGCCCACACCGCCAGCGCCATGCTGCAATATGATGGAGCCCGGCTTTACATGGCTAATAATATTAGCCTCCACCTGATCAGCGTTCAGCCCTTTCCAATCAAGGGAATCCACGTTCCAGTTAACCACCTTCAGCTTCTGGCTAACAAGCCACTTGAGCTGCTCCTCATTAATGTTGCCGTATGGCGTACGAATGTACTGCATCCGATAGCCGCCTGTAATTCGTTCCACTGCCTGCTGCGTCTTCAGCACTTCCTCATGGAATACCGCATCCGACTCCTTCGGAAGGTTGCGATGTGAGTAAGAATGGTTGCCTAGCACATGTCCTTCATTAACCAGACGCTGGATCATGTCCGGATTCTTCTCCGCTCTATTGCCCACTACAAAGAATGTCGCGGGCACATGGTACTCCTTTAAGACATCCAGCACCTGCGCTGTAAAGTTTCGATCGGGCACATCATCAAATGTCAATGCTGCCCGTTTAGGGTAGCTCGGGCCCTCAAATGCAATGTTGGATTTGTACTTGACCCGAAGCTGCTCCAACGTTAGCGGCTTCACCACCTTGCGTGTCGTCGCTTCATTGCCCCCCGATAGTGGTGGCGTCGCCGCATTATACACCTTAATCATACTAACATTGCCTTTATCTTGAGCTGTCGAGCTAGATGAACCGGATGAACTTGCAGCACAGCCAGAAACACTAACCAGTAGCAGCATCATCATTACCAATATGAGCTTATGTTTAATCATTCTGCATTCTTAGCCTCCTATGTAGAAACAGAATGCAGTGTTAAGCAGCATCGATTCGAAGCTAATACAGCTCAAGCTGACCTGTTAAACAGTGTCTTGTCATCATGCCCGCTTCCGATTGCCCGCAACAGCCGCACCGTTTCATAATCAAGCAGCGCTGCATTTAGAATGCCTAAACACATGGTTCTTTATCCCTTTATATCGCCTCAGATTCCTGACTGAATTGACTGTTATACAAGTCCGCATAGAAGCCATGCTGTTTCATCAGCTCATCATGCGATCCCTGCTCAATAACTGTACCTTTGTTCATAACCAGGATCAGATCCGCATTGCGAATGGTCGATAGACGATGGGCAATAACAAAGCTTGTACGCCCCTTCATCAGTGTTTGCATCGCTTCTTGAATATGAGCCTCAGTCCGTGTATCCACGCTGCTTGTTGCTTCATCCAGGATCAATATCGCGGGATCCGCCAGGATGGCGCGCGCAATCGTCAACAGCTGCTTCTGGCCCTGAGATATATTCGATGCTTCCTCATTCAGCACCGTATTATAGCCTTCAGGTAACGTACGAATAAAGTGATCTGCCCGCGCGGCCTTCGCTGCGCGCACGATATCGGCATCAGAAGCATCCGGACGAGCATAAGCCAAGTTATCATGAATTGTGCCGTTGAACAGCCACGTATCCTGCAGCACCATACCGAACATGGTACGCAGATCACTGCGTTTCATGCGGGTTATGTCTACTCCATCAATGGAGATACTGCCGCCATTCAGCTCGTAGAAACGCATCAACAGATTGATAAGCGTAGTCTTGCCTGCGCCTGTTGGACCTACGATGGCGATCGTCTGGCCTGGCAGCACATGAATATTCATGTCCGTTATGAGCAATTCTTCAGCCTTATATCCAAACTGTACATGGTTGAACTCAACTTGTCCGAGCGGCTCCTTAATGACAACTGGACTTGCCGCTTCCGCAACCTCTTCCTCCTCATCCAGCACTTCAAAGATACGCTCAGCCGAGGCTATCGTCGATTGAATCAAGTTCGCGATGTTTGCTGTCTGAGCGATAGGCTGAGTGAACTGACGCGTATACTGAATGAAAGCTTGAATATCACCGATCTCGATCGATCCGCGCGTAACCAGAATACCTCCGACTACACTTACCAGTACGTAGCCGATATTCCCGATAAAGTTCATCACTGGCATAATAACGCCGGAAATGAACTGTGCTTTTTGACCCGAATTGTACAGGCGTTCATTAATAGCCTCAAATTCCGCCTGCGATCTTGGCTCATAGCCGAACGCTTTAACAACCTGATGACCTGTGTACATTTCCTCAACATGTCCGTTCAACTCACCCAGCGAACGCTGCTGACCCGCGAAATGCTTCTGTGATGTCGAAGCAACCTTCTTCGTTGCAATTACACTGAGCGGAAGCGTCAGTACCAAGATCAGCGTCAGTATCGGACTGATCGTCAGCATCATGATGATAACACCAATAATCGTGACGATAGACGTTATAAGCTGCGTTAAACTCTGCTGCAGCGTGGTGCTGATGTTATCTACATCGTTTGTTACGCGGCTCAAGATCTCGCCATGCGTCTTGGAGTCGAAGTACTTCAACGGCAGACGCGACAGCTTCTCATTAATCTGCATCCGCATATCATATACGATCTTCTGCGCAACACCCGCCATCACATACTGCTGCAGATAGCTGAACAATGCGCTAACAGCGTACAGAGCAATAAGGATCAGCATAATATTTGCGATATAACCGAAGTCGAAGGCTTCCTCTTTCGGCACACCCCGCATCAGTCCAATCATGCCTTCAAACAGCTTTGTAATCGCTTTACCCATAATCTTAGGGCTGACGATTGAGAACACTGTACTGAGAACAGCCGCGATAAATACAATAGTCAGCTGTACTTGACGGGGCTTCAAATAACCCAGCAACCGCATCAAAGTACCCTTGAAATCCTTCGCTTTATCTCCGGGCATTGCCATCCTGCCCATTGGTCCGCCGCCCATCGGCCCCCGATTCCCCTGCCCTCTACGCTCACTCATGCGATCTCCTCCTCTGACAATTGGGATCGCACGATTTCGCGGTATACTTCGCTGCGCTGAATAAGCTCATCATGTGTACCGATATCTGCAATTGCGCCTTCATCCAGCACGATTATCTGATCCGCATCCATAACGGTGCTAACCCGCTGCGCCACGATAATGACCGTGGTATCCGTCGTTTCTTGCTTCAATGCCGCGCGAAGCTTCGCGTCTGTCTTAAAGTCCAGCGCGGAGAAGCTGTCATCGAACATAAAGATCTCAGGATTTCGCACGATCGCCCGCGCAATGGAAAGACGCTGCTTCTGACCGCCGGATACGTTCGTACCGCCTTGCGAGATGGTTGAATCGAAGCCATCCTGCATGCTGGAGATAAAGTCATTTGCTTGTGCAACTACTGCAGCATGCGCTACCTCTTCATCGGTAGCATCTTCCTTACCAAAGCGAATGTTATCCGAAATACTTCCCGTAAATAAAACAGCCTTCTGAGGCACATATCCGATCTTGGAGCGCAGGAACTGCAGCGACATATCACGAATATCAATACCGTCAACGCGTATGCTTCCTTCGCTGACGTCATAGAAACGCTCGATTAGATTCAGAATCGTCGATTTACCCGACCCTGTGCCCCCTATGATTGCCGTCGTCTGACCTGGACGCGCAGTGAACGATATATTCGATATCGCCGCTTGCTCCGCGCCTGGATAATAGAAGGAAACGCGGTCTAATTCTACAACGCCGCGTACATCTGCCTTCGTAATAGGCGCTGTCCGTTCCGTCAAGGCTGACTTCATATCCAGCACTTCGTTAATCCGAGCAGCAGACGCAGCGCCGCGCGGCACCATTACGAATATCATCGACAGCATAACGAGCGAGTACATAATTTGTATCGCATATTGAATGAATGCCATCAGATCGCCGACTTCCAGGTCCATATCGCTGACCCGCAGGCCGCCAAACCATAGGATAGCTACCGTAGATAAGTTGAATGTAAGCATCATGATCGGCATAAGCGAAGCCATAATCCGGTTTACTCTTACTGCCGTATTCGTCAGATCTCCATTCGCCTCATTGAATCGTTCCTTCTCCGCATCCGTGCGGTTAAAGGAGCGAATAACCCGAATCCCGATCAATCCTTCACGAACCACGAGATTAAGCTTGTCCAGCTTAATCTGCATAGCCTTGAAGAGCGGAATACCTTGGCTCGCTATGATATAGATCGACAATGCCAGAATCGGTATCGATACAGCCAATACAAGTGTGAGCTTCGCATCCTTAGATAAGGCCATAAGGAGCCCGCCGATACACATCATCGGCGCCATAACCATAATGCGCAGCATCATGACCAACACCTGCTGCACTTGGTTAATGTCGTTAGTTGTACGTGTAATTAATGAAGCCGTGCCAATCTGATCAATTTCCTGCATCGAGAAGTGTTCAACTTGGTCAAATACCTTGGCTCGCATCAGCCTGCCAAACCCCATCGCTACCTTAGATGAGAAATAACTTCCTCCTATAGCACACATCGCCCCTGCTGCCGCGACCAGCAGCATGAAGCCGCCAACCAGCCATATATATGGCAGGTCTCCGTTCACAATACCGATATCCACGATATCTGACATTAATGTCGGAAGATACAATTCTGATAAGGATTGGGCAAATACAAGTACTAACACAGCTGCTATTGACCATTTATACGGCTTCAAGAACTTAAACAGCCTCGTCATGCCTTTCCACACTCCTTGACATCCTCTTCACCTTGAAACTGCTCCCTCATACTGCTGTGATAGTCAAACAGCTTATTCAGCAACTCCGCCAGCTTCTGCGCGTCCTCTTCACCTAAGTAATCGATGAGCCCTTGAGTATGCTCTCTTGCTCTTTGCTTGCTGACCGCTGTTAATTGCTTACCAGCGTCTGTAAGACCTACTCGAACAGCGCGGCGATCATGAGAATCGCTTATTCGTTCGACTAATCCCTTCGCTTCCAGCGCGTTAATCAGCTGTGACACTGTAGGTGATGTCACCCGCAGCAAGCTGCTGATATCCGAAACACGCATTGCAGGTTCTTCTTCATTCGCTTGCTCCTGAATTGCAAATAACACCATCATCTCGCTGCGCTTCTGTCCGGCGAGCATTCGCTGCTGCCACTCCGCGCGATTGAACTTCACGAATGTCTCAATTAATTCCCTGGATAACGGATGTTCTTCCGACACAACCGATCACCTCTTCGTCATAGTCATGAATATTTTTAGGTGTCGTGAAACACGCTCTCATTCTCCATACAGCTTTCCCCATTATTCGTACAATGAATAGCGATTGACCGCTTCATCCTGCACACAAAAATAGCCAACCAGGTCAATCAACCCGATTGGCTATAAGCTCCTTTCTTTTTGGTTTTTACCTCATTTCCCCTCTCTTCATCGTTAATCGCCATTTATCCTGACAAGTGTATCGCTATGTTCAAATATCGCTTGTTAACTGCATTAATCTACGAATTCCCCTCCTTCCTCTTTTTTACAAGGCAGTATACAATATAACAGTCCTTATTGAATGAATTATGGAGGAAACCGCCATCATGCAATTTGCTCACAATTTGATGACTGAAATAAAGGGCTGGAACCGGAATATCCAGTTATTTTTTATATCGAATATCCTCTATCAATTCGGCAGCGGCCTGTTCTCGGTATTGTACAACCTATACATCAAGTCGCTCGGGTACGATCAGGTGATGAACGGCAGCATCGTCAGCATACAGTCGTTGGCGACGGCCCTGCTATTCATTCCAATCGGACTTCTCGGCGATCGATTGAGCCGCAAACCTTTTCTCGTAACCGGTGCATTATTCACAGGCATACTGTTTATCAGCCGCGCATTCGCACAAGGAGAGCCCTATCTGCAGCTGCTAGCGATCGGAACAGGGGTATTTGCTTCTTTCTATCAAGTATTGGCTGTCCCGTTCTTAGCAGAGAATTCAGGCATAGAGCGCCGCTTGCGCATGTTCAGCCTGCACTTCTCAATGGTTCTGGCATCTCAAGTGCTTGGCAATATCAGCGGCGGCATCATAGCAGACAGCTTGCAAGCAATCGGCATTGATCATACACAGAGCTTGCAGACCGCCCTGCTGTTTGGCGGCATAGCAACTCTCTTCTCCTTTATTCCGCTGCTGTTCGTGAAGGAGAAGAAAGCAGAGTCCGTACTAGAAGCTTCTGTTTCCACAGTTGCCGAAAAATCTATACACACAGCCGATAATGCTAGGGACGATTGGCGCAATATCGGCAAGTTCACAATAGGCCAGCTTCTAATTGGGTTCGGTTCAGGCTTGGTCATCCCTTACCTGAATCTGTACTTTACCGATCGGTTCGATATCTCGTTGACCTCAGTCGGCTTGCTCGTCTCTCTCGGACAAGTGATGACGATCATCTCCATGATGATCGGTCCTAAGTTAGTTGGACGTGTCGGTCAAGTAAGAGCGATCGTTTATTTTCAACTGTTATCCCTGCCGTTCTTGCTGCTCACAGGGTTTACGAATATATTACTTATCGCGTCTATCAGCTTCCTATTCAGGCAAGCGCTGATGAACGCAGCGAATCCGATTCAATCCAATCTAATGGTCGACCGTGTATCGGATCGCCGCAGAGGGATCGCCAATTCTATAACACAAACCGCATTTATGCTTGGTTGGGCTAGTATGGGCAGTGTGCAATCCGCTCTAATAACGAATTACGGCACATATTGGGGCTATGCGATAACGTTCTCCATTACCGGTATTCTGTATGTTACAGCTGCTTTGTGCTTCTTCCTGATGTTCCGCGAGCCTCATCCGAGCAAGCTGCACCTTAGCGATCACAAGACCGCCTCTATGTAAAGCCGCCACTTGTAACTATAGTAAACTAGCAAAAAAGACCATGCAGGGCACATGGTCTTTCTTGCAGCTTATATACTGCCTAACTGTTAATCGGATTAATAGAAATCATCATCATCGTCGAAATCACATTCGTCTTCATGCTCGCGTTCTTCTTCACACCAGCACTTAAGGTGTTTCTTTTCCTTTTTCTCGTGCTTCTTACGGCAATCACAATCTCTTTCCTTACGCTTCTTGTGGCAGCCACAATCCTCGTGTTTCTTTTCCTTCTTCTTTTCACACTTACACTTGCATTCAAATTTTTCTCTACCTGTCATATCAGGTCACCTCCTATAAGTTATACTCTATCTTATGATTGATATTTTTAATTGACTCAGCGAATATAACTAGTCCGAAAAAGAGGTGAATGCTAGACAGCTAGATGTACGGAGAGTGAACTGTCTGTATATGCTGAATACTGCTGAACAACCGCTCTTCATCAGCAGTAACCAATTCTATTAAACTGCCTTCCAATCGATATAATAGACCTTGCTTGTGCATGTCATGTCCAAGATCAAGGACGATAATCTTCCCTTCCAGCTTCTTCATCTGCTCTTCAAACGTTCTAGCTAATGTCAGCTCAGAGGGTTGCATAGGCAAGAATCTCATATCTAGTGAGTACGGAGTTCTTCTGCTTATATCGTATGTCAGCCATTTCAGATGGATCAGAGGAATGTACATGGTCTTGTAGATCGGGGAATAGAAGACAAAGTAGTTGGTTAATACGTTGGTGATATATCCATGAATCGTTTGGTTGCTGGACACATACAGCTCAATGAACTGTCCTTTAGCGCAGCTCAATGTTTTGCGATATGAGATGTCGCGCTCACTCAACAGTTCTTCTTCTGGAGGATCCATTATACTTGCATCCTTCTCTTTCCTTAACTTCATATGCTGCACATGCAATGACGAAATGTATACATATCTGCTGCCATCGTAAATGACGATAATGTCCAGTCCATAATCCACAAGCCTGCCTGCTAATCGTTTACTTCCAGTCACTTCGATCTCAATATACTGCCCAAGATAATTGCTAATTAAGTTCATCCTAATACCCTCTTCTTGAAAATGGATTAATATACACGGCTAGTCCCACACGAAAAAGCAATAGTTTGCTTACGTACTCCGCAACCACACTCACAGGATCAAGTCGGAGTCCAGTAAACAGCTTGATGCCGACTTGATCCCATGAGCGGTCACAGAGGACTAAAAGTGAGATACAGATATCCGTTATTACTTAACGGCTCTCAACATGCGAGATCTTCTTTTACGAGGCACATAAATGCGAGGATTTACAACATACACATGAGCTTTCCGCGTTTGCGTTGTTGGTTGTGCTTCATGGCGTTTGCTTGTGCGATGGCGCAGCGCCATTGAGTTGACCGTGCGATGCTGCACATGTCTATTGAGGCTGAACTGGACCGTAAGCGGAGGGATAACTGTGTGTTCGACCTTTCTTCTTGGTCTATTTCTCGAATTCCATTTGCTCGAAAATGCCTTCTCTCGTGTGCGCCGAGTTCGCTTTCTTCTTTCACGGGTATATCGCATTTCAGGCGTAACATAGTCCTCTGTTATGAAGCCGGATAACGACACCGGCATAGCAGCGCTAGGAATAACAGGCAAAGTTGGTTCATGGAAACTGAGTTCTTTCACATGACCAGGAGCAGAAGGCTCTACTTCCTGACGGAGAAGTGAAGAGCTGTCTTGCGGGGAATCAGGGGATTGAACCAGTTGAGATTGAAGCAATGGCAACTGCGGTGCAGGATCAGGTACTGGATCGGCTGGCTGTTCGAGTGTAGCAGATACCCGAGCTTTCTCTTCGATTAGATGGCATTTACACTCAGTAACCGCCTTAACCTCCCGACTTCGGCTTATGGATACAATATGTTTAGTACACACGTTTACAATCTTGTCGTTATCCACTAGAAGCAAGAAGTCGTCAAGGAAATGAATTAAGATGCCCCGAACAGCCCCAGCACCACCGCGATTGATATCCACGACATAGTAGCGCATGTTGTAATATACATCTTCTAAGCAGACCTCATCCTCGCACCAATCACCTTCCATCTCATTAGATGACAGTGCATATCGGTCCTCACGGGCGTCCACGCCCGCACTCTCAATATTCTCGATCTGGTAATATACAGGTCCATGCTCATCAGTCTTGACGACCAGGTGATCCTCTTTAATTGCCAAGAGCCTTCCTCGGCTTGAGTACGGACCACCTCTGTTGATATTGACTTTCATACCTACTTGGCTGTGCAGAAGGGATTGTACCATGCGATTATCACCTTTCATTTGTCATAGTCAGACATTGATAATCCATATATACTCATCCCTATAGATGTCTGTACTAATCACTTCGCCTGTTTTACTAGTTCGATATCATAATAGTGAAGGAACCTAGATATACGAAATTATGTTGTATACCCAGATTCCTCGTCATCGTAAATGTAACTACTTATCGTGCTTTCGGCATTTCTTATCATATTTGTCGTCATCTTCGTATTTGCACTTTTTACGCTTTTTGCATTTCTTCTTATGGTGATCGTCTTCACAGTCTTTGTCATCATCGTCATCGTCATCGTCATCGCAGTCATCTTCATAGTCATCTTCATCTTTACAGTCATCGTTCTCCTTGCATACAACACTGATGCTGCGAACGTGGTAAGTAAATACCGTAACGACCTCGCCTTTAACGATGACAAGCAGACGATCATCACCTACTGATGTCAGAACACCTACAACCTTTTCCGGACCGCTCCGGTTAATCTGTACAGTACGATATTTCATTTTGCTAAGAACATCAATGAAGCATGGCTCATCAAACGAAGGATAACAATCTTCTTTTCCGTGATCTTCGCAATAATACCCATTCACAGTCATACTCTTGATATGTTCGGAGTTGTAATAAATGATACCCTCACGCTTATTATCGATGGCCAAGTAGTCCTGTTTCACCGCTATCAGTTTCCCAGATCTCGACTCAGGGCCGCCTCTGTCTATGCGAACGACTCTACCTATCATAGACATAACAAAACTGATTTTCTCCATGAGATAAATATCCCCTTCCATTTGTTGTGGATATGAACTTGTGATGCATAATACGTTACCTATCCGTTACTTGTACTAGTTCTACACCCATCTTGAAACAAATCCGCTAGTATACTAGTAAAAAGCGGTATATTTATCCCTGCTGAAGAAGAAATTTCAATCAGCACCTATAAAAAAAGACTGTCCCTGAGGTAGAGAAGCCTACTTCAGAAACAGTCTATAATGCATGGCATGTTCAAATATCTTTTCCGCACTTTGGACAATAATCAAAGTCCGACTCCATCTTTGTTCCGCAATACGGGCAATAATCCCCTTCGAAACGCCGATTAGCAGCTCTTGGCTCTGGTTGTTGACCGTTTCGATCGTCATTCATCTTGGAGAGTCTTCTGTCGGGCGTCATCTTCCCTCTGCCGTAACGTTCCTGCAGCGGATCTGACTCCTCCTCTTGATCGACAATGTCGAACAGCGACATCCGATCCTTACCGGTGGCATTCTTGTAATGATACACTGCATTGAATACGCCTATCGCGATAAATACAATACCGAACAATGGAAAGATAATGCCTACCATCGGAAACGGAGCATCTCTGGTCATCGAGAACGCACCGATCGTCCATATTACACCAAATATGATGGAAACAACGCTTCCCACAGCCGCCTGCGATGACGGCCCTCGTCCAGGCTTAATGCTCTTCATCGGATCACACCTTTCAGCTAATTCCATTATTATGAAATACGGTCATCTGGATGAATAGTTGCTCTATTAGGTGTAAGCCCCATGCTGCTCGTATTGCCCCTCCACCAGTTGGCTGTAATACCCCTTCTGCTGCATCAGCTCACTGTGTGATCCTTTCTCTTGAATCCGTCCGTCGAGAAGCACGAGAATCTGATCCGCTTGCCGAATCGTATTCAGGCGATGCGCAATGACGATACTCGTTCGATCCTTCATCAATCGATACAGCGCTTCTTGGATGTGGAGCTCTGTCACGGTGTCAATACTGCTCGTCGCTTCATCCAGAATAAGAATAGCCGGATCCGCCAAGATCGCTCGCGCGATAGACAGCAATTGCTTCTGTCCTTGGCTGATGCCGCTCCCTTCGGTATCTAACCGCGTATCATATCCATCGGAGAGCTTCATGATAAAAGAATGGGCATTAGCCTGCTTAGCCGCCAGCTCCACTTCTTCGTCCGAAGCTTCCAGACGTCCATATCGAATATTGTCTCGAATGGAGCCTTCAAATAAGAAGGAATCCTGCAGCACAAAGCCCATATGACCTCGGAGGCTATTGCGTGTGATCTCCTTAATATCGATTCCATCCACTCGAATGTGACCGTTATTCAGCTCATAGAAACGAGATAGGAGCTGGACAAGCGTCGATTTGCCCGCTCCAGTAGGTCCAACTAATGCGGCAGTTTGTCCTGGAGCAACATGGAATGATACATCCGAGACAGTCTGAACATCCGCATCGTACGCAAAGGATACGCGGTCGAATTCGATATCGCCTCGTAGGTACTGAAGCGGCTTCGCATGGGCTTCATCACTAGCCTCCGGCTCCTGTTCCAGAACTTCAAACACCCGCTCCGCGCCGGCAACGGCAGAGAGGAACGTATTGAACTGATTCGCCAGATCATTCAGCGGTCGTGTAAACTGCCGCGCGTATTCCGCAAACGTCACGATAACACCGATGGAGATTAGATTATAGACCGCCATCACGCCGCCTGCGCCTGCAATAAGTGCAAAGCTCAGATCGTTCAGCATATTCATCAGCTTCGGAATGAAGCCGGAATACATCTGCGCCCAATATCCCGCGTCACGCAGACGCTCGCTCTTCGCCAGGAATTGCGCAGTCACCTTCTCTTCCTGGGAGTAAGCCTTAACCAGCTTCTGCCCGGAGAATGTCTCCTCCACGAAACCGTTCAGCTCGCCGAGCGCGCGCTGCTGCTCTTTGAAATACGGGCCAGTACGGTTGGTAATCCACCGCATGCCAAGAAACAACAGCGGTACAATAATCAAGCTGACTAACGTTAGCAGCGGACTGAGCCACAGCATCATGGCGAGCATACCGATAAAGGTCAATATACTGGAGGACAGCTGAATGAAGGAGCTGTTCAACGTCTGGCTCACGTTATCCATATCGTTCGTAAGCCGGCTCATCAGCTCGCCGTGCTGACGCTTCGTAAAGTAAGCAATCGGCAGGCGATGCAGTCCTGTGAATAGATCCGCGCGCATTCGGAATACGGCGCGCTGGGCGATGTTGATCATCCATATCGATTGCAGCCATGTCGCGGCTGCGTACCCGAGGTAAGTCAAGCCGAGAGCGCCTACAAGCAGGGGCAATCCCTGATCACCCTTTGTACTTATGTAATGGTCGATCGCATAACCGAGCAGAAAGGGTCCCAGCAGCTTGAGGGCGGAGCTGAGGACGATCATAAATAATATCAGTGCTAGCTTGGTCTTCTCGCTCGATAGATACGCCCATATCTTTAATAAGGTGCCCAACATATCCTTGGGCTTCACTTTCGGCTTGCCTATGCCGTGTGGACCGCCTGGCCCATGCGGCGGGCGCGGTCCTGCATGCGCCGCTTGATGCGATGGGCTGCCCGTGTTGCCGCTAGATTGTGCCATTGGCTTGGACATGCGGAACCGCCTCCTCTCCGAGCTGAGAATGCACGATGCGGCGATACAGCTCCGAATGCTTCAGGAGCTCATGATGCTCGCCTTGCGCGAGCAGACGCCCTTCATCCATCAGCAGGATGGTGTCTGCATGCATGGCGGCGCTGATCTTCTGCGTGATGATCAGCGTGGTCCCGTTCAGCTTCGGCAGCTCTGCGAGCAGCCTTGCTTCCGTGCGCACGTCGAGCGCGCTCGTGCTGTCATCAAGCAGGAGCAGCTTCGGCTTGCGAACGAGCGCGCGGGCAATCGCAAGCCGCTGCTTCTGACCGCCGGATAGGTTGACACCCTTCTGTCCGATCACGGTATCGTACTGCAGCGGCAGCTTCATGACGGTATCGTGGATTTGAGCGGCCTTGGCCGCCTCCACGATGTCGTCCAGCGAGGCATCCTCGCGCCCCCAGCGAATATTGTCCTGCACGGTGCCGGTGAACAAAAGCGATTCCTGCGGCACGAAGCCGATGTCGCGTCGAAGCGAGTCCAGCTTCATTTTCCGAACATCGGTACCATCTATCTTCACGCTGCCTGCCGTAACATCGTACAAGCGCGGAATGAGCTGAAACAGCGAGGACTTGCCTGCGCCTGTCGCCCCCATGACCGCAACCATCTGACCTGGCCGCGCTGTAAACGAGACCGCATCCAGCACATCTTCAGCTGCGCCTGGGTATCGGAAGGAGACGTGATCGAACTCCACTTCTCCAGATGAGATGCGACGACTCGCATCCACATTCTCTTCTTCAACAATGCCTGCCTTCGTATCGAGCACCTCCTCGATCCGCTGCAGCGACGCTTTCGCACGGGAGATGGTCATGACGACCATCGATATAACGGAAAATGCCCCGATCATGCGAGTTCCATAGTTAATAACCGCAACAACTTCACCTACGTTGGCTCCGCCCCAGATATGTACCTGCTTGCTGCCGAACCATAAGATAAAGAGGATGCATGCATTCATGACTAGCGTTAGCACGGGCACTGTCGTTTCGACCATCCACAACGCTTTCATGTTGCGCTCCATTAGCTCTTGGTTCACATCTTCAAACCGCTTGACTTCATACTTGCTGCGCACAAATGCTCGAATGAGTCTAATCCCTAACAGATTCTCTCGCATTATGCCGTTGGTTCGATCCAATCGTTCCTGCACCGCGCGAAACAGCTTGAAGGCCATTTTCATCATCCATAGTAAAAATAAAAACAGCACTGGTGTTACGATAGCGAGAATGAAGGCGAGCCTGGCATTGACCAGGAGTGCCATCACGAGTCCGCCAATAAGTATAAGTGGCGCGCGCAGTATGATGCGCATCCCCATGAATACCAGGTTCTGAAGCTGTGTCACGTCGCTCGTGACGCGAGTAATGAGCGTTGATGTAGGGAATTGATTGAAGTTGGAGTACGAGAAGGATTGGACTTGTTCAAATATTTTCTTGCGGATGTCGAAGCCGACATTTTGCCCGACTCGGGCTGCGAAGAACGAGTTAATAATGCCGCAGGTGAAGCTAATCGTCGTTAGGCCGAGCATAATGCCGCCCCATAGCAGCACATGGTTCAGGCGCTGCGGCATAATGCCTTCGTTGATCACTCTAGCAATTAGAACTGGCTGCAGGAGCTCAATGCTTAATTCTACGAACAGCATGGCGATTGCAAATGCAAACGGCTTGCGGTAAGGCCTCAGCCAGCGCCACATATTGCGCATGCGGCCACCTCCATAAAGTCATCACAATATAGAAATATTAACATAAATTTCACTAATTTAAAGCATAAACCAGCGCTGTTTTACAAGTCATGCTCCGCACTTGATGCGGTATTTCCTGTGGCACTTCCTGTATTGGTCACATCCGCTTCCCCCCTCAGTCGCCTGTTCTGACTTGCCCGTCTATCTGCCTCATTACTTCTGTAACACGGTTTTCCCCCGCTATCTCTTCACTTTTGCACGTAACGCACGCTGTAACTGGGAAACAGCCTGTTATCTCACTCGCTCATGACTCTCCAGCCGCCTCATATCTTCTGTAACACGGTTTTTCCCCGCTAACTCACCACTTTGCACGTTTCGCACACTGTAACTGGGTAATTGCCTGTTATCCCACTCGCTCATGACTCCCCACCTGCTTCATTACTTCTGTAACACGGTTTTCCCCTGCTATCTCACTGCTCTTGCACGTTTCGCACGCTGTAACTGGGTAACAGCCTGTTATCCCACTCGCTCATGACTCTCCATACGCCTCAAACTTACGATGAGACAATAGGTTGTTACTCACCCATGAGGTTACGAGTTGTATGCGGACACACGAGCCCTTATTTACGGCAAAAGTCGCTATTTTGGCCTACTAGCGGACAGTAGATCCGTTATTTCAACGAAATCAACCGAAATTACCCCGTTTTGTAAGGAATAACGGCTTCTGTGTCCGCCTAACCCCAATATGTACCGTTTTTATCTAAAATAACGTCCCCTGTGTCCGGATTCATAGTCATCACGCTCCATGCCGAAGTACACACTCCCCACTCGCTCCACGCAAAAAAAAGCACAGCGGTCGGAGATAACATCTCCAGAACTGCTGTGCTTTTAGTATTAGGCAAATGGTCGATCCAGGCGGTACAGGCCGCGGTAGCGAGGATTCTGCTCCATCAGCTCTGCATGGGTGCCGTGCATCTCCACTCTGCCGTTCTCGATAAACATAATATCATTCATCTGCTCGACACCTACCAGGTGGTGGGTGATCCAGATTAATGTCTTCCCTTCCAGCGTGCGGAAGATCGTCTGCAGCAGCTCCCGCTCGGTGAGCGGATCAAGCCCTACAGTCGGCTCATCCATGATGACGATCGGGTTATCCTGCAGGAGCACGCGTGCCAGCGCGATTCGCTGGCGCTCGCCGCCCGAGAAGCGCTGCCCCGTCTCGTGCATCGGCGTGTCATAGCCTTCCGGCAGCGACTCGATCAACGCGCCGAGCTGCACTTGCTCAGCGACGCGACGGATCTCTTCGTCCGTCGCGTCTTGACGACCGAGGCGAATATTGTTCGCCACAGTCGTATCAAACAGATGCGGCCGCTGATTCAGCACGCTGATCAGCCGCGGCATCCGCTCGCCGATGGCGCAGGCTGGTGTTCCGTTAATCGTAACGGAACCACCGCCAGGCGCGACCGCGCCCTGCAGCAGCTTCATCAGCGTCGACTTGCCGGCGCCGCTGCGGCCGATGACCGCGATCTTGCTGCCGGGCGCGATGTCGAAGGACACGCCGTCCAGCGTCCAATCGCTCGCTTCCTCGTAGCGGTAGCGCACCTGCTCCACGCGAATAAACGCATTATCGCGTGCCGCCGCAATCTCTGCATCTCCAACGGATGCATAGCCTCCATCAGCAGCCTCCGCACCTTGCGTCTCGCTGATCCGGACAAGCCGCTCAACCGAATCCTTATACTGCGGGATTCGCTCAATTGCCTCAGATACTGGCAAGAAAGCATCCATTAGCGGGAAAATAACGAGCACGAACGCTGCAATCAACGTCACATCGATCTGTCGATCCGCATACTGCTCACCTGCCCAATAGATGACAGCTACCACAATCAAGCCAACAACAAGCTGACCAATAAACGTACGCCATTTCGCCCAGTTGCTTAATGTCCGCTCTACTCGTGCCAGACTCGCTTCATCTTCTTCATAAGTATCAACGAACTGCGCAGACCGTCCGCTGATTACCCAATCGCTCATCCCCAGCACCGCATCTGTCAGCTTCTGATACAAACGGTTCTTCTCCTGCTTCGCCCGGCGATTGTTGCGTTTCATGAACCATAGCGATACACCTGGAAGAACAAACACAAGCACACCGATATACAGCGCCATCAAGCCAGCAAATACAAGGTCAAACCAACCGAACACCGCAATAACGACCGCATACATACCGAGCGCAATGACGCTTGGAAACACTGTCCGCATATATACGTCTTGTAAATATTCAATATCGTCAGCCAGCGCGCCTAAGATATCACCCGTACGGAAACGAGAGCGAATAAACAAAGCTTGCGGCTCCACGATACGATACAGACGAACCCGCATATCAGAGAGGATCCGCAGGATCACATCATGGGCGATCAGACGCTGACCATAATGGATAACTGAGCGGCTGATCCCGAAAGCCCGTACCAATACAGTCGGCACGTATACCATCAGGATGTTCTCCGGGCGAAGCGCTGATTTCGAGATCAGGTACCCTGAAGTGAACATGAGCGCGCTTGCCGCGGCCACTGTGAGAATACCTAGAAGGACGACTAGAGCGAAGCGCCCGTAGTACATCTGGAAATAAGGACGGAACCACTGTTCGCGTTTCATTGCCATCCCTCCATCTCTGTCGTAACCAGCTCGTGATACGCACCGCGACGCTGCATTAATTGATCATGCGTGCCGACCTCTGCCACCTTGCCCTGCTGAAGCACGATAATCATGTCCATGTCAGGCATCCAATGCAATCGGTGCGTAGCCAGAAACACTAATTTATGTTCGAACAAGGAGAGCATCGTCTCCTTCAGCTCATATTCGGTTTCAATGTCCAAATGCGCAGTAGGCTCATCAAGCAGCATAATCGGCCGCTCCCCTAGAAAGGCGCGCGCCAAGGCTATGCGCTGCTCTTGACCTCCGCTCAGCGTGCGGCCTCCATTGCCCACAACCGTGTGCAATCCTTCTGGCAATCGCTCTACAGTAGATTTCAAGCCTGCCGCTTCTACTGCACGTGCTACATCATCTGAGCTCGCATTCGGTTGATAGAAGCGTACATTATCCTCCAACGTCGTGCTAAATAGATAAGGGTGCTGCGGAATGTACGTCACCAGTTCACGCCATGCTTCATCTGCAAGCGTCCCCAGCTTCGCATCATCAACCGTAATACAGCCTGAAGTTGGACGGAGGAATCCGCCCAGCACATCAATCAGTGTGGACTTGCCAGCACCGCTCGCGCCGATGATGCCGATCTTCTTCAATCCCTGCACGCGGAAAGTCACGTCCGTCAGTGATGCTGGACCGTCCTCTTCATGCTTTAACCCTATTTCGCGTACCTCAAGAACACTATCATTCGTCCAATTCATACCCGCAGGCAGCTCAGCTGTGACCTCAACCTCGGACGCTTTACGGATCAGGTCCTGTATAGATTGACCTGCTTCTTTGCCATTGAGCGTTGCGTGATAATCTGCGCCTACCATGCGAACAGGCAGGAAGTATTCCGGCGCAAGAATGAGCACCATGAGGGCTGTCGGAAGCAGCATTGTACCCTCAATTAACCGCAAGCCAAGGCTTACCGCCACGAATGCCACAGACAGCATCGTGAAGAAATCAAGCGCGAACGAGGATAGAAATGCAAACCGCAAGGTCTTCATCGTTGCAGAACGATACTTGTCGCTCACCCATTCGATCGTATCGCTATGAGAACGGCTTAGACCCAGCACCTTCAGTGTATCCAGACCTCGCAGCGAATCGACAAAGTGGTTGGACAAGATGCGATAAGACTTTAACTGCTTATCTACCTGCTTCTTCGCAGCCAGACCTATCAGAATCATAAATATGATCAGAATAGGTATCGTAATTGCTAAGATGAGCGCTGAGATCTTATCCTGCGTGAATATATAGATCCATATGATGATGGGGGTGAATGCCATCCCCATCATCCGCGGCAATATTAACTCTAAGTAGGTACGGAATTGAGCCACGCCATCCAGCACCATCGTTACGACATTACCCGTCCCCTCCTGCTTCGCAACCCGAGGCCCGAAACGGAACAGCTTATCCATCAGCTCCTTGCGGAGATCTCGCCCCGTCCGTTCTGCGAATCGATAGGCAATCTTCTGCATAAGGAGCGCCGTCACTTGACGGACGATAAACGCAAGCAGGAACAGGGCAATGTTATTCGCCTGTTCCTGCAGCGTATCGCCGGCAAAGAGGGCGGACACCGCGTCCGCCAGCCCTTTAGCCAGCATTATGATGGACACACTATGAATCAGGGTAAGCAACGCGAGAACCGCTATAACGGGCTTGATCCCCTTATATCCAAGTAGTGATTTATCCATTAATAAGTCAAATGCTCCTTCTCGTTAACACGTTTATGGAAGACAAAGTAGCTCCAGATCTGATAGCCCAATACAAATGGCAGCAGCGTCAACGCTACGATTGTCATAATCTTCAGCGAGTAATCGCCAGAAGACGAATTGTATACAGTCATGTTATATGCGCTGTCCAAAGAGCTAACCAATACGTTCGGGAACATGCCCACGAACACTGCAGATACCGCGATTGCAATCACAGCACCTGTCATACCAAACGCCCAGCCATCGCGCTTCTTGGACATGAAGTAGCCTGCTAATATAAAGGCTATCACACCAAGGACTGCCATCGCAATCAGAACCGCGCCGCGGCTGTCAAAGAAGTCTGTATTGAAGTAAGTCATAAGCCCGAATCCGAGCAGCAATACCGCAAGTGGAACCAACAACAGCTTCGCAAGCTTGCGAGCGCGTTCCTGCAGGTCACCTGTAGTGCGCAAGGACGCAAACATCAGACCGTGTACAAGACAGAGCAACGTAACAGCGACACCGCCAAGCACAGTGTATACATTTACAATGTCACCGAAGAATGCAGCATGCATCTCCATATTCTGATCGATAGGCAAGCCTTGCACAAAGGTCGCGAACACGACACCAAACAGGAACGGCGGCAATAAGCTGCCGATGAAGATGACGATATCCCACGTCTTCTTCCATGCTGCAGTGCTGCCTTGATGACGGAATTCGAACGCTACGCCGCGTCCGATAAGCGCAAGCAGCAGCACGACGAGCGGAATATAGAAACCGCTGAACATCGTTGCATACCAATGTGGAAATGCAGCGAACATCGCGCCGCCCGCTGTCAGAAGCCATACTTCATTGGCATCCCAGAACGGGCCGATGGAGTTGATTAATACGCGTTTCTCTCCATCATTTTTCGCTAAAAATAATGTCGACATACCTACACCGAAGTCAAATCCTTCTAAGAAGAAGAATCCGACAAACAACACACCGACAAGGACAAACCACAGTTCACTCAACTCAAACATGGAGATGCTTACCTCCCTTACTGAACGGATCGTTCGTCGTTACTTCTGCAGCGTGATCATGATCCAGCGCATCCGGACCCTTCTTAATCACTTTAACGAACAGATAGATCATGACGACTAATAGAATCGAATAGATCGTTGTAAATGCGATCAGGGAGAATAACACCTCACCTGAAGTAACGCTAGGAGAGACACTGTCTGCTGTCGTCATTAAGCCGAATACTGTCCATGGCTGACGACCAATCTCTGTCATAATCCAACCTGCTGTATTCGCTATGATTGGCAAGGAAATTCCAAATACCATCATTTTCCAATACCAAGGCTTAATTTGATCAATCTTCTTGCGAGCCATCATATATACACCGTACATAGCCAGCAAGATCATAAGCGAACCTGCTACAACCATGATGCGGAAGCTCCAGAATGTTGTCTTAACCGGAGGAATATAGTCTCCTGGACCATACAACTGTTCATATTGCGCTTGCAGTTCCTGCATCCCGATAACTTCACCGGAGAATTTACTATAAGAAAGGAAGCTCAGTGCATATGGAATCTGCAACTCCATGCTGTTTTCCTGTTTTTCGGTGTCAATCTTAGCAAATACCGTCCATGGCGCAGGGTCATCACTCGTCGTCCACAAGGCCTCTGCCGCAGCCATCTTCATTGGCTGTGTATGAACCAGATACTGTGCTTGCTGGTGACCATAAAGCGCAACACCAATTGAAGAGATCAAAGCTACTACGATAGCGATATTAAATGACTTTTTGAAGAAGGCAACGTCCTTCTTCTGCATCAAGCGCAGCGCACTAACACCTGCGATCAAGAATGCGCCTGTTGCAAATGCGCCCAATACGGTATGCGGAAACTCTACAAGTGCCTGACCGTTGGTAATGAGTGCCCAGAAGTCGTTCATTTGTGCGCGGCCATCAACAATTTCATATCCGACTGGATGCTGCATGAAAGAGTTCGCTGCCAGAATCCAGAATGCTGACATCGTCGTTCCAATCGCTACTAACCAGATACACGCCAAATGCACTTTCTTCGAAAGACGATCCCAACCGAATATCCATAAGCCGATAAATGTGGATTCCATAAAGAAAGCAGCCAATGCCTCAATTGCAAGCGGCGCCCCGAACACGTCTCCTACGAAGCGAGAATAGTCCGACCAGTTCATACCGAACTGGAATTCTTGAATAATACCTGTTACTACACCTACTGCAAAGTTAATAAGGAACAGCTTACCCCAGAACTTTGCCATCTTTCTGTACTGCTCTTCACCTTTGACGACATACATCGTCTGCATAATGGCGATGAGCAGCGCCAATCCGATCGACAACGGGACGAAGAAGAAGTGAAAAATCGTCGTTGCTGCGAATTGAATACGGGACAGCTCAACTACATCCATCCGTAATCCCCCACCTTTCTCATACTAGTACCATTTTCCATGTTTACATGCTATGTCAAGCTAAGTGGCCGCTTCCGCCTGCTTCAGTGACCATCGAAACCTGCGGTCGGCGGTATTAGCCTGTATAACGGAAGATCAAGAGTGTTGCTCGTGACCCATCATCATTCTGTCAAAAAAGTCACTCCATCGTTGTGACAATTGTCACATAGTACCCCGCTCTCTTTGAGCAATTTGAGAACTTTTTCTCAAACTTCACAAGTTTGTTGAAAATGTAGGTGAATTGTATCACAATTGTACTTGCGTTTAACTTGCGACGCCTTTTAACTTTTGTAATAGTGTCTGATGTCAAGCGTATTCTGTAAAATGGGTTCTATTATACCATTTTTCCATAAATAGGTTTACATTTCATCATTCCTCTATATAATAGATACAGATAAGCATGGCTTTCAAGATGTGGTTACAAAGTGTATCAACCGACTAGCTACCCTCAATGCTTTCAATAGCCTTGACGACACCTGTAAATATTGGCGCATCTCTTCCTATATACCCGTTGAAATTATTCCCTTCCATCTATACCTGCTCTCCATCTATGTAACAACTTCACCGGAAAGTACTCGACGAAAGTCTAGTTCGAATACCAATCCAGGGTCGGTTTTGCCACAGTCATCCATTTCATAAAATGAGAGTATAAGCCATGCAGACTTGACGATTAAACAAAAGACACAACACAAGGAGAGAGTGGAGTATGTTCGGGTGGACGACGCAAACAGACAAGACTCACAGAACCAAAGTACTGGTACTGACCGGTTCACTCGGGCATGGTCATGTACAAGCTGCTAGTGCAATCGAGGAATTAATGCGCAAACGTTACGGCAATCATATAGAGGTTCAAATTGTAAATTATCTGGAACAGATGGCACCTCACCTTCACATGGTAGGCTCCTACTGTTTCGTACAGTGGCTCAAGCATTTCCCTGGGATGTACGGCACACTCTTCGAATGGATGCGGAAAGATCGCAAGCTGGCGCAATTCATCAAGAACGTGCGCCTGACAAGCTTGCGCCCGCTGGCTAAGCTCATTCGCGAGACAGATCCAACTATCGTTGTAAGCACATTTCCAGCCGCAAGCGCTGCGATCTCTAAACTGAAAGAGCGCCGCATCATTAATTGTCCGACAGCGACAGTCATTACCGATCATACGGATCACAGCTTCTGGCTGCATCCATATACAGATATGTACTTGGTCGGATCCGAGCATGCTAGGCAGATGCTTGAGAATCAGGGAATACGCAGCAGCAAGATCGTGGTTACCGGAATTCCGGTGCGGCCTGCCTTCTATAATACTTATAACAAAGAGGAACTTCGTGTTCAGCACGGTCTTCACACAGAGAAGTTGACTGTCCTTCTCATGGGAGGCGGCTGCGGCTTGCTGGATCCAGCTATATTACACGCTTTGGAATCCGCAGCTTGGGCTAAAGACCTGCAGGTCGTCGTCGTGTGCGGCCATAACGACAAGCTCCAGCGTGAGCTCCAGCATTGGAGCGAGAAGGTGTCGCTCAACGTGCATATTAAAGGATACATCGATAATATACATGAGTATATGGCGATGGCTGATGTTATGATTACGAAATCAGGCGGTGTTACGACTGCGGAAGCAATTGCCCAGCACTTGCCGCTCATCATTTATAAACCGTTGCCTGGTCAAGAGCAGGATAACATCACCTATCTGCTGAAGACTGGACTTGCCAGCGTAGCAGAAGATGTTCCATCCTTGCTTAAATGCTTGTCCCGCTTCACAGCACAACCTGAGCTGTTGAAAGAGATGCGTCAAGCTGTACAACAAGAGCAATCAGGCACCGAGCAAGATCCAATCGATGTCATCATGCAGTTGAAATGCTTGCCAGCACCTGCTATGCGAACAGCTCCATCTTGGTTCCGACGCACGGTAGGCTAACTAGCCATATCAAGTTCCGGTCTCGTTGAGTTACGCACTCGATGAGAACCGGACTTTTTGTATTTTTTTCAGTATTTACACGTTTACCCATAATTTCTATGCATGAATAAATCCTCATACCAATGTATACGCTTGCATAATGATATTTACCATTATTTACGACTAATATCCTAGTGTTTCAGGCACCCCATGGATTTTTTTTATCAGTGTATTTTGTGATTTTTATACATAAAATACACAAAAGTCATTTTAAAATGTCGATCATCTCTTTATAATAATTAGCAAGCGTTTTGTACCAATTTAGAAGGATAGGTGAGTGGATATGATACAACATAAAACAATTACAGATGATTCGTTGAACCCTTATTTAAATGCACAACGTCAGGTGGACGCTGCAGCGGCAAAGCTACAACTGCCTCAGCATGTGACAGAGATACTAAAGAAACCTAAGCGTGTACTGTCTGTCAGCTTCCCTGTGCGTATGGACGATGGTTCAGTTCGCGTATTCGAAGGCTTCCGCTCCCAACATAACAATGCAATCGGTCCTACTAAAGGCGGTATTCGTTTCCATCCAGGCGTTACTCTCGACGAAGTTAAAGCATTATCCATGTGGATGACCTTCAAGTGCGGAGTTGTTGGCCTCCCTTACGGCGGCGGCAAAGGCGGCGTTATTTGCGACCCTAGAGAATTTAGCAAAGCAGAGCTAGAACGCGTTAGTCGGGCATTCATGGAAGCTATAGCAGATATTGTAGGTCCGGAGAAGGATATCCCCGCTCCAGACGTTTATACCACTCCGCAAATCATGGGCTGGATGATGGACACTTACAGCCGTTTGAAAGGACATTATTCACCAGGCGTTATCACCGGCAAGCCGCTTATTATCGGCGGATCGCTCGGACGCAACGCTGCTACAGCACAAGGCTGCGTTTATGCTATTGAATGTGCAATGGCTGATAAAGGCCTCCCAATCGAAGGTGCAACGGTTGCGATCCAAGGCTTCGGCAACGCAGGCCGCATCGCTGCTCGCCTCTTGAATGACATGGGAGCTAAGATCGTAGCAGTCAGCGATTCCCGCGGCGGAATCTACGATCCGAACGGCTTGGATGTTAGCCGCGCTGAGCAGCTGAAAGATCACTCCGAGCTTACAGACTACGGCCCTCAATATATCATTAGCAACAGCGAGCTGTTAGAGCTTCCTGTTGATATCTTGATTCCAGCAGCACTTGAGAATGTCATCACGAAAGAGAACGCTGGAAATATCAAAGCTAACATCATCGCAGAGGCTGCTAACGGTCCAACTACACCTGAAGCTGACGTTATCTTGATCAATAACGGCATCACCGTTATTCCTGATATCTTAGCTAATGCGGGCGGCGTTACAGTATCTTACTTCGAGTGGGTACAGAACTTGCACAACTACTACTGGTCTGAAGAAGAAGTGCTTGAGAAGCTAAGAGCTAACATGATTAGATCTTGTGAAGCTGTTCGTGATATGGCTGCGGCATATGATACGGATCTGCGCACAGCTGCATACATGATCTCAATCAAGCGTGTAACAGACGCGATGACAGCTCGCGGTTGGGTATAAAATAGAAGCCTTATAATCGGTATACAGCATGTGAAAGTGCGAAGGATCCTTAACAGTATGGAGGATTCTTCGCACTTCTGTATATAGAGCCGATACGCGCGGTCATCCGTACCGCATTCGGAACGCGCTTGTCTTTCCGCGCTTCTTCCGTTATAACTGGGAATAGATCTAAAGGAGGGATGATTTCATGAGAACTTATACCTTAATCGAGCAGCAGCTAGACAATGGATTAGAGGTTCATCAAGCAACGCCAGACGATACGTCCGATATTGTGGAGCTCCTCACGAATACTGCGAGATGGCTGAAGAGTAAAGGCTCTACCCAATGGAGCGCGCTTCTAGACGGACACGATGTCCACGGGACCGGCGACGCCATTAAGCACGGTGACGTATTCATGTTTAAGGACGGCAATATCGTAGCAGCCATGGTCATCCTATTAACAGAACCAAGTCCTTGGGATCTGGACTTATGGGGAGATGACGGACATGATCCATCCTTCTACGTCCATCGTCTGGCGATTAACCGAGATTATGCGGGTCAAGGTCTGGGCAACTCCGTCATGCAGTGGATCGAGAGCGGCATCCGCATCGAAGGCAAGCCGCAGATTCGTCTAGACTGCATCGAAAGCAATAATACGTTGTTCCGTTTCTATAGCGGAGCTGGTTATGAGCATAAAGGTGCTGTAAAAGGGTTTCATCTATTCGAGAAAGCGAGCGCCGCACATCAGAGCTAACGATATGCGGCGGTACATATGCGTTCTCCCGTTGATGTCACCCACGTCTCTTCATCGTTGAATCAGGTCAAGTCTGCGGCTCGGCTTGATCGACGATGAAGAAGCGTACTCCCTATATCCCCCACCATATACATGATTATCACCGGTTCCATGCGAAGCCAAGCTGGTTCAATCCTTCCGTAGAAAGCGGCAACAGCAGGATGCAAGATGTACAGGACACCTACCGACAACAGCAGCCAGTACAACGAGAATCTTAGACAAACGTATCCTCTCATCTGGAACCGATAGTCGGAATAGTCCCAATAGCGTTTGTAGAACATCTTATCGAGCATAAGCCCACTGACATATTCTACAAGCGAAGGAATGAAGAAGCTGAGCAGAAGCATCCCCCACCAGGACACCCCAGCATCCGATGCCATAATCAGCAGCATTGGCGCGATACCGTACATCGGCTTGAACGGCCCCAGCAAGAAGCCCTCCTGTTTGTACGCCCCTGTCGTCCATTTGCAGTACGCCTGCTCCAGCAGCCAGCCCCCACATGCATATACCATGAAATAAAAGAACAGCGCCGACCCTGTCATATTACGACCACCTTCATTTTTGAATGGGTATGTTCATATGTTCTGTAGTTTTGTGCTAGCCCGCTGTAATTATTCATTCACGTCCTTCACCTGAGGATCGGATCGCTATCATGCCCCATCGTCTAGCTAACTAGAATAGCAATAAGGAGCAGCGCAATGCGGGCTGCGTTCGTAATTATAAAGCTCCTTACAGCCAGTACAAACGTCTCTGCCTTTGTCTGCTTCTCCATGAACTGATTCACATTCTTCCATACGGGAATTACCGTCAGCAGAGGAAGGATGAGCAGCAACGGGTAAACCTGCAAATACAGATACACCGCCAAGTCCAAGTAGGAAACAATGTAGCTCACTCGGAACAAGCGCAGGGCATTTGCTTTGCCGATATAGATCGGGAGAGTGTATCGTTTGTTCAAGATATCCTCGTCCATGTCGCATATGTTGTTAGCTAGCATGATATTTGCAATGCCGATTATAGCCGGTATGGAGATAAGGAAGATGAGCACTATTTCCTTCAAGTTCATGAAGATATGTACGAATCCATGTTGATATATCAATACCATCATATGTTCGGGTCTAAGATGGATGAAGGCAGAGATAAATATGATGCCGAATCCCATAAACAATCCGGAGAACAGCTCGCCAAGCGGCATCCGCGAGATCGCGATAGGACCAAACGAATACAGGATGCCTACCATAAATGAAAGCCCGCCAAGCAGCAGCACGAGCAGACTGGTGTTCAGATACAGCAAGATGCCAGCACTTGTCGCCAGCACAAATAAGAAGATGATGGTCGCCAATACTGTGCTTTCCTTTATTTGATGCTTAACTATGGCGTTATGGACAACATAACCGTAGCCTTTGGTTTCTATTGCTCGCTTATAATCAAAATAGTTGTTCAACGCTGTGGTCATCATATCGAAGGAAAGCAGCGATACGAACATTAGTATAAAATTTCCTGCCTGAAAGTCATGAAACCGCAGCATCGCGTACAAGCTTCCGATAAGAAACGGAATGATGCTGGCGGCTTTCGTTTTGATCTCAACCAACTGCAGAAAGCTTCTAAAAGTCACGGTCATTCCTCTCCCCTACTGTAAGTTAATGGTTAATATCTGAAGTTATCCTTCGTTTCATACATACATCAGCCAGATGGTATTGGGCTGCAAGCCGCTCAACTGCTACGAAAGTGTGGTGCAGGACGCCGACCAAACTCATGATATGAGAACTTACTGGTTATTCTAAGAATGAACTAAGAATATGCGAGTACATGAAAAGGAGGCGCCCATGGACAGTACCCGTGAATTTGTTGATAAGGTGCATGATACACAGCACAAGCAAGAGCTTAACCAGAAGCATTATGGAAAGGGAACACCCTCACACAGACTGCCAGGCAAGCAGAAGAGCACCAATAAATAATATAAAGACCGTCGCGATCGCTGTGATCGTGGCGGCCTCTTGTCATACTCACGCATATACGGTTACCCCGCATGTTGAAGCGCATTATGGGAACGACGGCGGTGGTTGAACCAATAGTAAATTGGAGCAGCGAATAGAACAACAATCCCCGCTAGTACATACATCATTCTGTAACCCGATGCAGAAGCAATCGTCCCCAACACCATCGAACCTATGCCGAAGCCAATGTCAAAGAATAGGAAGTAGGTTGCAGTCGCAAGCCCAGTTCGGTTCGGCGGTGATGACTTAACCGCAATCGTCTGAAAGCTCGGCAGTATGGCTCCATATCCGAGACCGAGCAATGCCGCTAATGCCAATAGCATGAATGCCGAGTTCATCTGGCCCAATCCTATAATCCCCAATGCAAATAACAGAACACCGGGATATACAAGAACATGGGGACCCCTGCGGTCAAACATTTTCCCCGTGAATGGCCTTGAGAGGACAATCAGCAGTGCAAACACCATGAAGAAATAGCTTGAAGCAGCGCTTAACCCCAGTTCCTTCGCATAAACGGATACATATGCGGTTATACCGCTGTAAGCAAAGGCCACTAACCCCCCTGCTATAGCAATGGACACTGCATTTGGCTCAATAAACTTTCTCCAACCTGTGGCAGGCTCGATCAACTTCTGATGCACATTAGACGCAGCCGGCTTCACCATAAGGGCGCTTATGAAGGACAATGCAGTGAACAGGATACATACCATGAACATGACGCCACTGTTGTAATGCTGTATAATCGTAAGCCCCACGAACGGACCAATGACCATCGCCAGACTCATAAAGAGACCAAAGTAACCAATGCCCTCACCCTTGCGCTGCGTTGGAACAAGATCGGTCGCGATGGCTCCTGTTGCGGTCGCCGCAATACCGAAGCCAATGCCGTGAACCAAACGAAGAGCGAGCATTACCGTGTAACTGTGAACAAATGAGTATAATATCATACAGACTAAGTATACACCAAGTCCGATCATCAATATTTTCTTCTTGTCGCGATCATCCAACCATTTTCCAGCTAAAGGACGAAAGATGACAGTAGTTAACACAAAGGTTGTCATAATCATGCCCACCTGCTCTTGTCCGCCGTGCAAACTGTCCATGACAAAGATCGGTAATGTAACGATCAGAATGTAGTGGCTTATAAACATAAAGAAATTGCTCAGGCATGCGGCTATAAAATGACGAGTCCACAAAGACGTTTGATTACTCATGATACGCTCCCCTGCTCGAGCGTCCTGCATGATGGATCATAAAGCCGAGCGATGGTTCAGGATTCATGTTATCCCCCCATAAATAGTTGCTATAGCGATTATATGTTTACCAAAAAATGACTGTCAACCTTCTTCGCGTCTAACCACACGTTATGAACACAACATCGCCAGCAAAGGGCTTGCTTTAGAACAGCGCGGAATTTTTACCCACCCATGCGCGGGTAAACATTATTCAACAACTTAGTTGCATAACTAGGAAGAGGCTACTATAATGGCAATATCTTTTTTTTGCACTAAGGATGTGTTTATTTGAATATTCGTGTATTTATACTGGCTATCGCGGCCTTCGTGGTCGGGATGGTCGAATTGATCGTTGGCGGGATTCTGAATCTGATCGCAGAGGACCTCAACATCACAGTCAGCTCAGCAGGTCTGTTCATCACGATCTTCTCGATCTCCTTCGCTGTAACGGGTCCGATCATCATGAATCTGACTTCTAGAATGGATCGGAAGCGGCTGTATCTATACGCCCTAGCTCTATTCTTGCTATCCAACTTGCTCGTCGCATTTACCTCAAGCTATATGCTGATCCTGTCAGCCCGCGCCTTATCCGCCATGAGCGGATCTGTCATCGTTGTGTTGTCCATTACGATGGCTGCGCAGCTTGTACCTGCTTCCCATAAAGGAAGGGCTATCGGTATCATCTATATGGGCATCAGCGGCTCGCTCGTACTGGGCGTGCCCATCGGCATGGTCATTGGCAATGCGTATGGCTGGCGTGCGCCATTTCTCGTCATCGCCTTCCTCAGCCTGCTGGCTATGATCGGCATCGCGGTGATGCTGAAGCCTACCGCGCCTAACCCGGTCGTGCCGCTGCGGAAGCAGCTAGCGACGTTGAAAGATAAGAAGATTATAAGCGCGCAGCTTATCGGCTTATTAATGCTAACCGGTCATCTGACATTGTACGCTTATCTGACGCCATATGTGGAGGCCACCTTCAGCATCACTCCTAGTATGATGAGCGTGGTATACTTCCTGTTCGGAATCGCGGCCGTACTTGGCGGCGGTATTGGCGGCTGGGTGTCCGACCGTTGGGGAGCGGCACGATCGATTATTGTGATCGTCACCTGCTTCTCCATGTCGATGTTCTCTCTGATGCTTGCTTCGCAAGCGTCGTTCTACGTATTTCTCGTCTTCATGATGCTATGGGGCGCGCTCAGTTGGTCGCTCTCGCCCGCAATGCAGACGTATCTGATGAAGATCGCGCCGGATACGGCTGACATTCAGCTAAGCTTGAATTCATCCATGATGCACCTAGGCATTGCAGGTGGATCGCTTATCGGCAGCGTCGTTATCAAGCAGAGCTCGGTAGCGAACAACCCGTGGGTCGGCGGCTTAATCGCCTTGACCGCGCTGGGCTGCGCCGCCTATTCGCTTAGCCGCAGATCTGCGGGTTCTATCATCGAGCCAGGCGCGGAGGCGTTTGTCGCCGGCTCTGCACCTGGGGTGGGTACGAGAGCGTCAGGTGCAGAATCTGAACCTGGAGTGTGTACAAGAGCGACAGGTGGAAAATCTGTGGGACCAGTGAGTGTCCCGAAATAGCGGCGCAAAGCCAATCGTTCTAGCGTGTGCTGCTTCTATGGTGGTTGCCCTTATTCAATGCTCCCCCTTGTATTCTGGGGGAGAGTTACTGAATAAGGGCTATTTTGATGAGAGGCACTCTATGGGTGCTGTTTGTTGCGCGTGAGATTACTGGGTTTTAGCCCGTTACAGCCAGAATAGTGAGCCTGGTGAGGGCGGTAACGGGGTAATTACCTGTTACAGAGTTATGGCGGCTGTAGTGCGGCGTGGTGCGCTTGAGATTACTGGGTTTTAGCCCGTTACAGCCGGAATGGTGAGCTCAATTGGGGCGGTAACGGGGTAATTGCCTGTTACAGAGCTATGGCGGCTTAGGTACGGCGTATGGTGCATGAGATAACTGGGTTTTTACCCGTTACAGCCGGAATAGTGTGCTCAATTGGGGCGGTAACGGGGTAATTACCTGTTACAGAGTTATGGCGGCTGTGTTGCGGCGTGTTGTGCGTGATATTACCGGGTTTTTGCCCGTTACAGCCGGAATGGTAATCTCAGTGGAGGCGGTAACGGGGTAATTACCTGTTACAGAGTTATGGTTGCTGTGGTGCGGTGTGTTGCGCGTGAGATTACTGGGTTTTTCCCGTTACGGAACCGAGAGAGAGATAGTCCCATGTTGTGGGTTAAGTTCTAACGTGCTACCATGTTGGCAACTGAAATGATTTACGGAGGAGCATAACCATGGAACATGATGAGGGTATGTTGGTACTGGATCGCACAAATGAACTCACGGAAAAGGATGTGCTGTATCCATTTGCCCTAGATGAAATGCTGTGCCGCCGGACTGGTCAAGGCGGACCCGCGATCTGCCATCTCTGGCGGCATCCGCGCGCTTTCGTCATGGGGCAGCGCGACAGCCGCCTGCCTCGCGCCGCCGAAGCCGAGCAATGGCTGCAGTCGCTCGGCTATGAAACGGCGGTGCGCAGCTCTGGCGGCGCCGCCGTCCCGCTTGACCTAGGCGTAGTCAACCTGTCGCTCATCCTGCCCAAGACGAGCCAGGGGGATCTTCATTTTCATCGCGACTTCGAGCGGATGTATCAGCTTATTCGGGCGGCCTTAGAAGAAACAGGCCGTGAGGTGGATAAGGGTGAGATCGCAGGCGCGTATTGCCCCGGCGATTACGATCTAAGCATAAACGGCCTGAAGTTCTGTGGAATCGCCCAGCGACGTCAGTCGCATGCGTTCATCGTGCAGGCCTTTGTGGTCTGCAGCGGCTCGGGTCGGGACAGCGCACGGTTGGTGCGCGACTTCTATGACCGAGCGGCGAGTGAGAGCAGCCAAGGCACTGCGGCAGAGGCGCATAACGCGGCCAGTGCTGCCAACGCAAGCGCCGCGGAGCAGCTCGAGGTGCAGCCAAGCACAGCGGGCAGTCACCCGCTGGTGACGGAAGGCAGCACCGCCAGCTTGGACGAGCTGATCGGGCTCGGCCCCGACGCCGCGCGCCTTTTCGCCGACGCGGTCAAGCGTGTCATACACGCGCGGCAGACCGCAGAGGGCATAGCCGCTGCCGCCGCCAGCCTCTGGCTGCCCGAACCCGCGCAGGTGCGCGAAACTGCTGCTAAGCTGCGCAGCCGCTACGGCATATCGCCGAGTGAATAGACATAAATGATACGACCCTGCCTCTAGCTCAACTAGAAGCAGGGTCGTGTCTTATAAGACTTATGCAGCAATCGCCGTGATCAGCACGCCCACCGCAATTAGGCCAACACCGATGTATCCCCAGAAAGATAGCTTCTCGCCCAAAAACAACAGAGCAAAGCCAACAGCCAGTACGACGCTGAGCTTATCGATCGGAGCTACCTTGGACACATCCCCCTTCTGGATCGCCATAAAGTAAAACAGCCACGATAACGCACCCGCAACGCCGCTAAGAACGATGAACAGCATAGCTTTCTTATTGGCGAGCACATCACCGATCTGCGCCAGCTTGCCTTGAAAGGTCAGTACACCGAACAAGAACAACATCATAATCACAGATCGAATCGTCGTCGCCGTATTCGGATCGACCCCCTTCAAACCCAGCTTGCCGAATATGGATACCATCGCGGCCATAACAGCAGATAACAAGGCATACAACAGCCAACTTGGCATAATATCGTCACCTCTTCTGATCAAAAGCTAAAATAGAGACAAACTTGTCCGAAATATGTTGTATACTTAAACTATATAAAATTACTAGATCATTCCACGAGGTGCAGAAGCTGTGAACTTAAATGTGGGTCATTGTGAGAGATGCAAGAAAGTATTTCAGATTACGTATTCCAATTACTGTCCAGATTGCGTTGTCTTTATCCGTACAGAACTAGAACGCTGCTCCGCCTATCTGCGGGCTCACCCTGATAGCACGCTCGTCGAGCTCAGTGAAGCGACTGAAGTTCCGGTGAAGAAGCTAATTTACTATATAAACGAAGGTAAGTTGTACGTGTATGATTATCCTAATCTCACATATCCCTGCTATTTTTGTGAAATTGAAATAAAACGCGGCTATTTATGCACCGAGTGTGCATACAAGTTCAAGATGGAAGTAACGGATCTATACATCAAAGAAGGGTACGAGGTGGATCAGGTCACGCATCAGATCAAGCAAGCGCCGCGAGCATTCCCACGTAAAGACGATACTTTCACTGTACAAGGCCGAAAACGAAATTAAGGGCGGCGACCCGTGGGTCGCGCCCTTATTTCTTATTGGCAGCGATCAAATAATCGCTTGTCCGCAACATAACCCCTTGCGACGCTTATTCGCTTTTCTGGTGAGTCTTCAGATCACTATAATTGACGAGTACCGGCAGCATCTTTTCTCCCTTAATCATCGGCGAGTTGCATAACGGACAAGTGGGTTCTTCCTGGAATGAGAAATTATCTCTCATCCAGCCCTTGCATGTATCTGTTTCACATGACCATATCGCAGTACTCACTTCGGGGATATCCTCTACCGCATTTTTTCGATTATACATGACAGTCCCTCCTACAATCCCTTAACAAGCATACTGTACTCATCATGCGACAAGCCGTAAGCTGTTTATGTGCGCTTGCAGATACCAAACCATGCTTACGGTCCATAAGCGATATTATGACCCGCAACATTACATTTTATTTACAGTGCCGCCTAATTATGACTAACACCTCAAAAATGAACGGAACCTACTATTACATAGTCCCTCAACATCTTATTATACCCTATATTTTCCGAAAAAGGTTGGCCTTTTCAGAACCTGTACAATAAAGTGAGTTGGCAAAAAACGCTAATTACAACTATAGCAGGCTTCACCATTAATAATATGAGTGTTCTCATATATTTTCACATATTTTATTTACGTGATGAACCATGTAGAAATATGGCTGCCTGAATGCGACAGCACCATTTGGGGCAACGTGATGTAGAGCCTTGATCAGATCGATATGCCTTCCTGACCTCATACTCTGGTATAATCAATAACAACATCCTACATAAAAGTACATAAAAGGCGGGAACCTCTATGATTCGTTTTGGAATGATTGGTACGAATAAGATTGCTGATGAATTCGTTAAAGCGGCGGCAGCTGTCGACAATGTTCGAATTGCAGCGGTATATTCACGCTTGAATGACACTGCTGCTTCATTTGCCCACAAACATGCGATTGCACGGACTTATACCGATTTGGACACTTTCGCATCCGACCCCGAGCTGGATGCCATCTATATCGCTACTCCCAACATTGTGCATGCGCCGCAAGCGATGCTGTTTCTGCGCCATGGCAAGCATGTATTGTGCGAGAAGCCGATCACAACAAATGTTCGTGAGCTTCAGCAATTAATTGCCGCTGCCAAGCAGCATGGAGTGCTGCTGATGGAAGCGATGAAGCCCGCTTGCCTGCCGGCGATGGCAGAACTCCGCTCTCTTATAGAGAGCATAGGCCCGGTTCGCCGGGCTGTATTCTCTTACTGCCAGTACTCTTCTCGTTACGATGCCTTTAAACGAGGAGAGGTGATGAACGCCTTTAAGCCTGAGCTCGGCAATGGTTCATTGATGGATATTGGCGTATATTGCGTCCATCCGTTAGTGGCTTTATTTGGCGCTCCCGCGAATATTCACGCGAAAGGCTATACACTATCTACTGGTGTAGACGGCAGCGGCCTGCTCACGCTAAGCTATCCGGAGATGGATGCGCTCATCTCCCATTCTAAGATCACAGATTCCTATCTGCCGAGTGAGATTCAAGGCGAACAAGGCACCATACTGATCGATCGAATCTCTACCCCGCAACAGCTTGTGCTGCATCTAAGAGGCAAAGAGCCGCAGATACTGGATTATACTTGTGAACTTCCTATTATGGCTTATGAAATTCAACACTTTGCAAACTCGGTCGAACAAGGGCTGACTGAAGCGCCGCTTGTCCCTCACGCGGTGTCATTAGAGACGACGCGCATTATGCAAGAAGCTCGTCGCCAGATCGGGCTGGTCTATCCGCGCGATTGATCCTGACTGAGCTGCATATACAGCAATAGACCCGATCCCTCATATAGGGACCGGGTCTTGTTCTATAAGAGACTGCGCCGTCTTCACATCGTATGTAATAGCGCTGTATGACAGCAGTTCTGTTGTTAGTATTCATTTGGCACACGAAATCGGGTGATCAGCTCTTCCTTCAGAGGCTCTGAATTCGAGAACAGATCTGGATCAAGCTCCAATAATCGCGATATGAGCTCCGTCATCCATACTGTTTCACATATCCATACATCGGAATCGCCGAATCTGCCTCGCTGAATCGCTCCTCTGCTCTCCAGCAGCTCTTCTAGCTTACCAAAGTAATGGTGCGAGGAAAGAGAATGACGGCGTGAAGGAACTTGAATCTCTGTTCCATCAGGCAGCACCGTAATCAACCTCTCGTGGTCTTCCGTCAAACGACCGGGGATGTCTTCCCATTCCTCAATGCCATGAATAATGGTATTTCGCGTCAAGTCTACACCTGCAAGCAGAATCTGCGCTTCTCGATCCAACAGCTTGCCCCAAGCAGAGCCGCGAGCAACCGGTGTATCAAACCGTTCGTCCCCCGTTACAAAGGATACGGCATCTTCACCTAATGCAGCTACCGAATGAGTAGGATGCCACGAACGCACTACACCTGAACGCTTGCGAAACAGTTCTGGCAGAATACCAACGCAGACAGGAGTGTCCTCAACGTAATAGCGCGGGTTATCCGCATTTATAGTAGACCACGTATGCGTTGGGAGGACCAGTAACCCATCCTTCATATACTCTGATAAAGCATCCAACACGGTGTCAGCTCCGCCTTCCACGTCTCCGATCTGCTTCATTGAAGAGTGGACGAGTAAGGTCCCTTGGGGACGGATATCCATCCTCTTCAATTGTGCTAATAGACTCTGCTTCGTATGCATGCAGCTCACCCTCCATATCTGGTATGGTACGCTTTCATACTAACATCATTATGCTCCATTTGAAACTTTGTTTAGACGGGCACAGCCATATTGAGATTAATCAGCTTGATGCGATACGACAAGTTCATATTGATTCAGTGCAGCACCAAGCATGTATTCCTTCAGATCTCCCGACCCGCGATGCGATTCGCGGAAAGCATCAGATGAGGTCCATGCCCGGAAGGAGGCTTCGTCCTTCCATAGTGTACATACCTTCAACTCTTCTTCGCCTTCCTTGCCAGCTCCTAGCCATACTTCCAGCCGAACAAAGCCCGGCATCTGCTGCACACCCTTCGCCTGAGCAAAGCGCGCAGCTACTTGTTGGCCATATCCTTCCTTAACACGAATGGTATTCGTTACAACTAACATCGTCTCGCCTCCATCTCTCTGCTAATGATCTGAGCATCAGTCCACTTTCAGACGATGTAAGCGCTGAAGGGACATGCATGTTCTTCTCTATTATACGTTATGACGTGATATTTATCCAAAATATTCAATATATCTGTAGTGAATCCATCTACGTCCAAACCATTTGTCAGGGCTGCACATAGAATAATTCACATAGAAACACACCCGTCTGGTACACAGGAATACATCGTCTACAAAAAAAACATAGGAGGCACGGTTACATTGAGTGAAGAAAAAGAAAAAGATAGTAAGTTTATACTACCTAACAGTGTAGTCGATCTATTGATATTAGACACCTTCAAGCGTAATGGGGCAGACACTGCTCCTCCCACAGAGCCGTTACCGGACCATGAGAGACAGATGCTTCGCAATCTAGTCACCGATCTATCGAAGCAGGTAGACGGCTTCGTGAAAGCGCAAAAGAAGAATGAGGAGAATATCCGAAAAGCGACGTTGGATCCGGCTAATATTGAGTATGTGAACCAACTGAAGCTAAAGGCTGCTATCCAAGAGGAAGAAGCAAGGAGAGAGAAAGAGAAAGAAGCCGCTCCTCCACCAGCTAAAGAAAGAGAAAGAGAACGAGAACGAGGAAGAGAACGAGAAAGAAGCAAGCCAAGAGCAAGAAGATTTGATGAGGAAGAGGAAGCAATCTACCGAGAATTCATGCAGCCGAAGGCACAGCCTAAGGAAAAACGTCCAGAGCCGAAAATAGAAGAACAGCCTAAACCCCGCCGCAAGAGAGATTGGTAGTTCAACGCCCATCTATAAAGACGCCGCTAGGCGTCTTTTTTTATTCATAGTACCAATAGTCTATGTCTGTAAGCCTCAGCGCTATATTAGCCCTATTATTCAAAATATAGGGATTTAGGAACCAATTCGTCTATACCATCCCCTCTGTCAGCACATAGAAATAGAGTAAAGGAGGTGAGATCCTATGAAAGGTCCAGATGTAGAACAACAAGCAGAACAATCTATCGATACATGGCAAGGTTCTCATGAATTGATTCATATTAAGGATTCGTGCGGTGTTAAAGTCCAATCTACAGATACGAAGCTGGCTGCTTCTCTACAAGTGGCTCTCCAAGCGGCTATCGCTATTGTAGTCAGCATTTCGATCGCTGATGGTGAACGTGCCAAGGCTGTAACGCAAGAATTGCTGCAAAAGATCCATGTAAAACAGCAAAATCACCAGAAAACAGTCATCTTACGCTCCGCAAACGTTTCGGTTTCTACGACAGACACAGATGTGTCACTGAATATCCAGGCTCTGTTGCAGATTCTTTTGGCGCTTGTCATTCGTATAGATATCCTCTAATCCTACTAGTTAAAAGATTCGCAACCCCCATACTAAAGATGTAAGCGAGGTGTACAACGTTGAGAAAAGAAGAAAAATGCGAAGAAGAAGAAGAATTCTATTGGTCGGCTACAGACAATTGTCAATGCAAGCATCCGATGGATCATGCGACAGTGAATCAAGAAGCGAAGCAAAGCATTGACAATACTCAAATTTCCCGAGAATTAATCTTGATCAAGGACTCCTGCAACGTCGAGGTTAGTACAACGGATACTAAAGTAGCTGTGTCTATTCAAGCTGCATTGCAAGCTGCTTTGGTCGCAGTAATCAGCATTTCACTCGGCAGCTCGACACGGGCTGAAGCTATAGTGCAAGATCTGATGCAGAAGATTCGTGTTGATCAAGAAAATCGCCAGAAGATCCTTATCGAGAACTCCAAAGAGGTCTTTATCACAACGACTGATACGTTCATTGCCGTCAACATTCAGGTGCTCTTTCAGATCTTGCTTGCTCTTGTCGTTCGCATCGATGTTCTATAATTCCGCCCGAACCCTACTTCCCTAGAGAGGAGGGATCGAATTGGATAATCTGAAGTCAATGGACGACGTATTAGAGCGATTGAAGGCTCTTAATGAGAAGAAGCTGGAAGAAATGATGAATTCGTACGGTCGTGTCCGCGCTAAGCGGAAAAGAGAACGTCTTGTCGCTCCAATTAATGATATTCCTGAAGTCGTCGAAAAAGCATCTCAATCCTCTGCAGTAGACGCTTCGATGGATCAATGGCTTAAGCTCCTTAATGAATTAGGAAGAAAATAAGCAATCCACACTGCCACTGCAACCGAATTTGATATAGATACTTCATCATAAGCAGAAGCCCCAGCGCTCCGATCGAGAGCCGCCGGGGCTTCTATTCGTGTTCGCCCTAATTATAGCAAGACAAGCAGAGGGGCTGATTCGATTCGATCTTCCACGGTTATTAATCTATATCCAGCGTATTCCATAGGAGGATAATATGTTCTAATTATCACAATACCAAGCTTTTCATGTATTTTCCATCGCGTTATATGATGTGAATATTATCACAACACAGCTTTTCAAATGTGACAATATAGCGAAATGATATTGTGACAGAGTCAATTATGAACAATATGCAAAGTCGGAGAAAACGGACGATATTGGACATAAATCGCCGAATTTCCGATAAAAAATTGTGAACAAGCACTCTTCTCGTCTTCAAAACTGGATTCAATTGTAAAATGTGGTTTTATTTATGTGGTGCTTCTTTTTAAAGTTGTGACTACTATATATCTGACCAGAATTATTATCCAATTATAACTTTAATAGTTCATCTTAGAGAAAGGGGTACGTTATGAAAAAGAAAGGTTTATTACTCACCGTTCTTTTATCCCTCTTAGTTCTGTTGACCGGATGTGAACCGCTTACGGTTCTTGATCCAATGGGTCCTCAGGCAGAGACGCAAGCAAAGGTAATCATCTTCTCCATCATCTCGATGGCGACAGTACTGCTTGTGGTGTACGTGCTGTTTGTCGTCATTCTGACGAAGTACCGCGCTTCCAAGGCAGCACCAGATTATGAGCCTCCGCATGAGGAAGGAAGCAAATGGATGGAAATTACATGGACAATGATCCCGGTAATTATCGTGGCCGTGTTGTCTGTAGTCACCGTCCAAACTACTACCGCAGTTGAGAAAGTTCCTGTAGGTTATGAGGATCAAAAGCCGCTCGTGATCTACGCCTCCTCTTCCAACTGGAAATGGCATTTCAGTTATCCGGAGGAAGGGATTGAAACCGTTAACTATGTAAACATCCCTACTAATCGTCCTATTGAGTTCCGTATGTATTCGTATGGTCCTATTACGAGCTTGTGGATCCCGCAGCTTGGCGGTCAGAAATATGCCATGAGCGATATGGTAACAAAGCTTAACTTTGTTGCTGAACAGGAAGGCTCGATGATGGGTAAAAACGCAAACTTCTCAGGTAAAGGCTTCGCGAGTATGGAATTCGAAACTTTGGCCATGTCACCTGCAGCTTATGATGAATGGGTGAAGGATGTTAAGAAAACTGCACCTGAGCTGACAGAAGACGAGTTCAATACGCTGCTTGATACAGAGATTGTTGGCCGTAAGTCATATTCATCTACTCACTTGGAATTCAGTCCTCCGCCTGAAGGGGAAAATGCTTCACATCATCACGGCTCTGATGCAAATGCAGATGCAGATGCCGACGCTGATCATAACATGGAAGATTCCAATATGGATCACTCCAATATGGATCACTCCGGGCATAAGTAACCAAGCAACTAGGAATTCATCGAAAGGAGTCTAATCTCTATGAAATGGGACGAATTTTTCGTTACCGGCGAACCGATGATCTACGGCGCTATGGTCAGTATCGTCGTCGTGTCACTCGCCATCATCATTGGTTTAACCTATTTTAAGAAATGGGGATACCTGTGGCGCGAATGGCTGACAACGGTCGATCACAAGCGCATCGGTATTATGTATCTTATATCTGCGCTGATTATGCTGTTCCGCGGCGGTGTTGACGGATTGTTGATGCGTGCACAGCTAGCCGTACCAGAGTCGGGATTTCTCGATGCGCAGCATTACAATGAAATATTTACAACACATGGTATCATCATGATTCTATTTATGGCTATGCCGTTTATCATAGGTCTGATGAACCTCGTCATTCCGCTTCAGATCGGTGCGCGTGACGTTGCATTCCCGCGGCTGAACGCCTTAAGCTTCTGGCTGTTCTTCGTAGGAGCAATGCTGTTCAATCTCTCGTTCGTTATCGGGGGCTCCCCGGATGCAGGCTGGACCGCATACTTCCCGCTTGCAAGCAATGAATTCAGCCCTTCAGTGGGCATGAACTATTATTCTATCGCACTTCAGATCGCTGGTATCGGTACACTCATGACAGGTGTTAACTTTATCACGACGATCTTGAAGATGCGCGCTCCTGGCATGACGCTGATGAAGATGCCAATGTTTACTTGGTCGATTCTGATCACAAGCGCGATAATCGTATTTGCTTTCCCTGCATTGACTGTTGCGCTTGCGCTTATGATGTTCGACCGTCTGTTCGGTACCCAGTTCTTTACGATGGCTAACGGCGGTATGGATATGCTGTGGGCTAACTTGTTCTGGGTATGGGGCCATCCAGAAGTTTATATCGTTATCTTGCCAGCCTTCGGTATCTTCAGTGAGGTCATCTCGACATTCTCACGCAAGAACTTGTACGGCTATAAATCAATGGTTATCAGTATGGTTGCTATCTCACTCTTGTCCTTCCTCGTATGGGCGCATCACTTCTATACGATGGGACATGGCGCGGTCGTCAACGGATTCTTCTCCATTACGACGATGGCCATCGCGGTACCGACCGGGGTCAAGATCTTCAACTGGCTCTTTACGATGCGTAGAGGCAGGATCGAGTTTACGACTCCAATGATGTACGCGCTGGCGTTTATCCCGATCTTCACTATCGGTGGTGTAACGGGTGTCATGCTTGCGATGGCAAGTGCCGACTATCAATATCACAATACGATGTTCTTGGTCGCTCACTTCCACTACACGCTGATTCCTGGTACTGTATTCGGAGTTCTTTCAGGTCTGTACTATTGGTTCCCGAAATTCTTCGGATTCAAGCTCAACGAACGTCAGGGCAAGCGTGCCTTCTGGTTCATTGCTATTTCGTTCAACGTTACCTTCTTCCCGCTGTTCTTCCTGGGACTGAATGGTATGACGCGCCGGATGTACACCTACTCCGAAAGCACAGGCTTCGGACCGCTTAACATGATTGCCTCTATCGGTGCAATGGGACTTGCTATCGGTTTTGCTCTCTTGGTGTACAACATCTACTGGAGCTTCCGCTACCAGCCAAGAGAAACATCCAGCGATCCATGGAATGCGCGTACGCTGGAATGGGCAACTCATAGCCCAGTTCCTGAATATAACTTTGCGCTCACACCTACTGTCAAGAGCGCTGAGGCATTCTGGGACTTCAAGAAGAAGAAATATCCGTTATTTGAAGGCAAGATTGAAGAGATTCATATGCCTAATAACAGCGGACAACCGGTTATTATGAGCGGTCTCTTCTTCGTGGGAGGATTCTGCATGGTGTTCAGTTGGTGGACGCCTGCCATTATTTGTGGTATCGCCATTTTGATTATGCTCGCAATGCGTTCTTTCGAGCAGGATCATGGACGACATATTTCGGTGAAAGAAGTTAAAGAGACGGAACAACGATTGCGGGGTGAACAAGCATGAAGATAGATAAGACGCTTCCGCTAGAATACAGCACAGAGGAGAACAGAAACCGAATATTCGGTTTCTGGATCTTCCTTGGAGCAGAGATCGTGCTCTTCGCCGTTCTCTTCTCCACATATCTGACACTTTGGAATCGACCAGGCAATGGTCCATCAGCACAAGACATCTTTGTGATGAAGCCTGTATTGATCGAGACGTTCCTGTTGCTCACAAGCAGCTTTACGATCGGGTTGGCTGTCAACGCTATGCGACTTGGCATGAAGAAGGCCATGATGTGGTTCTTCGCCATCACGCTTCTTCTGGGTCTAGGGTTCCTTAGTGTAGAGATCTTTGAGTTTATGACTTACATTCATGAGGGTGCGACACTGCAGACTAGCGGCTTTACTTCCAGCTTGTTTGTACTGCTCGGCACACACGGCGCTCACGTAACGATGGGTCTTCTATGGGGCACTGGCATCATGATTCAGCTGAAGAGCCGCGGCTTGAATAAGGATACAGCGAACAAATCATTTATATTCTCGCTGTACTGGCACTTCCTGGACGTAGTATGGATCTTCATCTTCAGCTTCGTATACTTGAAAGGACTGATGTGATATGAAACAACTATTCCCTATACGTCATGTAATGGGATACGTATTCTCCCTCGTCCTTACAGTAGTTGCGATGGTCGTCCTTCTTCCGGACTTCCAGATGTCACACGGAGTGGAGATTGCAATCCTGATCATCACTGCTGCGGTACAGACAAGTGTACAATTGTTCCTGTTCATGCATATTGATGAGGATAAATCCAGTAAGTCATCGTTGTATACCAATATCGCTTACGCCCTGTTTGTTGCTCTCGTAACGGTATTCGGTACACTGTTTACGATGATCTGGGGTTACTTGTAGAATATATCGCAGTAAACAACAGAGGCTGTCTTGTCCTTGAAGTCATTGACTTCAGGATAAGACAGCCTCTTCTTTATTTATACTGATTCCTACTGTGCTGCCATTTCCATATCGCGTGAATCACCTGCTTGTATTTTTTTCATGATTATCAACCGATCTCAACACAGCATACCACAAAAAAAAATCTTTGAATGTTTTGTATTTACATGGTTTGGTTAATTTGTTATTATTGATTTATGATGTTACGTAATTACGTAATATTGTGATACTCAGTTTGCGTTATACGTAAAAGGTGCAGTCGAATAATGATGAGGTGATTCCTATGGTGCAAGGCAATGAACGGGATTATGGCAATGAATTGGATGAATTGAAGGCTCAGATGAAGGAGCTGCAGCAGCTTGTCCAACAATTATGCACACCTTCTTCAATGAGCAGCAACATGCTTCTTCCTCATGACACACATTCAGACCATTCACTAGAGCCTGCGGAGCAGCAAGAAAGTGTAGTTTATTATTCGGGACAATATCGCAGTGAAAAGTCGCATTATCGATGGGAATCGCAAGCAAGAACGCTCCATCAATTGTTGGAGCAGGACGGCGAGAAGATGGCGCGCGTATTGGGGGCTCTTGGGCATAAACAAAGAGTGGACATTCTGCGCTCCCTGATGATTCAGCCCATGTCAGGTCCTGAACTAGTAGAACGATTGAATATGGGAACGACCGGCCAGCTTTATCATCATATTAAAGCATTAATCGGCGCTGATCTCCTCCTTCAGGAAGAACGCGGCGGCAAGTATGCTGTTACCGCACATCGTGCGCTGCCGCTGCTCTTGCTGTTTACGGGAGCCGCTGAATTGTTCGATGCAAGCGATTATATGGAAATGACGGATGCACGCAAACATCCGGAACAGTATCTGGGCGATAAGGGCGACGGTGTCGATCTGGAAGGCTACGATCGTCATATGCTGCTGCGGGCTGTAGTCGAGAACTGCATTCTCGAGCATCAAGCCGGATATTGCACGGATATCGGTATCTTCCAGCACGAGGATGGTAGCATCACAGTCGCGGATAATGGCCGCGGTATTCCAGCAGTGGCCTTATCGCATATGTATAAGTCCCGAATTCAAGACGTGCTCACGAATATGGGGCATCTGAACCCTAGCGCGGCTTATGTCGCACCGGGCAGTGAGAAGGGCATCACGATGAGCGTCGTTAATGCCTTGTCGCGCAAGCTCAGCGTAGAGATTCGCCGCGACGGCAAGGTGATGCGTCAAGAATACAGTCTGGGTCATCCGCATACGGAGCTGCGTACCATTGGCGTCACTCAGGAGACGGGAACAAGCATTACCTTCCAACCGGATCATCAGCTCTTCGGCAATATCGGCTTTATCCCGGATATACTGTGCCAGTATGCCGATGAGATCATGTCCGCTTATCCTGGTTTAACCGTCAACGTCTATTAAGCGTGACATGCACAGGCTAAGCCTATCACACAAAAAAACTCGCTGACCCGTCAGCGAGTTCTTCTTCATGCTATGCGTATGGATTTATCTCTGAGGCTGTGCCGCAAACTGGTTGTAGAACTTTTGAATCTCTACAGGCGCGCCGCCATTCAAACGAGATTGTTCAGCCGCGAATGCCATCAGATGGCTGCGTACCGAGATAGAAGCAGAGGACAAGCTCTCGACGCCCTCTTGACCAAAGTTGCGCACTCCATCTAGGAATGACGCAACAATGCCGAAGTCGCCGCCGCCATGTCCGGAAGCCGTTTCCTCAAGCTTCACTTCACGGGATTCCTTCGTTACCAAGTTGGTAACCTCGAAGGAGTAATCCTCCATATTCCCACGAATCTCACCCTTGGTTCCCATAATCTGAACGATGCGAGTATTGTCCTTCGTGAAGCCGCACATGCTGAACATGGCCGTAGCTCCGCTCTTGAACTCCATATTCACGACTTGGTGATCTACGACATCATTGTCAGTCTGATAGACGCATCGTCCGTAAGGGCCATCCGTCAACGCAGCAAGAATCTCCTCGTCCGTCCCCTTATCCACGAACTTTCTCGCCCAACCTCTGCCCTCTTCACTTAAATAATAATTTACCGCATGATACTGGCAGTTCTTCTCAGCCGGGCAGCCTTGAATACAATAAGCTGGTGCGCCTTCAGGCTTATTCGCTTCATTATAATGCATCAAAGATCCAAAGGAACTGATCCGCTCACAAGGCTCATCCATTAGATAAGCAAGAATGTCCATATCATGACAGGACTTTTGCAGAATCATCGGGCTTGATTCCTGGCTGTTCCGCCAATTGCCTCGTACAAAGCTATGGGACATGTGCATGTTGCCTACATTTTCATTTAACTGTATAGAAACGATCTGGCCGATCTCTCCATTATCAATCTCTTTCTTAATAGCCTGCCAGAACGGCGTATAACGCAAGACATGGCAAATGGTTAACAGGCGTTGATGCTTCTTCGCAGCAAGCTCCATCTCGACGCATTCCTGAGGATCAGGCGACATTGGCTTCTCTAGCAGAACATGATAGCCGAGCTCAAGCGCCTTTAAAGTAGGTTCCCGGTGCATACGGTCCATCGTGCATATGATAGCTACATCCGCTAATCGTTCTTTGCCCAGAATAGATTCCCATGAATCATACTGCTGCTCTAGTGTTAATCCATGCGTCTCTGCAAATCGCTCACGGCGCTCCTGTATAGGCTCAGCCACACCTACAAATCGAATCTCAGAGGGATGCTGCAGTGCATACGGCGCATAGGCTCGTTCCCCTCGGTCTCCTGCTCCAATGACGATAGCTGTTACTGCTTTCATCTCTATCTCTTCCTCCCTAATTGAAAATGTCTGTGGGCTCATGACACAAGAAGATCATTCTTACTCTGGCAAGCATCTTGTACAATTCATCGAACCCAATCTGCAGAATATCTCCATTCAAATATTCGACATTCGGAGATCATTTCCTTCAAGTTCTGAGATAATTATGACTTTTTTAATCATTTTTTTGTTCATATCAATCGTTTTATTGCTAAATTAGATAGAAATATGTAAAAATTAACATCCAATTACTAAAGCTTCGGAATGATATACTCGTATACCGGCTCCTCTTGTCCAGTATCCTCGAACCATTCCATACCCGCTGACGTAAACCCTGCTTTCTCCAGCGTCTTGAACGAGGCTGCATTACTAGGATCTGCTGAAGCATGTATACGTCTTACCCTTCCGTCCGCTTTAGCGAGCTGAACACAGGCTGTTGCCGCTTCTGTGGCGTATCCCTTTCCCCAACTGGTTTTGGCATAATGATAAATGAGCTCGATCTCTTCTACACCTTCCGTTACATTGAAGCCACAGGCGCCAATTACAGTACCGCTGACCTTCTCCACCACGGCATATACAGACAGCCCCAATTTCTCATCGCATGCTATGTATCCGGCAAGCACCTTCGGCAAGAGTTCGAGTGGAGTAGCCCCTAAACAATACTTCATCACTTCATCATCGCCCCAGAACGATGCCGCCGCTTCACGATCCGTCTCTTCAAACACTCGCAGTTGCAGTCGTTCCGTCTCACATACCATTTTCATCTGACTCCGCCTCCCCCCAATCATTAACAACTAATATTGTAAATTACACCAGATAGGATTACAATTCAAACAACTCTTTAAGGACAGTACTGCATAGTTACTGTTTGCAGGTGCAGAACATGATAATATGAAATGAAGGAAGATGAAGGGAGCGATTGAACTTGAAGCAAGAGCTAATCGATCGATTAATCACTTATGCAAAGGTAGATACGCAATCGAATGAAGACAGCACCACCTGCCCGACAACACCGGGACAGCTTACGCTTGCCAACATGTTAGTAGAAGAATTGAAGCAGATCGGGATGGAAGAGGTGACGATTGACGCGAACGGTTATGTCATGGCCACTCTCCCGTCCAACACGGACAAGCAGGTGCCTACGATTGGATTCCTGGCTCATGTAGATACAGCGACTGACTTCACTGGCACCAATGTGAACCCTCAAGTGATCGAACAGTACGACGGCAAGGATATCGTCTTGAATAAACAGCTGAACGTCGTTCTTTCGACCAAGGACTTTCCTGAGTTAGGCCGCTATAAAGGACATACGTTAATTACGACAGACGGCACGACATTGCTTGGTGCTGATGACAAGGCTGGTATCGCTGAGATTATGACCGCCATGTCCTATCTGATTCAGCATCCTGAGATCAAGCACGGTCGCATTCGCGTTGCATTTACACCTGATGAAGAGATTGGCAGAGGACCGCAGAAGTTCGATGTGCAAGCGTTTGATGCTGTATATGCGTACACGATAGACGGCGGACCGCTTGGCGAGCTGGAGTACGAGAGCTTTAATGCCGCTGCGGCCAAGATTACGATAAAGGGAGTTAACGTCCATCCCGGCACAGCGAAAGACAAGATGATTCATTCCTCCAAGATCGCCATGAAGCTGCATGCACGTCTGCCAGAGGAAGAAGCGCCAGAGCATACGGATGGGTACGACGGCTTCTATCACCTCATCTCCTTCGAGGGTAATACAGAGTTGACGAAGCTGCATTACATCATACGCGACTTCGATCGCGACAACTTTGAAGCGAGAAAGGCGAATATGCAGAGCATCGTCGATGAGTTCAAACAGATCTACGGCGACGAACGCGTCCAGCTCGATATGTATGATCAATACTACAATATGCGGGATAAAATTGAGCCTGTCATCGAGATCGTCAACATCGCCCGCGAAGCGATGGAATCGCTCGACATCAAACCGGTCATGAAGCCGATTCGCGGCGGTACGGACGGCTCCCAACTATCCTATATGGGACTGCCTACACCTAACATCTTCACCGGCGGCGAGAACTATCACGGCAAGTTCGAATATGTCTCCGTCGACAACATGATGAAAGCGGCTCAAGTGATCATCGAGGTGGTACAACGCTTTGAACGGCAAGCATAAGCTTACAACGCATTGCTTCACCGTCTAACGATTCTGTTCTGAATTCAAGAATCATAAGATATAAACCATAACAGCATGGAGCTTGTTCAGGAGAGTACAGCTATCACTCCGTTCAAGTTCCGTGCTGTTTCTATCTTACTCACCTTATCTTGTTCGACCTAAACACTATAATAAGGAGGGACATCTCGTATGAACCGATATGTAGGCGTTGATATTGGCGGCACAAAGATGTATATGATGGCGGAAGCACCGGATGGAATAATAGAACATAGAGCTCCGACAGGTGCAGGATGTACACGCGCACAGATGAAACAGGCACTTGATGACTTCATCGCGCAGCTGCCTTACACGCCGGATGGAATCGGAATGGGCATACCTGGGCTCGTGGACGGCAGCGACAAAGTGGAGATGACCGATCTTCTCACCACTTTGAACGGTGTGACAGCGGATTATTTCGCAACGGATTGCCCCGTTGCGTTCATCAATGATGTGAAAGCGGCTGCGATAGCTGGAGCCGCGGATCATGCGGAGAGCCATACAGTAGCCGTCATCATGGCAGGTACCGGCATCGCGGTAGGTGTCGTTGAGAAGGGCGAATTGCTGCTTGGCTCAAGGGGCTGGAGCGGTGAGATGGGCTATATGATGCTGGCGACCGACAGCGCGAATGGAAAGGCGGAGAGGATTGACAATCTCGCCGGCGGATACGCGATCCTGCAGCAAGCAGGCACCGATGTGACGACGTTTCTGCAGCAACTGGAAGATGGAGATGAGCATGCCGCTTCGATCATTAGGCGTGCGGGATTCTACTTCGGGCTGTCGCTCACGAATGTGCTGCACTTATACAACCCCGACGTGATAGTGGTTGGCGGCAGCGCTTCTACCTATAAGGGCTACATGGAGGCAGCCCTTGAAACGCTGCGGGCTCATGCTCTGCCTGAGTTGCTGGCCTGCTGCACCATCACACAGCCGAAGGACTTGAAGCGCATCGTCGCATTAGGCGCTCGCGAGTGGGTGCGCAAGCTGAACGCCCGTGCATACTAAGCTCGATTGAATCCGAACAAATGAAGCAGCGGCAGCCTTGGACGGGGAAATAAAGTCCTAGACTACCGCCTTTTTATTGAGCTATCGTTCTCCGATAGTTGAGGACTGCTGGCACCACTCTTCTCGCAACATTGCATAGTAATACTCATCCCACCATTCATTTTCATGGGGAATACATTTTTTGAAATAACCTTCTCGTCTCATCCCGATCTTCTCCATAACCCGATAAGATGGAATATTTTCTGGCTGACAGGTTGCAATAATTCGGTGCAAATTCATTTCCTCAAATCCATATTTCAATATGGCTAATGCCGCTTGAGAAGCGTAACCGCGATTGTGATACTCAGGATTGAACACCCATCCAATCTCATATGTATGCTCACCAAAATACTTGTGGAATACAATGTGACCAATAAGTGTTCCATTATCCTTTAATATAACAGGGAAATTCCGGGCCTCGTCGCCAATGTTTTTCCTAATAAATTCTTTAACTGTCTCTTCGTTCAAAACCCCATCTGGCATATATTTCATGTTATTAATTTTTGAAGTATATTCAAGTACTGCTGTCCAATCCTCGAAATCAAAACTTCGAATGATCAATTTATCCGTTGTCACATACATCGTCTTCCATCTCCTTGAATGATTAGATCTACCTGACGAATAAAATCTTCCGCAAGTTCAAGCTGCTTAGTTGCAAATTCCAAATCTCCGTTGCCTGCAAGGGCGAAATCCAGATTGCCTAATGTGGACATGAGTATACGTGCGATAATAGCAAATCGAAAAGCTTCTAGATCTGATCTATTGTTTATTTGGCTCAATATATATTTAAAGGTTGGCTCCTGAACTCCGTTGAATAATGCACGAATACTAACAAATGAAGCCAGATCCCAGTATGCAGGCATCAGGGATATATCTTCAAAGTCCGCCCAGATCCAACCTTCAGGACTTGGCAATAAGTTTACCTTTTTCAGACACTAAAACAGCTCCTCAACAAAGTATAATCATATCCTAGCACCATAATTTTCTTGCTGATAGGTAAAAAACCTTTATAACCATTAATTCAAAATAAAAAAGAGAATGCTCCCGCGCCTAAGCTTGGGCTGCATCCTCACATCTATCACCTTATATAAAATAAAGCTCATACCTCGGAAGGACTAATATGTAGGCGTTGATATTGGCGGCACGAAGAGCTCAGAATGATCAACTATGTTGTATAACGTACAACATAATGCCTATTATCGCGGACTATTGCAAATATTGTTGTATTCCGTACAACATTTTGCCGATTACAATACAATTCCATCACTGTCGGCCTTCGGCTGCTGTTGCAGCCGTAACCCCTTAACCCGCTGCTCATACCGCTCGCGGATCTTCGGTATCGCCTCTTCGCGTGCCTTTTGGAATCTCTCCTCCGCTAAACGATCGAGCTTCTCTTTCTGCTCCGGACTGACCTTGTACACATAAGTCGTTATGACTTCGGCTGTTTCAAACACCGTTTCCGCTTTTTCCAGAGCCATTTTCTCCTTGTCCAAGTTCGACATGCTCCCCCGCCTCCGTGCAAAGCTAAAGTTGTGAAAGTTAGCTTATTGGCTGATGAACTAGATTATAGCTGCAGTTCCATGCATGGCACACCATGATCGATATCCTGCAGATTATGCTTCAACCATGCCTTACGCTCAGGACTGCCACTGCTCGACTCTTGGCAGGAAGCATACAGCAGCAGGCACAGCTCCAAACGCCGCTTCTCCACGAAGAGCGGCAGCTGCTTCAACCATTTCGCATCCAACTGATACTCGCGATTGTATCCTATCATGAAGGACGCAAGCAGTTCATTCGCCAGCTTCGATACACGCGCGTTCTCATACTCAGGCGTTCTCCACGCGCCAAATACTGCTCCGTAATATACCGCCATCGCGATATCCTGCACGTAGTAGTCATACCCGCAATCGTCAAAATCAAACGCGATCATGTTGCTCTCATGCACATAGAAGTTGCCATGGTGCAGATCTCGATGACATAGCCCGTATGCGCCCGCTTCATGCGGGAGAGCGTTAATCTCCTTATCTACCTCTTGCAATCTATCGTATATCTTATGCTCTTCTGGGCCGAAGCTCGACTTATTGAATCCAAGAACATCCTGATGCGGTCTTGCTGTCATGTCCGCAGGCAGGATGTATTCTTGCGCCAATGCATGCATCTTCCCTGTAATCTCGCCCCACTGCTCGAACAGCCTCGGTCCCCAATCCTTGTGATTACAATCGATATGACCGCCTGCCGCTTTCTCGAACATCGTTAAGATAAAGATGGCATCCTCACTCTCTAGCGTCTCTATTAGCTGCCCCGATGGAAAGGCTACAGGCCTTGCAATGCGAACACCGTGCTTCGCGAGGTAATCCATAAAGTGCATCTCGGAAGCCATCAGTTCTACCGTGCGATGAGAGCTGTGCCCTACCCGCAGGATGAGATCCTGCCCTCCCTGCTGGAAGCTGTATACGACATTTTCAAAGCCTCCACAGTGAATAATCGATTCTTGCTCAACACCAATACGCTGCGCGGCCTGCGCCAGCAACTCCTCATTGAACTGCTGCTGCCAGTTTGGCATGATATCTCCTCCTCTATCTTGTGCATCTTTGAAATGGTCCATTAAATCAATCGTATCCGTGCCCCGTATTGTTATATTCTGCATATCGCTCTTCATTACCTTCATACAGAAAAAAGGGAGTCTACCCGCATCATTGTCGGATAAGCTCCCTTTCGTTAAGTATCGCGTCATTAGCATATGCACGTCTTCTTCTTCATGCCTAGCTTGCCTGCCGCTTCAACCTTATGAATATAATCTACCGCTAATGGTACTTTACATGCCGTCCTGCCGACATTAACATGTACCTTGCCTATCGCTTCTCCAACTCTCAATGCTTCCTCGTGCAGGTCTATAATAGACGATCCAACCATGATGACAAATGAATTCATCGTATACCGCACTCGATTCGGCTGCTCATGAATCGTAGTCTCCACTCGATGCAGGAGCGCTCTGATCTCCTCTATATCCAGCTGGTCATCCGGAGTCAGCGAGATATAATTCGCATACGTCGACCAACCGCAAGTCGCCACTATTTCCTCATCAGACTGTATCCATTTCCGCGCCAGCTCTAATCCGAACGGACTCTCAGCCGCAACTCCCGCTACGATCGTCTCCGCAATCATATGCCAACTCGCCTTGCTTACCCACTCCTGCAGCTGCTCCTTGGACATCTGCTTAGGATTGACTGCAAGTCCCGCCAGATACATGGCATCACTATTGCCAGAATGATAGAGAGCTAAAACGAGATCTTGGTCTTTCTTCACTTCTCGAACAAGCTTCTTCAAATCTCCTATTTTCACACCGAATAGCGGCTCCATCGCACCATGTCTAAGAAATGTCCGCTTCGTCTGTTCCGTGCCGAGCGCTTCAAGCTTGCTCATAACCTCATCATAATTCATGGTAACCCTCCTCGTTTCATGTCTCCCCTTATATAGCCAATTTCATACAACTAATCTGACCGTTGTTGAATTAGACGTTTAAACCCTTGGATTTTCTATAGAAGAACCATAAGGAGTACAGGCCGGGAATAAGAATCCACGTTAGAATACTAGTTGCCGTTACCTTCTCAACAGGGAAGAAGAAGGCTGATACAAACATCGCAATAGCGATAGGAAATGAAGCATACCCAACCACCTTGTGCGCCAGTCTCCATGTATCTTCGTCCCGTATCGTCCATGGAAGTCTTAGTCCCATATTGCGATTAAATGGAATCTTTGGCGCAGCATTGCCAAATGCCATCATAAACACCGCAATTAAACCCACCGCGATAAGTTCACTCGTTCTTGCGGAAAAGACGCCCTCAAGCGGTTCCAGCACCATGAATATAAATACCAATGCAACTGTGCTTAGCGTCAGTCTATTTAGATTGCGCATCGTCTTCACTTTCGGATTATCTGGGGACAGCTTAGCGATCCGAGGAGCTTGAATATCGAATATAACTAAAGCTATAATCACTGCCGCCCCGATAATGGCATTGGTCACATGGCCATCCGGTACGAAGATCCCCACAGCTAAGATCAGTATGGAAATGACAATAAAAAATAGGCTTGTAAAGGTAATATCAGACTTTCTCATCTCTAATTCCTCCCTACTTATTATTAAATAGGCTCAAAAAGCCTCCTAAAACATCCTGCAGCACCGTTGTGTTAATGGAATAGATCACATACTGGCCCTTCTTCTCCGAGCTGACCAGTTCCGCTTCCCTCAATATATCTAAGTGCTTGGAAATAGACGGCTTGGACATATTAAAATGATCGGATATCTCACCGGCACTCATATCTCGGGTGTGGAGCAGCTGTAATATGGATCTGCGCGTCTCATCGCTTAAAGCTTTAAAAGCTTTATGCATAGGGGAACTCCTTTCTGCTCATTGTAAAGTTATTTAGCTAATTAGTTAAATATATTATAGATGTGGGCGATGGAAAATGCAATAGAGAAAGGGTTATCCTTATGGATAACCCCATGGCAAACTATATGCGCTCCGCTTATCTATGGTCCAGCATTCGTAGAATCATCACCACAGCCTCAGCCCGGGTTGCATTATTATGCGCCTCCAAGCGGCCGTTGCTTCCTTCCACTATGCCTTCGCGTCTCAGCGTCTCCGCCATTGCCTTGACCCAAGCCGGTATAGAGGCGTCATCATCGAAGCCCGTCTTCTTCACATTGAGCGGCTCGATGCCCATCGTACGGCCGATGATGGCCGTCATCTCCGCGCGGCTAATTGACGCATTCGGGCGGAAGCTTCCGTCTTCGTACCCCGTTACTATCCCCAGTCTCACCGCCTGGGAGACCGCCTTCTCAGCCCAAGATGGAATCTTCGCCTGATCTGTAAAGGTGATCCTGGATTCCGACGTATTCAGATCCAATGCATTCATGACCATGACGACGAACTCCGCACGCGATACGGAAGCATTAGGTCGGAATCTTCCGTCCGGATCTCCTTTCACAATCCCCATCTCAGCAGCGCGAATAATGGCATCCTTGGCCCAATGCCTTGCGATGTCCGTGAAGGATATCGGCTTGTTGCCATTGTCGCCTCCATTACCGTTTCCACTGCCTCTGCCGATAACCGCAAATATGGCGGAAGATCCGATATTGTCAACGTCAATCGTTATCCGACTGCCGTCGACCGTGCTGTTCTTCTCTACCCATCTCTTGTTCGCTTTATCGTAGAAGTACACGCCTGGATCGCTATTCCGGCTTAACTTCGTACGGTCGTAGGACATCGAGATCGTGATCGGCTTCAAGAACTTGTTGGAGTGATTCTTCTCTAGCTGATAGACCGGGCTTAACAGCACATAGCCGCTATCCAACGGCTTATCCTGTCCGCTTACCTGCTCCAAGTACATACACAACGGCATATCAGTAGCATCTGCCGGGACTTTAACTGTGATCAGATCCGCAATACTCATTTCCCCCGCTTTCCATGCAGATAAGCGAAGGGTGTAGGACTTAAGATCACACCATGGCGGTGTCATCGGCTCGGAAATGTTGCGGATATCCACCTGCTTTACACTTTCATTGCCCGCTGCATCCTTCACATATACCGTACACGTACCGTTGGAGGTTACTCTGAACTTCGCCGTCGATGTAATGTCGTTGCCGTCTGCAGCAAAGTATGCTACATTACGATCTCCCGCAGCCCACTTGATCTTCGAGATGGCGTTGCCTGTACCGTGCACAGTCGCAGATACAGTAACATCAACCGATCCTGCATTGGAAGTCTGCGGATAGCTGGACGTTGCGATCGTCGGCTTCGTCAACAAGATATTGATGATCTCAATCGTCTTAATGGTGACATTGCTTGCCGAATCTTTGGCATAGATCGTATACGTATCGCTCTCGGATACGGTAAATTTCTTAGCTGCTGTAATATCAGTACCTTTGCCCGCAAAATAAGCCTCATCACGCTTTCCTACAGCCCATTTTAACGATGCGATCGTATCATCCGCTCCCTGAGCGTTGGCAGTCACAATCACTTCTACTGGTTTATTGGTCAATGTGGATGGCAGCAGCGTAGTCGTGACCGTCGGTTTTGAGGTTAAGATGTTGCTGACTTCGACTTGGCTAACAGCTTCATTGCCTGCTTTATCCTTGGCATAGACGGTATAGGTGCCGTTCTTGGATACGGTAAATTTCTTGGTCGAAGTAATCTCTGTGCCTCCGTCCGCGAAGTAAGCTGTGTCGCGTTTGTCTGCCGCCCATTTGATCAGAGTAATCGTATTGCCTTCTCCTTGCGCATTCGCTGTTACGCTTACTTGTACGGGTTGACTGGTGGATTCGGATGGCGTTAGTTTGGCGGTTATCGTTGGCTTCGATGCTAAGATGTTGCTAACTTCGACTTGGCTAACGACTTCATTGCCTGCCTTATCCTTAGCATAGACGGTATAGATGCCGTTCTTGGATACGGTAAATTTCTTGGTCGAAGTAATCTCCGTTCCTCCGTCCGCGAAGTAAGCTGTGTCGCGTTTATCTGCCGCCCATTTGATCAGAGTAATCGTATTGCCTTCTCCTTGCGCATTCGCTGTTACGCTTACTTGTACGGGTTGATTGGTGGATTCAGATGGTGTGAGTGTGGCGGTTATCGTCGGCTTCGAGGTTAAAATGTTGCTGACTTCGACTTGGCTGACGGCTTCATTGCCTGCCTTATCCTTGGCATAGACGGTATATGTGCCGTTCTTAGATACGGTAAACTTCATGGCTGAAGTGATCTCAGTGCCTTCGTCCGCAAAGTAGGCTGCGTCGCGTTTGTCTGCCGCCCATTTTAATAAGACGATCGTATTGTCTTTCCCTTGAGAGCTTGCCTTTACATTCACTTGCACCGGACCGATAGTCGGCGTATCTGGTGTGACACTTAATGTGATCTTCGGCGCCGCATTCAGTCCGTATTCATAGGCTCCCATGTCCACAACGCCGTTGACGATCCGCGGCGAACCGTTCAAGTCTGTCACGATCTTCGACAGGTTCGGAATCTGTCCAGACTCATATACGATGTTCGACCCCTTATCAATCGCTGGGGATGCCGCCTTTAGCTGGTAGCTTCCAGCCCCTTGGAACAGCGGGTCGGAATCTAGGTTACCGCCTTCATTTTTGCCAAGAGCCGCAGCCAGCTTGCCATCGGCCTTGGAATCCTGAACTAAGCTATGGGAGATAAGAGACTTTCCTTTATCGTTGTATATGCTTCCTTCCGCTGGATCTTGATTGCCCCAAACGATACTGTTGCGCAGCTTCAGAACCGCAGCTTTAGCATTATAGATTCCTCCGCCAGACTTCTGTGCTTCATTACCGCTTATCGTCACGTTGGTCATGACTGCATCCGAATCCGCCGCATTAAACACACCGCCGCCGCGCTGTGCCTTATTATTAATAATAAGGACATTCGTCATCGTCGTTCGGCTCTGCGAACTGTTATGGATCCCGCCGCCTGATTCGGCACTGTTGTTGCTAATCGTGACGTTGGTGAGCACTGGACTGCCATCATTACTCATGGCCCCGCCGTTCACAGCCTTGTTCCGGTCAAATGTCACATTGGTCAGCGTCGGACTGCTCTCGGAGTTCAGCATCCCCCCGCCAGCTTGAAGCCACCCATCTGCATTTCCGCCGGTGATGGTTACACCATCTAGGACAGCCGTGTTGTTGAGACCGTTGTTTACAAATACATTGTAAACATTGTTATCCAGCTTTCCATCCTTGTCGATATCGCCGCTTAGGATCGTTTCATTCTTCTTGAATTGACGATTAGCGAGAATATCGGATGCAGACGATGACTGCACATCCTCCGAGCCTTCAAATCCACCGCGAATGGCAACTCCATTCATCATCTCAAAATGCATTCTGCGAACATCATCGGCTGACATATTGCCGCTCGGCATATAGGTTCCCTTTGCAATCCACACTTCGGTCTTGCCTTCTTTGCCCGCTTCCGTCAGCGCTTGATGCAAGTCCGTGTATGCATGAGTCCAACTGCTGCCGTCATTGTTGCCAGCGGCATCCGCCTTTACGTAGATAATGCTTCCGCCCTCCGCCGCATGAACTGATATTCCTCCTATCAGTAATGCAAACATCAGACTAAGCCACAAGAGCCTTTTCTTCACCCATTTAGCACCCCCTGTTTTTACCATTCATTGTAAATGACGTAACTTATATACAAATAGTTGCGGTCATAAATGCACAATTGATACATTTTGTATACTTTGTGGGTGGAAAAGGGTCGGCGTCTGGTGAGGGGGGGCGTGCGGCGTGGGGGCTCGCTCGCTGTAACGGGGTTTTTACCCGTTACAGCGTGTGCAGCTCGCACCTCGAGGCGCCGTAACGGGGTAGTTCCCGCTTACAGGCGTAGAACGGGGCGACTCAGGGGAGGTCGCGTACGCGGTAACGGGCCTTTTACCCGTTACCGCGTGTGCGGGGCGCTACTTCGAGCACCGTAACGGGGTAATTCCCGCTTACAGGCATGATACGGCGAGACCAAGGGGGGACCGCGCTCGCGCTAACCCGAAAAATCAGCGCAGCTTGGATTCGTTCGTTGTGAAGTACTCTTTTAATCCGGTGACGATAGCTTCTGCCGTGCGATTCTGCCACGTCTTGTTAAACATGTTGGCTTCCTCGCTCCCGTTGGTGAGATACCCCACTTCAACCAGCACGGCCGGTACTTGGCTATGGGTCAGTACTCTCCAATCTTTTTTCCGCACATCGCGATCATTGAAGTCTACACTTTTGACTAGTCTTTGGTGTATCGTATATGCCAATAGCACACTATCATCCGCATAGTAATACGTCTCCATTCCATGTACACTGGAGTCCTCGAAGGTATTGCCGTGAATCGAGATCAGCACATCAGCATTTAGGCGATTCGCATAAGCCGCCCGATCCTCTAATTCGATAAATGTATCGTCACTCCGCGTCATATGTGGTTCAAACATCGCTTCCTTCTTCAGCAATCGATAAACTTCTTCCGCAAGCGCGAGCGTATATTCCTTTTCATATTTGCCGCTTACCCCCTCTGCTCCGGGGTCTTCTCCTCCATGTCCAGCATCAATTACGATCGTGTACTTAGAATCAGATGCGCCAGCCATCGCCACTAGATAATCCTTGATCTGCAAGACCATATAACCGATCAGAAATAGAGAACACAGAAGGATCATCACTCTCTTAACACGATTACGTTTCTTCCTTCTTTTCTTCATAGCTTCTCCCTTTTGGTGATCAGGACAACCACCTTTCCATTATGTTCCTAGTATACAATGGCGTGCAGATTTATAGCGCATGTCTCCAGTGATCTTCATAGTAAAATCATTATTTGTAGAGTTGTGGCAGGCTATTCCCAGCTTGCAGGCGGCTTTTTTCGTTATCACCCGAGCCATGTATGCAAAAAAGCCATCAAAGTAATAACTACTCCAATGACTTTTTATGAAAATGAACCTGTGTTCTTATCCCAACGCGACATCAAGCACCATCATTACGGTGAATCCAAGAATACAGCCGATCGTAGCCAAGTCAGCGCTGGAATTCTTCCCATCGCGATTGCTGGACTGCGCTTCGGGAATCAACTCTTCCACCACGACAAAGATCATCGCGCCTGCCGCAAAGGCCAGTGCATAAGGCAGTATGTCCTGCACATAGATAACGAGCGCAGCACCGATAACACCTGCGATCGGCTCTACGATACCAGATGCTTGCCCATACATAAAGCTCTTCATTCTCGATAGGCCTTCACGTCTCAATGGAATCGAGACGGCGGCCCCTTCCGGAAAATTCTGAATTCCGATACCGATTGCTACAGCTAGAGCTGCCGTGATCGTGCCACCATTCAGATCATTCGCCGCTGCGCCGAAGGCGACACCAACTGCGAGCCCCTCCGGAATGTTGTGCAGTGTAATAGAGAGTACGAGCAGAATACTCCGCCGCAATCTCGTAGGAACCCCTTCGCTCTCCCCATGCCCAGCGTTCAAGTGCATATGTGGAATCAGCTTATCGGCCAACCATAAGAATGCCGCGCCGCTTAGAAAACCGATTGCTGCGATGAGCCAAGCTGGTAACGTTCTGCCTTCAGCCATCTCGATGGCTGGAGCTAGCAGCGACCAGAAGCTCGCGGCGATCATGACTCCTGCCGCAAAACCGAGCATCGTGTTGAGCACCTTCTGGTTAATCTCTTTAAAGAAGAACACCAGCGACGCTCCAAGCGCAGTGAGACCCCAAGTCCCCAAAGTGGCAATCAAGGCAAGTAGAATCGGATTCTGTACATCTAACCACTCCATCGACATAACCTCTTATATTTCGGGCAGATGCCCTTCTAGTAGTAGTAGCCCTTAATTTAGACTATATGCCGATCATTGGAATTGTCAATTCTTTATTGTGAAGTCATGTACTTACTTGAAATGCATAGATTGGCTGCTCCGCGCACATGGCGAGATGCTCTTTTCCTACCTCTCAGCTCCCTAGCTTGTTCTCAAGCTCCAGCACGGAGTCACTGCATATGATCGTACCGTTATTTTTCCCATTGCATATCTCTTTCATGGAACCTGGCTTATCGAAATTGAATACGTGAATCGGCAAGTTATAATCCCTGGCTAGTATAAATGCGGACTGATCCATCACCTTCAAATTACATCGGATGACATCATTATAGTGCAGCGACCTATACTTCACAGCATCCTGATTATACTTCGGATCGGCATTAAGCACTCCGTCCACCCCCTGCTTCGCAACTAGCAGCGCATCGCAGTTCACTTCAATCGCTCGCTGCACGGAAGGGTAATCCGTCGTTACGTATGGCTGCCCATTTCCTCCTGCAAATATAACAATATAACCTTTCTCTAGATGGTGAATAGCCTTCAAACGAATATAAGGTTCAGCTACGGAACTGATCGGTATAGCGGTCATCACTCGGACTTCCTTATTCGTCTTCGCCTTTAGAACACCGCGCAGCATTAAGCTGTTAATGACTGTGGCAAGCGTGCCAATGTTATCGGCCTCTGCTCGTTCAATGCCCCAGCTCTCTGCCATATTGCCGCGAAATATGTTCCCTCCCCCGATGACGAGACAAACTTCCACTCCCATGTTGACCACAGACATAATCTCGTTAGCGATGTGATCCAGTTTATCCGGCTCGAAGCCGAAGTCATTTGCGCCTGCTACCGCGCCGCCGCTCAGCTTGATGAGCACTCGCTTATACCTTGTCAATTCTCGCACCTCCAGATTAAATAAAAAACACTAAAGCTACAATCGCTTTAGTGTTTCAATGGAATGCAAATATAAGATAGCCTGCGTGCACTTCTTACGCTTCAATCTCATATTCTCACTCCCTCCATTTGTATGAATCCCATTTATTGTATTCATATTAGGTTGAAAATACAATACTCCACGGCAATTTCATCATTTATATCTTGGATTGCCCATCCATACCGCCGGAAGCGGACACACGGGACGTTATTTGTGACTTAAACCGCCAGTTTGCCGTACTCGCGGACCGTAGAGCCGTTATTTGACCGGAATTAGCACAAAATCGATCATTTTACAGCAAATAACGGATTCTGTGTCCGCTAAACTCCAAAAAAGTCTCATTATTACAAAATAGCGTCTCCTGTTTCCGTTCGAGCAACTAAGCGACTGAGCCACTGAGCGAGTTAGATCCTGGCCACATCTCTTATTTAGCGAAATACTGCCCATACCAAGCTGCCGCTGCGGTTACTTCGGTGAATGTGAGCTGGTGTCCAGCTCGTTCCCAGTGGATCTGAACAGCAGCGCCTGCTCCTGTGAGCAGCGCAGCCAGCTCCTCTGTTTCTTGAGCCGAACAGATCGGATCATTGACGCCGGCGCCGATAAAGCATGGTGTGCCGGTTAGATCAGGAAGCGTCACACCGCGACGCGGCACCATCGGATGATGGAGTATAGCACCCTTCAGCGAGCCTGGATGATGGAACAGGAGGCTTCCCGCGATATTCGCGCCGTTGGAGTAGCCCACGGCGACAAAGTTACTGCGATCCAATTGGTAATCCATCGCTACCTGATCCAAAAATTCATTCAGCTCTTTCGTGCGAAATACGAGATCTTCCTCGTCGAACACACCCTCCGCTAAGCGGCGAAAGAATCTCGGCATCCCCTGCTCCAGCACATTGCCTCTAACACTCAGCACGGCAGACGTTGGCGAGATCTCTTTCGCTAATGGCAGTAAGTCGTATTCATTGCCGCCCGTGCCATGGAATAGTACGAGAGTCGGAGCAAGCGGGTCCGTTCCTTTCTGAAATACATGCTTCATCATTTATCTTCCTCCAATACCCGCACTTCAATCGGCGGTAAATTCGCTATAATCTGTGGTCGGTATTCCTCATACCACGCTGGCAGCTTCAGCTCTTGACCGAGCGCTTCTGGTGACTCGTCGCGGGCAAAGCCCGGCGGGTCTGTCGCGATCTCAAACAAGATGCCACCCGCTTCACGGAAATAGATCGCATTAAAATATTGTCGATCCGCTACAGGCGTTGGATACAATCCGCTGTTCTCTACATGCTCTCTCCATAACGCATGCTCTTCATCATTCTTAGCGCGCCAGGCAATATGGTGCACAGTACCTGCACCGCTAATTCCTCTCGCTGCTGGTGATAAGTTGACATCGATGATATTGCCTAAGTCCCCCGAAGCTTTGAACCGCGCGTAACCATTTTCCTCGGCAATCTTCTCAAGGCCCAGTACTTGTGCCAACGCACGTTCAGTCTGTTCTGGAGCCAGGCTATAGAGTACAGCTCCACCAAATCCTTTAATAGCCTTATCCGCCGGAACGCCGCCATATGACCAATCGCTAAACGCTCCTTCTTCACGCTCCACGAGCTCAAGCTGCAGACCATCCACATCCTCGAATCGCAGAACCGTTTCGGAGAATCTCTCGCTTCTTACGACTGGAACATGGAACTTAGCCAGCCGTTCCTGCCAGAAATCAAGCGCGCCTAGGGGCACAGCATACGTCGTAATTCCAACCTGCCCACCGCCCACGCGACCTTTTCGGGAATCAGCCCATGGAAAGAACGTAATGATCGTCCCTGGACTCCCCAGTTCATCGCCAAAATACAAGTGATACACCTCAGGAGCATCAAAGTTAATCGTCTTTTTTACCAATCTTAGTCCAAGCACACCTGCATAAAAATCAACATTCGCCTGCGCGTCGCGTACAAAAGCTGTGATATGGTGAATACCTGCCGTTGGTTTAAGCATGCTTTTCACTCCTTGGATGATACGTTTAATAAATGTTAAATTCTTTGTTTTATATATCTTGATTTCAAGATACTTTAAATCAGTCTTTTTGTCAAGCTAGAAGGCCTTCTAGATGAATAGGCATAATGATCATGCAGCTGCGGCTGCAGGCATATCGTATGCTGCAGAGATACAGTCTCTGCTGGTGTAATCGGCATATCTGATTCAGCTCTCATCATCAACACAACTCGCTGAATATCGACATCAGTTGTCCGCTGATCCCAGCTTTAGAGCTCGTTCCATATAAGCGATTAACTCCTGCTCCCCTTCTATTCCTTCTGTGCTGAGCGATGACCATATCCATGTGATGGACGCTCCAAGCAGTGTACAGATCAGAGCCATTAATAGAATGAAATGAAGAGGGATTCCAGAGGAGGACAAGCTTGCCAATGTGACGATAACCACTGAGCTTGCAAATAAGCCTAATACCGAAAATATGTCCGTTAGCCCCTTGTACGTGCGAAAGGAAACGATCGTCTTGCCTTGCTTCGTCTTAATTCTCCCTACTGCCTTGTTAAAGATCGGGTTATTCCTTCTGATCTCGCCGTTTCGATATGATAGGCTGAATAAGCTGAATCGGGTCCATCCCTTTACATGCTCTATGCCATATTGGAGCGAGACAAAGTCTACATTCTCTTTAATAAAAGATATACATTCCTGTTTGGTATAGCCTGAAGTATAAGTTCGTTTCATGTTATCCCCCTATCTATCCGATCTAAAATATGATTTGCACATTTACTTTATTTTGGCTATAATCAATCCAATTAGCTGAAGGGGGCGTACGATATGTACACCAGCAATATAATCATGTCCCAACTTCATCATCACAAGCGGCGTTAGCACACCTGAACGATTCAGGGTGGGCTGACGCTATTCGCGTTGGCCTCCCTGCAGCATACAAGGCGCGCAGGACCAAGAGGTCCTGCGCGTTTTTTATTTTACCCCGACTATATTAGAGAGGAATGAACTGACATGCAAAATGTAAAAGGAACCTACGATTACTTCGGTAAAGAACAGGCGCTGCGCAAGCAAGTGCAGTCTGTGCTTCGGAACATGTTTGAGCTGTATGATTACGACGAGATGGACTCCACGATCTTAAATGAACTGGACCTGCTGACCTCCAAATACACAGGCGGCGACGAGATTGTGAAGGAGATGTACCAATTCAGCGATCAAGGCAATCGGAGCCTTGGGCTTCGGTATGATCTGACGATTCCCTTTGCGAAAGTTATCGCTTTGAATCCGGGAATTGAATTGCCATTTAGAAGATATGAGATCGGCAAGGTGTTTCGTGATGGCCCTGTCAAGCGCGGACGGCTGCGGGAATTTTTACAGTGTGATGTAGATGTAGTTGGAATTGCAGGCCCCGAAGCTGAAGCCGAGCTGATGCAGCTTGCCGTAGAAGCCTTTCGCAAGTTGGACATAGCCATTGTGCTGAAGTGGAACAATCGGCGATTTCTTGGTGAAGTGTTAGAGCGTATAGGCGTTCTCAAGCAAGATCTATTATCCGTGATGCTGACACTCGATAAGATCGCGAAGATCGGGAGCAGCGGCGTCATAGCGGAATTGCGCGCTAAAGGTCTGGAAGATGCCGTCACGAACACTGTGATGGAGCTGATTCAGATGGATAACCCAACATTTGAACGGATATGTGAGAAATATGGTCTGCAAAATAAACCCGGCACTCTAGAGGTCACTGCGCTTATGGAGCTGATTCAAGACATTGGACTGGAACAAGTCTGTATATTCGACCCCTTCTTATCTCGGGGATTGTCCTTCTACACAGGCACGGTCTATGAAATATTCGATGCTGCCAACAACTTTACTTCGAGCTTGGGCGGCGGCGGACGGTACGATGCCATCATCGGCCAATTGGTTGGGCGAGAAGATATCCAATATCCGACTGTGGGGCTGTCCTTCGGGATGGAGTCGATCATGGAAATGCTTGAAGGGCGCCAGATCGAGACGGCTCAAGCCGCAGTGGTCATCATCCCTATCGGAAACACACTTCCTAGCGTGTTGAACACTGCCGCTCAGCTTCGCAAGAACGAGATTCGCGTCTCCTGCGACACGAGCGGCCGCAAGCTGAAGAAGTCGCTTGCCTCCGTATCCGCGAAGGGAATACCATTTGTCATTTTAATAGGCGAAGATGAAGCTGCTCAAGATATGATACAGGTAAAGGACATGTCTCAGAATACCTCGTACACCGTTACCGTAGATGAGGCTATCCATTTCATATCGAAGTGTGAAATTTAAGCTCCGAACAAATTAGAGCTCTTGGCAGTAGGTAATGAGTACTCGCCCGCCACCAGGAGCTCATTTTCAATCGAGAATGCCCGCTTCCCTAAGATAACCGGTACACCGCAAACGGCTCTCCCTGTCGGAAAGGTTCGCTGATCGTCTCAAGTTCACGCATGAGGTCGGAACCAATCTGAACGGATACGCTCTTCAGATTAGCCTCTAGCTGATCCACACGAGTCGCGCCCACAATGACTGAAGACACGACAGGCTGATGCATGAGCCATGCCAATGACAGTGCACTGGAGGTGCAGCCATTGTCCTCCGCCAGCTTATTCACCTGTTGACCGAGTGATATCGTTTTATCATTAATGAATCGATTGAAGTTCGGATCTGTTTCCGCTCTAGATCCTGTTGGGGCACTGCCAATCTCAAGATATTTACCGCTCAATATGCCGCCTGCCAACGGAAAATACGGAATAATGCTGACGCCCTGATCCAGACACATCGGAATCAATTCCCGCTCCGGTGTTCGATCCGCGAGTGAATAGCAGGTCTGTGAGGATACGTATCGATTCCAGCCATGCCGATCACTGATGCCAAGCGCCTTCATAAACTCCCAAGCCGCATAATTGGATGCGCCTATGTATCTTACTTTTCCCGAAGTCACCATATCTTCTAGAGCTCGAAGCGTCTCCTCAAGTGGTGTGTAGGGATCAAAGGTATGGATCTGGTACAGGTCGACATAGTCGGTCTTTAACCGCTTCAAGCTCTGCTCCAGCTCTTGCTGCAGATGATAGCGTGAAGAACCGCGCTCGTTAGGACCCTTCCCTGTAGGCAAACCAGCCTTCGTGGCCAATACGACTTGATGGCGTTTACCCGCCAGCGCCTCGCCAATGATCCGCTCCGATTCGGTTCCGGCGTAGATATTCGCTGTATCGATGAAGTTGATCCCATGTTCGATAGCATGATGAATGATCTGGATTGAGGTTTCTTGATCCGCTCGTTTACCGAATGCATTGGTACCCAGTCCTAATGCGGATACTTCCAATCCGCTGCTCCCAAGACGGCGATAATTCACATGCAACAACTCCCCTGCAAAGTTTATGTAAATAGGATATCTCACTACAGTTAATGTCAGCCATATGTTAGCTGCGGCTATATGATAAACAGTGTACTTTACTTGTATACCTGTGTAAATGTCGCCTCGGGTGCTCGTTTGTTCATACGACTTGTTTGATCCGAGATGAATACTCCCGCTACGATCAGGAGGCCTCCCAACAAGGCATAAACTGTGATCGTCTCTTCCAGGATCATAGCAGAGGTCAGCATCGTGATGAGCGGCACTAAGTATATGAAATTGTTCGCGTTCACTGCGCCAATCTTCCATATCACCTTGTTCCACAGCAAGAAGCAGGCCGAAGAGGCTATGATACTTAGGAACAACAGGTTAGCGAGAATCCTGCCGTCATATAGAACAGTAAGATCCCACCGGAAGTCCGTAACGAACACCGCAGGCAGCATCGTCACGATGGAATAGAAAAATATTTTGCGTGTAATGTAGATGCCGTTATATCGAGTGCCAATTCTCTTAATTAATACGGAGTACATCGCCCATGAAGCAGCGCCTGCAATAGCCAGCATGTCTCCAAGAGGATTGAGCTTCAGCACGAAATGACCGTTGAAGATGACGAGAAACACACCGAGCATCGCAACGATAAATCCGAAGACCAAGCCTTTATTGAGCTTCTCGCTTCTAGTAAAGAAGTGAGCCATGATGGCCGTCAGCATCGGTGCGGTAGCGACAAGCAAGCCTACGTTGGAAGCAGTCGTATATTTTAAGGCATAATTCTCTGATAAGAAATATAAGGTTCCTCCAAATACACCTGCTCCGATAAAGAGAAGCTCCTCTCTGAAGCCACCCAGCTTATGAAACTTAGGATAGACCACGAACAGAGCCGCATAGGCTATCAAATAGCGATAGAACATAATCTCAACAGGGCTTAAGCTTTGAAGCAGCACTTTGGTAGATACATAGGTCGTACTCCATACGATGATGACGAGCAGAGCGATGACATAGTATAGGGTCTTGTTCTTCATATGACTTGCCTCCGTGATACATATGGACGAGGAATAATATTCCTAATCCTTACTATCATACTCTATCCATCACTCTAACGTAAGGCAGTACGTGAACTAATATTGGCTTTTCCTCATTCACAGTAAAAAAGGGCTGTAAACAGCCCTCTCTTACATTCCAACTTATTCGCTATTATCGGTTGTTATCTGCGTACACAGCCATTGCATCGCACATGAACTGGGCTAGGCCTTCTCCGAACTGATCGATATTTTTCGTAAAGCGCTCGTCAGCGACGTACATCTGACCCAATCCCTTAAACGCATCGAGTGAATAGTTGCCCATCTTGTTCAAGAGGTCGTACCATTCTTTGATCACTGCTTGTGAAGCTTCCGCTTCAGGCGCACCGTGGCGCAGAGCTGCGAGCTTCGTATACAGCTCATTGAAGGCGGCAGTGAACTCGCTCTGTTCACTCTTGGACATCTTGCCAATCTTGGCATTCGATTCGTCAACCGCTTGATCCCCCCAGCGTTCACGCGCTTCTTGTTCGTATGGATTGTGGCTGAAGTCAAAGCCTTCGAATTTTTCTTTATTAGACATCTGAATTTCTCCTTTCACATGTTGAATCGTCTTATCAATCGTCGTGATCATCTGATCCAAATGGCGACGCTTATCCAGCAGCATCTCCCGATGCAACAGAAGCGCCTCCTGTCGATCGAACGTGGGACTGCTGACAATCTGCTTAATCTTCTTCAAAGGGAATCCTAGCTCTCGAAAAAATAAAATCTGCTGCAGCAGCTCGAGATTATCATCGGAGTAGAGGCGGTAGCCTGATTCCGTTGTCTCTTCCGGAACTAACAACCCAATCTCATCATAATGGTGCAGTGTGCGCACACTGATTCCCACTAAGTCAGCTACTTCCTTCACTTTCATGTGATCCAGCCTCCCTTCAACATTTACTATAAAGTATCACGTAACGTGAGAGTCAATACATCGTTTTGAAAAATGTTGGAGCCATTTGGTGTGCTATAACAAAAAGACGCATTCGATAGGTCCGAATGCGTCTCTTGACTATGCGCTATGGCTATTACTTGCCTTGCAATTGCATCAGATGGTAGATCACCTGCGCTGCCTCAGCGCGAGTTGCGGAGGATAACGGTGCGAACACGCCGCCGTTTCTGCCCTTCATCAAGCCGAGTGCTGCCGCATCCTGAACAGCACTCTGTGCCCACGCAGGAATCGATGCTTGATCTGCGAACGCATGAGATTCCCCGCCGCTTAGCTTCGCCTCGGTGCCTTCCAGCATCTTAGCGACACGCGTGAGCATAACAGCCATCTCCGCGCGGGATACTGCGCGGTTCGGCTCGAACTTGTCGCTGGACACGCCTTGCACGAGTCCGCTTGCTACTGCTGCGTTCACGCTGTCCGCATACCACGCGGATGCGTCCACATCCGTAAATCCGCCGCCTTCAACGCTTGTCAGCCCTAGCAGGCGAACGAGCAGCGATACGAACTCGGCGCGAGTGATGTCTCTTGCAGGCTCGAAGCGCTGCTCGCTGACACCGTTAATGAGACGCTTCGCAGACAATTCTGCGATGACATCCGCCGCCCAGTGATTCGCTTGGATATCATCGTACTTCTTCAGGTAGGTGTATGCCGCATAAGTGCCTGCCTCATACACTTTGGCAGTCAGGCTGCCGTCCTTCACTTGACCGCCGATATACGACAGACTGCCATCCTCTTTCCATGCGTACCAGCTGGTCAGACGCGGGTCTGCCGTTTCAGGCAGCTTCATCGAAAGTGTGATGCCTGCCTTGAACTTCTCAATCTTATGTTCTTCGCCTTTAGCCGGCTTATTGATCAGATGGATGCCGACCAACACACTTGCTGCTGTCACATCTGCATACTGCTTCTTGCCATATGCCAACGCTGCGTTCTGTGCATCGCTTGCAGCTGGGTATGTGAAGCGAAGGATAAGCTCTCCGTCTTTATCTACGGCTTGCCATTCAGCAAGCATCGCTGCATCCAGCTTTACAGAACCGAATGCGGCATTAAGCGTAAAGCCCTTGTCCGCTGCTTTCTTCACAGCGTCCTTTGACAGCACCACTTCCGTTATGCCAGCGCCAGAAACATCCACTGACAGTGTACCGTCAGCGCTCTGTTTCATGGCATCCGCATCAACCTTCTGCGTAGTGGCATTGGAAGGGATGTTCGGTATTCCGAATCCGCCACCACCTCCACCAGGTGTTTCTGGGTTCTCACCGCCACCTGATTCTCCCTCCTTCGTAACTCTAAACGACTCAATAAGTACGATGGATTCCAGAGGTCCAATTGGGAGATTCCATTCCAATTTATAATTTCCAGGCTCCAAGGGATCGATGCTATGTTGATATGATTTTAAATTTAAACCGTCATTCGTAGTTGTCGCTCTCAGCGTCGTTCCTGCCTCATTCTTTACGTATACTGTCGGTCCAACTACCTTGCCGTTTGTGAATTGGCCATCATACGGGCGCTGTACTTGGTTGCTGTTGATCGTAAACATTTGATGCTCTTGTGCCGCGATTACTCTAACCAAGCTCCAATCTCCGCTATTTAATTGTACATCTCCTGTAATGGTAGCGACATTACCATATGATTTGTACGAAACATTCGACAGTTTCTTCTTATCTAACCTAGCCGTATTAATCAAAGACATTGGAGCTTTAACTTCAACATCTTCTTTCTTCCAAGTCTGAATCCACGGAGTTTCGTTGGCCTTTAGATCGAAAGTTTCCATGTAGATATCATATTGACCTGGTGTTACTAGGATTTTATTAATGGATTGATTAGCAACTTGATATAAATTGCTATCAAAAAGCGGTTGTACTTGATCAGCATTTTTAAACTCGACTCGTGATACATAGGGTGATGAAGCCACAGACGCATTAATCGTGATAGGCACAGCCGCTGCGACCCAATCCTTCATACTAACACTTACATCTCCGGTCGCCCCATCTATCTTCTGGCTAAGATAGATAGCCTCCCCCTCAGAATTTATATTCCTATTTTGGAGAAGTACACTTCCGACATCCCCGTATATGGTAAGGCTTTTGTTCGGATCAAATCGATTTACAAAATACTCTTGCCCATGAAGCATTGAGTGTGTATCAAATGTCGTAATAGATATTCGGCCTGTTCCAGTAGGGGCATCATCCACTACCTGAATATTGCCCTGATGCTCAGATAGAGGAATCTTGTCCAGCTGAAGCAGTTCCTCTCCGGATAGGATCAATTGCCGGACATAAGCTTCTGAATCCAAGTCATTAGCCAACAAACTTAGTACATAGGTTCCTTTGGGATTAATAAGCGCAGATATCCAGAGTTGTCCCTCCGCAGGAATAAGATAATATCGATCGCCATCTCGATATTGACCTTCACTTACTTCTTCCCACTCTGTCAAGTGGGCTTGTACTGGCATCATATAAGAATCCGTTATCTGCTTTGGCAATTCGATCGGGAGCTTTTTGTCGATTTTAGTCTTTTCATGTACCAACCGACTGACAAGGAAATCAGTATCCATCACGAGATCAACGACACCTGCTGGCAGATTCGTACTCAGCAGCTTCAGTCTATATTTACCTGGTTGTAGACCATCCGGCAATGGGAATTCATCGAGTTGATTCGTTACGATAGGCTGTCCGATTGGTTTACCCTCTAGTTCATACAACTGATATGTGTATTGCGTTGTAGTGGTCCCAGCCTCATGAGCGATATCATGAAGCCTCAGATTGGACTGACTATTCTCATAAGTAATGAATGCAAAACCTTCAATAACAGTAACAGCATTCCCTATAAAACTCTTATCGAATGGAAGCTCGATAGTAGCTGTATCAGGGGTAATATACTGTTCGAACTGATAAATATAGCCATTCTTCTTAAGAGACCAGCTGGTCATCAGCTTTTCCTTCTGCTGTATTACATGAAGACTCTCTGCTTCATAGTAAGGGGGATATCTATGTATACTGAATTTGGGTTGATCCGGCTTCCATACCTGTGGCAAAGTAATAACAGCGTTGTCTTGATGCAGCTTGATCGTGCCTTCATAATTTGGCTCAATTCGCTTATATAGTGCGTACCCTTCAGCGTTTAACTTATCGACCCCTGTAGCTGCAACCTTTACGGGAATGTTGGTTGCCAGCAAGATGTTGCTTTTGCCTTCCTTCAACGGCAGATACACGTCATCAGATATAAAGGTTATATCAACATACGATGACCAGTTGACTTGAAGTGCAGCATCGACCTCTATCTGAATCTGTCGAAGTTGTTCACTGTCAAAGTGCATATCCGAGTCTTTTTGGACTATCATTTTCTTGATATATAGGATTGGCGTCTTATCTGCATCCGTACCGCTGACCTTAACGATATATGTCTGCCCGTTCATAAGGTAAGCATTAGGAATAAATGCTTCTCCATTGTCAATTGTTGTCCGATATAGGAGTCTGTATGAAGGCTCATAATCATCGTAATCATAGTTGGAAGTATTCTGGTAAATGGCAACCTCGCCGTTAGACAGCTTATTCCCTGCGCGGTCCTCTGCAGTGATGAGGTAGCCATTAAGAACTTTATCCGGATGAGTGCTGGTGAAGCTGTACTCCGTTGATATCGGCTCAGCACCAGGATAGTTAAACGTATACTTTAAGGTATAGTCTCCGCTCTCCAGATAGGCATTAACATCTAACTGAATCAGTGGTAAGAAACCACTATTCCAAGAGTGAACCACTTTACCCTTCTGGATCAGTTCTACCTTGAAAGGAGAGCCGTCGCCTGAATGTTCAAAATAGGTTAAATTGAACGACCCATAAGTTATATCTGGTTTAATAAAGGAATATGGGGTGCCTAAGTTAAGTGTGGTTTGCACTTGGAGTTTGTCAGGCACTATTTTCTCAAAATGCATGTCATTCTGGATATGGAATCCCCTAGACTCCCACTTAGCAAAGTAGCTCTTATTACCAGCGCCTATTGTTTGATCATTAAGCACGACATGATATGAGCCTTTAGTAACTAAGATCTCATTATTAGTCGGACGATTATGATCGCTGACGAATAACGACATACTATCTGTATTACTGTTCGAGTGCCTGTACACCTCATTCGATGCTATTTGGATTGACGTCTTATCATTAATTTTCAATTTTACAGCATTGGCTCTACCCTTTGAAAAGTCGATTATCGGATTACCCTTCATATTTATCTGTTCTGATAAGAACAGCGGCCCATCAAGCTGCTTAATCCAGGTAGCTTTCAATTCAGGTAGCGGCGTAAGTACGGCTGAAACTGAATTATTGTTATAATATTGAGTATTCATGATGTATTTGGCTTGTCCTGACTTGTCTAAGTATTGATAGTATACATCCCCGCCTTGATTGCGCACTTCGTCTGCTAAGGTAAGCTTGAAGTTTGATTGATCCTCAGTCTTCCACTCTGTAAGATTAGCCAGTTCCCAACCTTTGAGCTCTTTGACATCAAGAAATACAACATTTCCATAGGGATCAGACTGTTGACTGTACATCGTCTGCCGAAGCACATCGTATGTGCCATAGGTATCTACAACGACCGAGCTTAGATCCGTTCCGTCTCTGTATTGCGGAGCGATAACAGATTGTTGATCATAGATAGCAAACTGTGTTCCACCAGCAGTGTACCCCTCCAACGCCCCCAGATCTATGCTAGCCGGCCCCTGCGACTTACTGTTCGTACCCGCCTCAGCCTGAACCTGAGGCTCTACTTGCTCAATTGCTTGATCCTGCTCCTGCTGCTGGATCAGCTCTGACAGTTCAATCTGCTCTTCAGCCCGCACTGCTCCTACCGGCCCTAATAATGAGCCTATTAGCACCCCAACAAGGACCATACTTATCATTCTCTTAAAGCGCTTCCATTCCATTCTGCCCATGGATCTCCTAGCACCTCACTCGATGTATTTATTGGATATGCAAAATTACCCATATATACTATACATCATACCTTGAAATGCGACGCTTATCTACCATATCTTTCTTTTTGTGGGACTATACGATTATAGAATGCTATATTCGAAGCTCCATATTTGCTCCCACAGAGCTATATCGTCTCCAGCTTATCCTTGTTTGACGCCTGACTGCGTTTCCAGAGCTGATGCAGGCCTAACGTCACAGCAAGAAATACAGCATAAGTACCGATCGTGATCATACTATTTCGCGGGTTGGTCATCAGATTGTCGCCGACCACAGCAAACAGCAGCATCAACGGAGCTTTGCCGATCAAAGAAGCAATGGCGTATGACGTAAAGGAAACACGGCTTAATGCGGAATACGTGTTAATCATAATTGAAGGAATGAATGGAAGGAGTCGGGAGAACAGGATCGTCACGAACGCATTTTTTTCGAACAATACCGTTACTTTGTCTATGCTCTTGTGACTGTGCAGAATCTTGTCGCCCCATTCTTGATACCCATAGCGAACCAATAGGAAAATTAAGAGCGAAGCAGCCGCTGAACCCGACCAGATGATGAAAGCACCTAACGCAGGACCGTATGCAGCCCCGATCACTCCGCCAACTAGAGGATAGGGAACGATCGGAAATAACGCCAGCAACGTCGCGATAGCGATCACGATGCCTACATGGTCTGATTCCCGAACCCAGGATAAGATGACATCCCCATATATGTATATAAGATAGGCGACACCTATATAGAAGATTGCTAGGCTTATTTTCTTGAACATATACCGTCCCCCGCAAAAGTATACATCCATATTACCATAACATGAAGCGTCTAATCTCTTAGTGAACAGGTGTATCATGATACCGCAACAGCATACAATTACTGTTAATATAATATGTGAGATTATATACTTAAAATTTATAGGATTGCATGCTATTATTCGACTAGCTGGAAGATTATCGAAAACGAATTGAATCAACTATTATTCAACAAGGCAGGGATAATTGATGAAAAAGCTAATCATTGGAGTTACTGGGGTTGTTGTCGTTGCGCTTGGGGCTTATTTGTTTACAGCATCTGTTGGACAAGAAGGAACGAGCAAAGTCGCGTCAAGTGACATTAAGCAGATGGTACAGGACTTCAGCTCAGGCAATAGCACAGCCAAAACGGCTTCTATTACATCCAAGGAACTCAAGGTAGTTCAACAAGATCCAAAAGAAACGACCTATGCTTTGCCTGATGATGAATTTTTCGTTTCTATCGCTCCATACGTAAATGAAACGCACCCTTGTGCGATCCACAACTTGGTCTCTTGCCGTGGTGAAATGGCGAACGAACAATTCGATGTGTACATTGAAGACGCTGACGGAAATGTGGTACTAGATCAAACGATCCAATCGCAACCCAATGGATTTATTGACCTATGGATCCCGCGCGATAAAGAACTCAAAGTAAAGATCACCCATGATGGAAAAACGTCGGAGTCAGAAATTTCAACATTTGAACAGGATAATACATGCATCACGACGATGCAGCTTGCATAACCATTCACAACAGCATACGTCCAGCATGACATGACCAAGCCCATACTACACTTCTCAGGAGTATGGGCTATCTTCTTATTTACGCTGCACACGACAAGCACCACAAGCTCGTGCCCTTTTCGAGTCGGCGCGGCCTGGTAAATGAGTTAACGGGGATTTAGCCAGTTACAGAGCGAGTATTCATGTCGTGAGACACGATAACGGGGAATTACCGTCTTACAGAAGCATGACTACGAGTTGGTGCGGCTCGGAAGGTGCGCTAACGGGGATTTTGCCAGTTACAGAGCGAGAATCCATGCCGTGAGACACGATAACGGGTAATTACCGTCTTACAGGAGCATGACTACGAGTTGGCGCAGCTCGGAAGGCGAGCTAAAGGGAATTTTCATTCATTTTCCGATGCACGATCACCCATACTCGCACAGGCTACAAGTCAATTAATTCACATATCAAAAAATAGCCGCCACCCTGCCGCACAGAGCAGCAAAGCAGCGACTTCGTCAGCCAGCCAAGCTAAGCCCTCTATTCCGGCAAATGCTCCTTGCAGAATGCAGCTACAGCCTCTTCCTCTTCCGGCTCCATATCGAAATCAAGATACTCATTCGTCGATCCCTCATAGAAATCGTACTTCGCGATGCGCGACACTTCACCATCCACCATGAAGATCGCTCTAATAAATACGCCGTTCTCCGAGTACAACTCATCTTCCTCTGGTACATCCAGATCAAGTACAAACTCATAGCGCTCACCGGATAAGATTCCGAATGGATCTCTTATAGGTTCAACGCTGTATTCTTTAATGTTCAGCATGTTCTCATCCCTTCCGTCACATTACGTACTATTATACACCTTAACCACTCAAGCCCTATCTTATAAAATGAAAAGCCAGCCCCTCTCACTGCAACTGCGCGAAAGGAGCCAGCTCCATACATAGAATTTGCTATAACGATCGATATGATCGATTATACTTGAACCGTCCAGCCAAATGAATCTTCGACCTTGCCGCTCTGGATACCCGTCACCGCATCATACAGCTTCTTGGACACCTCGCCCGTCGAGCCTCCGCCAATGACAAGCTTCTCGTCATGGTAGTACAGCTCGCCAACCGGCGAGATCACAGCCGCCGTCCCCGTGCCGAACGCTTCTTCGAGCGTACCGTTATGCTGCGCTTCAACCAGCTCATCAATCGATATTCTACGCTCTTCAACAGGGATATTCCAATGCTTCAGCAATTGGATAACCGAATCTCTCGTAATACCTGCCAGGATGCTTCCGTTCAGCTCAGGCGTGATTACCTTGCCGCCAATCTTGAAGAACACGTTCATGCTGCCTACTTCTTCAATATATTTGCGGTGAACGCCGTCCAGCCAGAGCACCTGAGAATAGCCCTTCTCCGAAGCTTCCTCCTGCGCCTTCAAACCTGCAGCATAGTTGCCTGCTGTCTTCGCACTGCCGACGCCGCCCTTAACTGCGCGAACATATTCCGACTCAACATGAATCGAGACGGGATTAATGCCTTCAGCATAGTAGGATCCTACCGGCGACAGAATGATCATGAACTTGTACTGGCGGGAAGGTGCTACGCCAAGCGCGGGCTCAGTCGCCACGATGAACGGACGAATATAGAGTGATGTGCCTGCAGCAGACGGAATCCACTCTTGATCAACCTCAACCAGCTGCTTCAACCCATCCAATACCAGCTTCTCATCCAGCTGAGGAATGCTTAGGCGGTTGTTGGAAAGATTAAGACGCTTGAAATTCTGCTGCGGACGGAACAACAAGACACGTCCATCCTCTGTCCGATAAGCCTTCAACCCTTCAAATACACTCTGACCATAGTGGAAGATCTTAGCCGCAGGGTCAACCGATATCGGTTGATAAGGTACGATTCGTGGATGATGCCAACCTTCACCAGCATCATAATCCATAATAAACATATGGTCAGTGTAGTACTTACCGAAACCGAGCTTCTCAGAATCCGGCTTCTGCTTCTTGTTTGTCGAAAGCTCAACTGTAATTTGCTGCGTCATCTTGAACACCTTTCCTTTACCTGTAAATTTATTAATTGAATAATAGCAAATCCCTTAATATATTTAAAATATCTGTTTTATATTCTAAACATATATCTAAGGTATTATTGAGGTGAACATATCGGATGGATATGCGACAACTCCGTTATTTTCTCACGGTTGCTGATGAAGGACAAGTTACAAGCGCGGCCAAGCTATTAAATATGGAACAGCCTCCACTAAGCCGCCAGCTAAAGCTGATGGAGCAAGAGCTGGGTGTAAGCTTGTTCGATCGAAGCGGCAAACGGCTTAAGCTCACACACGCTGGTGAATTATTGCGTCAAAGGGCTGAAGCCCTCTTATTACAGTTTAACGAAACTATCAAAGAAGTCAAAGAGCTGGATGAGGGCATTCATGGCGTTCTGGCTATAGGATCGGTCGTTTCCTGCATTTCTCTCCTGCCGCAAGCCATTAAACAGTTCCAAGAGAAGTACCCTCAAGTTACGTACAAGATACAAGAAGGCGACCACTTTCTTCTTAGCGAGCAGATGGAGCGGCGCAAGATCGAATTCATCATCACTCGACTTCCATTCGAAGCCACAGTTAATCCAGAGCGTTATTCAATTGTTAGACTGCCGTCTGATCCTTTCGTCGCTCTGCTTCCAAGTCAGTGGAATTCGATCCCCGACCAGCAATCGATGAGCATTCATGAACTGGCGCAGTATCCTTTCCTATCCTTGAAGACCGATCTAACCAAGTGGATGCACGAAAAGGTGATGAGTGAGTTCAAGAAGCATGGCTTCGAGCCCCCAGTTCTGTGCGAATGCTCAAGCGTAGCGATCATCTTAGCCTTTGTAGCAGCAGGCATAGGCGTGACGATTCTGCCGAAGTCCGTGATGTCCTCCTTCTCGCTGTCGAATATTAAGATGTACGATATAACCAACACCGACTTTGAATCCGAGGTAGGCATTGTTTGGCTGAAGGATCGATATCTCTCCAAGAGCGCTCAACATTTTATCGATACGTTTTCGAGCCATTGCACACCAACAACAAGTTGATCCCTAGAAAGCCAAACAGCATCCAACAGTGTCTAAGTAATTTTCATTTTTGTCCTATATTTCTATTTTACGCCTAATATGAAGATGGAGGTAAAGTATTTTTCGTTCTTATGTATGGGTATGTGAAAATGGATTAGAAGGAATAACACCTGGAGAGTAACGGCTCATGTACCCCGTTATAGTGGGGTACATGAGTTCCGTGGTGAGAAATATATATTGCAGTGCTTGCCTAACAGCAATCCAGTACTGGCGCGTACAGCGGCAGCGGGAACCAGCCCTGCGGGCATTGGCTCTGAACAGCGGATGGCATCCACTCGGAATACGTGCTGAGCGGAGAGAATAGGAATGCGATTGCTTCCCGCTTCGACATGCTCACATCCGCTGTAATATCCGCAGTATGCTCTTCGTGGCGGTTCACGGTGATCTGGTTGCTGTTCACGATGACTTCCACCGTTTCACAGCCTTCTATGCGCAGCGTGAACTTGCCGTCTTGCAGCGTCGTGTAAGACGCCTTGCACTTCATAAACGCTTCAATAACAGCGGAAAAATTCATCACATTATAGCTTTGATGATGACCGACCGAATACATGTCGGACACATCGCCCAAGATCGCGAGCTTCTCCCGATCATAAGCCGGCAGGGTGAAATGTAGCGAATTCAGCCCAAACTTGGCTGCCAACGCTTTACTTACCACTGGCAGGCTCGACTGCTCGAGCAGCTCAATCTCTTGGATAGCTCCGCCCGTCTTCGACAAGGCCACATACCCTGCGAATGCTCCGTCGCGCAGGATGGCGTATGGACTTGAGTTCCAAGTCTGCAGGATCGTCACGAACTGCTCCTTGCTTCTGGCTCCACTGACGATGCCCTGCTCATATAATGCGTATGCCGCGTCCAACCATGGAGACACGTCGGACAATGGCTCGAACTGTACCGCGCTGGCATCCAGCCCGCTGTACTTGTGACGAATATTATCGGCAGTCAGCGTGAAGTCCAGCTTCACTCCTGCTGGTTCATAGCCGAAATATTCGTACCGCTGACGTTGTCCCCCCAACATGCTGATAGCATATCCCTGTGCCTTCATGTCGTCCAGCGCCATGTTGAGCAGCTTATTCATGTAGCCCTTGCCCCGCGCACGCGGATGGGCGGACACTGTACCCACACAGCCTGCTTTCAACTCTATGCCTGCTACGTTAAAGGTTACGGGGAGCACGCAGACCATCGCTCTGATCTTGCCGTCCTCTTTCACCAGATAGTGATACTGCTGTGTATCCTGACCATCCCCATACAGCTTCGGAATCAACTGCGCGAAGTTATGCGGGCCTGAGGAAGCACTGAAGATATAATCCGCAAAGTCCACTATATTCAGAGCATCCTCTCGGGAGCCCTTAACGAACATTTCCATGTGTAAACCTCCATCCATACGATTTAAATATAGAAGAACAGTAATCCAAGGAAAAGGAACTCCTCTCCTAGACTACTGTGTTATTCATGAATGTTTGCAATTCTATATGAAGCTTACCATCACTCGTTGTTCAACTCATGCGCTGATGCTAACTGACTGACATCTTGCTGGCATATGCGCGACTAATCTCACCCTTCATCGGTTCGCCATTCAAGAAGCTCTTCATATCTTCAATGAGCGTCCGAGTCACGATCAAGCGACGATCGATGGTAGGTCCACCCATATGAGGCATTAAGATGGCATTGTCCAGCTCCATCAGCTTATGACCTGGAGGCAGCGGCTCGACTTCGAATACGTCAAGCACAGCCTTGATCTTGCCTTTCTCCAGCACTCTGCACATGGCTTCTTCATCAATGATAGCACCGCGTGCTGTGTTAATAAGGAGAGAGCCGTCCGGCATCCTATTCATCAAGTCCTCGGTAATGAGATGATAATTCTCTTTCGTATTCCCGCTATGAATGGATACGATATCGCAGGTTGAGAAGATCTCGGGAAGATCCGCTTTCTGCATGTTATGTTTAACAAGCTCCTCCTCGGCGATATGTCTGGAGAATACTTTAATATTGGCATGGAACGGTTTAAGCATCTCGATAACGAACTTGGATATCATACCGTAGCCTACGATACCGATCGTCTTGTCAAGCAGCCCTTTATTATTGAAGTTATCAGGCCAGATTCCCTGCTTCAACTCACTTGAATAACGAGGAATATCCCGCAAGGAAGCAAGTGCGTAAGCAATGACGCTCTCCGCAACCGACTCCGCAAACACGAGGTTGCCGCTTGTGGCGCGAATGCCTTGTCCATACGCTTCATCCGTTACATAAGGCCTTACAGAGCCCCCGGTGTGAGCGACCAAACGCAGTTTGTTCGCATGACGGAGTACCTCTTCATCGAATATCGGTGTTCCCCAACCGGTCACACATATATCAACATCCTTCAGATTGGCGCATAGCTGCTCCTTGGTGAACTGGTCACCGCCTTCATTCCAGACAACTTCGCCAATCTCCTCCAGCTTCCACATTAACTCATCACTAAAAAAAGTATTAAAGATATGACCTTTCGGTATCGTCACTAGAATCTTGACGCTTGCCATGATATTGCCACCTTTCTACATTTCGTCGCGAATGTTAATCTTTGAAGTCACAGCTCTATCCCCTTCACGAACAATCTCAATTCCATTTCTGAAGTGACAATCTTGGACAACGTTAGGACGCTCCGAGCGCGAGCTGCGTTGAGTAAATACCAACTTATCCGCGGTACACCCGCGAACTTGAACACCGTCAGCGTTAATCAGCATCGTGCCTTCTTGCGGATATTTCTCCGTCTTCGTTATGTACACATCTTCCAGAGTCAGATCCGTTACCTTAGCGTGGGCAATGAACCAAGATCCCGAATGACGCTTCACCGTTATTCGCTTCGCGCTGTCTCCCCATGTGAATCCACTGTTCGCAAATGAGATCAGACCTGAATTGCCGATATAAGTTAAGTCATGTTCGAACTGGCCATGTGTTACAAAAGCGCCATGGAAGTCGCCATCGGCGTGACAATTCTCCACCATGCAGTAAGCGCTGCCAGTAAAGTCGTTCAAGTGGCGTGAGTTGCTTGCTGCGCAGTCGCGCACTTTGCCGTATAGGCAGTGTATCTGCTGCGTCAGATAGCCCGTTCCGCCAACAACTACCTCCACAGGGTTGGTTAGCGAGCACTTCTCGGTTACGAAGTACGTATTATGCCGTCGCATCAGAACAGGCCAATAGGTATGGTAGGCATGCAGACCGAAGGCATTGCAGTCCACTGCGTATTCGAACGCAAGCGGTTGCGCCCCTTTGTCTTCCCCGCCGTGATTGCCCCAGAACACCATGTTGCGAACGTTCACCTTCTCAACTGGCTTTACCTTGCGATAAGTGAGCACTCGCCCCTGTTCCAGCGGCCACCCCATCTTGTAGTTAAACCGTACATGGGTAGCATCGATAATCTCGGTTACCATCAGCATCTTATCAATCTCTTTTTCTTCCCTGCCTATGTGATTGTTCACCGACACGATCCACCAGTCATACAGCTGAAAGGCACTACTGTCTTCTACTTCAAATATATCGTACAGCTCCGATAGAGGTTCGGTCAGCGCGAGCTGCTGCTCGTCTCCCGTCGGCTTGCCGATGAAGTGCATCACGGCTCCGAAAGGGTCATTGTGCTGAGCAGGCTCAATTCCATCGGTTGTCATATTGAAGTCATGAAAGTCGAGCTCGAGATTGCTTCTAGTAAACTTGTGACGCTTAACAAATCTCAGATCCGTAAACGCCTCGATTCTCTTAATTGCAGGGTCGTTCACCATCGCCTCCAGTGCATCATCAGCTGGCGTATCAGGTCCGAATACGCCGAAGACTCTGAAGTCGCATACACCGTTATGGATAAGCAACCATCTTCCAGACTCCCCACCTTGCGCCGACGCGATTACGGTTCCGCCATTGTGGGGTAGAACGCAGCCTGCCTTCCACAGCATCTGCATAGAAATGTCGCCAGGCCTATCATATCCAAGCATCATAGCCACATCTCCGTCCTTCAGATTCTCAACTTGCAGAGCTGTTAACTCTTCAATGGAACATATCTGATAGAACAAGCTTACCCCTCCGTTTATACAGAATGATGCAGCTGTCGAATTTATCCAGAGCCTCTAATCCAATCATATACGCAGTTGTTCTTATTGTCACATAGGTAAATAAGACATTTCGATAACATTTCCTTTCTATAACTCTACTTCCACCAATTACACCTTTAATCATAATTGATCCGTTTTGAGATCCTTGAGGTACCATACATCGCACGAAAAATGGCCTGTGTCGCCTATCGGCTTATCTAAGGATGTGAAGCCATACTTTCGGTAGAACCTATTAGCCGCCTCCATATTGCTTAACGTTTCAATATAGCACTGGTTATAATGCTGACCCGCAAACTCCAGTGCTGTCGCCATAAGCTTATGAGCGATTCCCGTACCTCTCGTCTCTGGCAAGCAGTACATCTTCTGCAGCTCGCAGATCCCTGCCAGATTGTCTACTGGTCCAATGCCGCAGCCTCCAACGATCTTCCCGTCCTGCTCAACGACCCAATACTTTGCATTATCCGCCTGATAGACCTCCGATAGTCTGCCCAACAGTGGATCCGCCCAAGCCAAGCCTTCCCGGTCCCCGCCGAATTCCTTGAGACAGGTTCTAATAACATCCTCTATTTGTTTGTTATCTCTTTCTTCCAGTTCTCTTATCAGCATGCTGCATCCCTCTTTCTCTATTCCATCGGAGTCCCATATTTACTTAGCTGTTCCGTGATAGCTATCGCCTCTTCCCGCGTCTCGGCAGGAGCGGATATGATCAAATCCTTCGTTGTCTTGGCATCCCCACTAATCGGCTCAAATACCTGAATATTTATTTTTCCCATATGCTTATCTATCCATATGCTTCCCAGGGATTCTAGGATTGGTCTACCATTGGAAAAGGAACTGTAGATCAAATATCCCCAGCCGTTTCTGATGTCATCGTAGAACACAATATTAACCAACTGATATTCCTTCGTATACGGATATTGCTCAATGACGAACGTGCCTTTGAATCGAGGATCAGAGAACCATCTCGTATAGAGCTTGCCATCGACCTTAATCTTCGTTCGTTCCATATAGCTGGCATCATTTGCTCGATATTGTACCGCAGGGTATTCTGCATGGATCGTCTCAGGAATGGCGGATATGCCGATCAACACTGACATCACCAATCCAATACTCAATAGAGCAGCCAATATCCACTTCATCGGTCTCCAGAAGATCTGCACCCGATCATTTATACTGTCTTCTTTAGCTTGCTTCACTCTGAATTTCATATAAGCGTCTGCTTTTTCTTCTTCCGTCTCAGGGTCAAACTTTCCGAAATTCGGCCCTATTCCGATATTCTGATCCCTTCCGAGGTTCGGCTCCATATCCGTGACTGGAAGCGGCATATCTTCTACTTCACCCGTAAAGTTCATCGCCAGCGTGTGGATGTCACTCACCATAGAATAATCTAATCGATCATGCACAGCCAATATCTTCTGTCGGAGAGCAACCTCCTCGTTCAATGCACAGCAATGTTTATAGCAGACGTCCTCTATCTTTTCGGGGTGCTGCTGCATGTCCTGAATATCAGCAATTGAGAACAGCATCTTTCTAAGAGTCATGATGGCTTTCAGATTCTCAACATCCTGTTCAGAATATTCCTGATACTCCCTGCCGTTTTGGATCTCTATCTTCGGATGAATAAGTCCGTTTTCCACATAGAATCGAATCGTATGCTCGGAGAGCCCTGTTAACTGACGAGCCTCTTTCAAGTTCATGATCAGCACCATCCTTTAAATCCTGTAAACATTAGCCATGGTATTATTGGAAATTCGCTATAAAGACCGCATTCCCTGCTTCCAAAGCATTCAGCACTTGATATGGAAGGCGCATCACACTCTTTTCTACTATTATGATTTCTTATGCTAAGTATCAGGAATTCGTATTGGTGTTTCATATGGGTTTCTCTTATTATGAAAGCTGATCGTTTGTATAAATATTCATAATAATTGAGGGGACTCACCACCATGATCACATTGAAAAGATTGGCTCCCGGGCTCGGGCTTGTACTTGCTATTTCCATCATTGCGGTTGTTCTAGGTACATATTTTCCTATCGTAGGAGGTCCTGTATTCGGTCTATTATTCGGTCTTCTACTGAACAATACGGTAGGAAAGCCACAGAGTACGTTAAACGGGGTAAAGTTCAGCTCCAAAAAAATACTGCAATGGTCCGTTATTATCATCGGATGCAACTTAAGCTTAGCCAGCGTCTGGAGCACAGGCGTAGAATCGTTAGCTGTACTGCTGTCCAGCTTGTTGGCGGCATTCCTGGCGGCTTATTTCTTCGGCAAGCTTCTTAACATTCCTTCTCGACTAAAGATCCTGATCGGGGTAGGCACAGCCATATGCGGCGGTTCGGCAATCGCAGCTACATCTCCAGTTATAGAAGCTGAAGAGACAGAAATTGCGTATTCGATATCTACCATTTTCATGTTCAATATAGCTGCTGTACTGTTGTTTCCGTTTATCGGACATCTGCTCGGGTTATCCGATACGGGATTCGGGTTATGGGCAGGCACGGCTATCAACGATACGTCTTCTGTCGTCGCTGCTGGCTACTTATACAGTAATGAAGCAGGCGATTACGCAACGATCGTGAAGCTGGTCAGAACGACCTTTATTATTCCGATCACGTTCTTCCTAGCTATGTACTATGCGAGAAAGAAGAAGAAACAACAGCAAGTCGAAGGTAATTCAGAGACCTATAAACTGTCCAAAGTGTTCCCATGGTTTATCGTTTGGTTTCTAGTCGCCTCGCTCATGAATACTTTAGGATTGTTCAGCGAGTCGGTACTCGCATTCACGGGAGAGGCCTCCAAGTTCATGATTGTGATGGCATTAACCGCAATCGGCCTAAGCGCAAACTTGAAAGCGATGCTTAAGACCGGGGTTCGGCCTTTGATATTTGGACTTAGCGTATGGTTCTCTGTCGCAACCGTAAGTTTAATTGTGCAGTCGTTGTGCGCGCAGTTGTAATAGCAACTTTTCAAATATTTAAAGGAGGAGTCCAGGGTAATCCTTGGGCTCCTTCTCTTATGACGGATTCAATACATCGATAGGGATGGATCAACTGCCGAGCAATATGGTGTTGACAAAAATCGCTTGATATATTATCTTTAATTCAAGATACTTTATTTAAAGAATTAAGTTGCTAACATTATGTCAGAAGGAGCGTAAGCCTATGACAAACACATTTAGAAAGATCGAGGGGATATATAGAGGGGCGCCATTCAACATGGTAGGGGATGGGTTTCGCGTCTCCAACTACTTTCCGTCAGGGAATAACTTTGCGCACCAGATGAGTCCGTTTATCCTGTTGGACTATAACTCGCCGTTTGTATTTCCGCCAAGCGATCAAGTGAAGGGTGTTGGAGCTCATCCGCATAAAGGCTTCGAGACGGTATCCATCGCTTATGAGGGCTCTGTCGAGCATAACGACAGCTTCGGCAACCACGGGATTATAGGACCTGGGGATGTACAATGGATGACAGCAGGTTCGGGGCTTCTGCACAAGGAGTACCATGAGAAGGAATTCTCCAAGCGCGGAGGTACATTCCATTTCATCCAACTATGGGTCAATCTCCCTGCGGCACACAAGAATCATCCACCTCGCTATCAAGCGCTCTTGAAAGAGGATATGGGCAGAGTCGAGCTTCCCGATAACGGTGGAACTGTGCGCATCATTGCAGGAGATTACAATGGTATCAGCGGACCAGCTAAGACCTTTACGCCAATACACCTGTTTGATATCGACTTTAATACCAATGGTAAAGCGCAATTCGAGCTTCCGGCTTCCTTCAATACTGCGGCACTAGTGCTTAGAGGAAGCGTCAAGATCAATGAATCGCACATAGCTAAAGAGAGCGACTTCGTGCTGTTCGGAAATGCTGCTGGAGAGATTGCAATCGAGGGGCTGACCGATGATGCACTTGTAATCATCTTAAGCGGCGAACCGATTGATGAACCGGTTTATATGCATGGGCCATTTGTCATGAACACTCGTGAAGAGATTATCCAAGCGTTTAAAGAGTATCAGGCTGGAAAGATGGGGAGTCATGATTTCTAACGTTAATCACGACATCGCACCATCCTTACTTTAATTGACCATCACATGTACTTGACATATCCTTATTGGCAATGAGCTGGAGCAGAAGATCAAGAAACTGCTTGCGCTGATCTTGAGATAGATTGCCCAGCAATTTATCTGCGATCTCCGCCTGATAGGTTAGAACCTGATTCAGGTTCGTTTCCGCAAGCTCCGTCAGTTGGATAAGTGTTGCTCGGCGATCCGTTGGGTCAGGGATACGTACAAGAAGGTTCTCGCGTTCAAGCGCATCGACGAAATCCGTAACGGTACGAGCCTTGATCCCCAGCTTGGCTGCCAATTCATTCATGCGGATCTTGCCAGATTCGGATACAACGGATAACAAGCGCAATCTAGGGCCTGTAATCTGGTAAGGCATGTTGAATGCAGACAACTGCGCATCAAATTCTCTTTGAATGTAGTGGGCTGATCGGATCAGTACATGGATAACGTCAATCGGTATCGGGTGATCGGTCGTGGAAAGCATAAAACTCCTCCTTGATCTGTTGGGAAAACTATTTCTATTCTCATTTCAATAGACGAGTTTGCTCTTAGTGTGTATGCTCACAATATTATACACTCGGCATCTGGCCTCAACCATAGTTAAGCTCTGGCAATTTACTTCTTATTGTAGCTGATTATGAAATGGATGCAAATTCTAACCCGAAAGAAAAATGCTTGCCTGCTCCATCTGTCATCTTTACTTGACACAACAAAAAATACTGTGTATCCTCAGTATATCAACATAGAGAGCAACATCATAGTGAGTATACTCATTTCTAATGTTTTATATATCGCTCGTTTCTCTCATGTTAACCCTACTCTATTACTTCATTTAATGGGAGGAACTACAATGTCTACTGTATTATTTGTCAAAGCAAACAACCGTCCTATCGAACAATCCGTCAGTGTGAAGCTTTATCACACTTTCTTGGATCAATATAAGCAATCGAATCCGAACGACAACATTATCGAGTTGGATCTGTTCGCAGAGCAGCTGCCCTATATGGATGTCACGATGATCAACGGCCTGTTCAAAGCAGCTAACGGTTATGAGCTATCCGCTGAAGAACAAGCGCAAGCCGATATCGCTAACCGCTACATCGATCAGTTTCTTGCAGCAGACAAGGTTGTGTTTGCATTCCCGCTGTGGAACATGACAGTTCCTGCGGTTCTGCACACGTATATCGACTACTTGAACCAAGCGGGCAAGACGTTCAAGTATACGCCGGAAGGTCCAGTCGGACTGGCAGGAGATAAGAAAGTCGCGCTGCTCAACGCTCGCGGCGGGAACTATTCCGAAGGCGAGGCTATGGCAAACGAGATGGCGGTTAACTTCGTGTCGAAGAATATGAAGCAGTTCGGCATTCGCAATCTGACAACGGTTATCGTGGAAAGCCACAACCAGTTCCCGGATCGAGCAGAAGCGATTATTCAAAACGGTATAGATGCAGCAGCTCAAGCAGCGAAAACGTTCTAATCACTCATTAAAAAAGCCCGTTTGCAGCCGAATATGGCTTCAAACGGGCTTTCTGTTTGTATAATCATCAGTATTTCGAGAAGGTATCCTGCATGATATAATACGAATCCTTCAGCCGCTCGTGATAGATCGGAACATCCCATTCATCCCAGAAATAAGGCTTCAACATCTCTCTAGTAACCGCCGTCCCTTGCGGGATGACAGGGAGCGTCTCCACACGTTCGGTATTCCCATTCTCCCCCTCGTTCAAGACAAGAAGTCGGAATCCCTCCGTGGTTGCACTGGACTTCACTCCTTGTCCTGTACCCCACATATCGCCGATTATCTCATGCTTGCTTGGGTCCTTCACATTCAGCATCAACCATGGAATGCGGATCTCCAGTACGCCTTGCTCCTCATTCACCGCATAGTCTGTCAACGAGTCATAGTCCTCTGACCGCACATCACTGTTCCCGTGCTTCAACTTGCCTGTTGTATAAGACATAAGCGGATATACGATATCCTCCCCGCCAGGAACGTCAAGCGTCAGCTTGTTACGCAGGAGCAGACGGATCGGATGATAGATGCCGTTATCCTTCTGCTTCACATAGCTTTCCTGCGGTATGATGTTGAGCTCATGCGCGTAGCTGTAATAATAGCTGTCATAGTAGCTGTCGATGAACATTTCGGCTTGATCCGAGCTCTTGACGTCAATATAGAAGTCGAATCCCGCTTCATTATGGAGACCGCTCTGGCCTGGCAGCTTCGTGATGCCTTGGTTATCAATCGTATCCAGCATGATCTTCGTATCGATCTTATCCTTATTCAACTGCCCATAGTCGAGCCGCAGATATAGATACTCCGAGTCACTCGTCATATACAGCCGCTTCAGATTCTGCTTGCTGTTCTCCGGCACCTGATAGATCGGACTCAGATTCAGACCGTCCCAATCCGCCGTATGTCCGTCAATGTTGATCACAGCCTCATTGATTCCCGGATCAAACGACATGATGCCGAAGAATTGCTCATTGGTCTGAATATTCGGCCAATATGGCCGACGATCTGGATTGTCATACTCCATCGTGTTCCAGGTTCGTTTAAACCACTCGTCCTGCCACGCGAATATCATCCCTCCGGCATAGTTCTCCGCGATAATATCTTCGTAGAGCCCTTTAATCAGCTCACCTTGCTCCTTCTCGGAATGACCGCCTTGATCCTTGCCTTGCGGATTGCTGTGCGTGATTCCGCGCGATGCAGGTATCCCGAATTCAGCTACGACGATTGGAAGCCGATGAACTTCCTTGAGCGCTTGAAGATACCCAGCATATGCATTTTTCTCCCCCCGCTGATCCACATAATCCTGGTACTCATTGTTCATGAATTCAGGATAATAAGGGTAGATGTGATAAGAAGCAAAGGAGCCCGGGTAATGCACATCCGTCGTGTAGATATGGTTCGGATCGACAACAGACATGTCCTCTCTCACATCGGCTTCCGATGGATGGTCTAACAGATCGGTCGTAATCCAGTTCGTGAAGCTTAGAAGATGCTGCTGGTTATAATGATCAGCTTCATAGGAAGCTGTATATTCCATACTATTCGCCAGCCACAACTCAAACGGCGAGGCGTCCTGGGTATATACATATTGGCCTTGAAGCTGCTTCGCTTGTTTATGGTTCGCATTCGTGTTCTGAACCACAAACGGGTCCCATTCAATTCCGATGATCCACCCTAACAAGTAAGGCGACACATCGTACTTATACTGACCCGAAGCATGTCCCTTTCGCTCCGCAATCACCGCATTGCCATGTACCGCATCGACTACATTGCGGATCTCCTCGTAGAATGGCTCGGTGACCTGATCCGAATAAGCATCCTGCGTATCAACCAATTCCTCTTCCAGCACCCACGCTCCATGGAACAAGTACAACGGATTAGCGGCTGTCTGGTTATAATCATACAAGGCCTCATAGAATCCTGGAGGCTGCAGCGTGTACACCCGAATCGAGTTGGCATTCATCGCGCCAATCTGCTGAAACCAGCGGTAATACTCGTCTCGAGTAATCGCCGCTTCTCCAGGAAATACGCCTGGCTTACCCATGCCAATGTTAACGCCCTTCACCGTAAAGTCTACCCATTGACCGTCCTTGAGAATCTGAAGCTTATCGCCTTGCGAACGGGCATTATAGGTTACGCCGTTATCTGTCTGATGCTCGACTATAGCAGGCTCCTCAGGCACATGAAGTCCGTTGTGCAGAATCTCCTTCATCAGTGGCACGTAAGCCTTCCAATAGAATTCATCTTCTTCACCATGCCAGTTAGGAAGCCTCTTGAGATCCGCGTAGAAGAAGCTCTCATACAATTCGGGTACCTCTCCCTGATTCAAGTAATCCCCGCAGAAATAATAGCTCGCATACCGATTATTCTGATGATGAATGACGGCGGGAATCTCGAGTGGAATAGAGCGTTCTTTAAGCTTATCTTGGCCTGAAGCCGTCACTCCAAGCTTATAGGTAGCCAGCACTTCTTTCGGCTCTGCCGGTTCCATAATATCAAACCAGCCTCGATAAGCGACTTCGTCGGTTAATCCTAACTGCTCTCTGCCTTGGTCCGTGTACGAGAATTGAACCGGCGTGCCTTCTGCCTCAATATCTTCTTTCGTCAATACGAGAACATCGTCATGATATTCGTTCAGCAGCAGGATGCCTTCCCCGCTATAGGACCAAGGCTTGCCCGACTCTTCCTCATATTGAGTTTTCACCTTGGCAGGGATATCCGCACCTGCCAGATCGCTTGTATACCTTCCCGTCCAGCCTGTCCACTGTACGTTAAGCAGCGTATACATATTCTCCTTGACTTCAGCAGTGGTGGATGGGCCGAACAGATTATATTCCGCGATTAAGGTTCCGCCCTTATTCAACAGGTGGTCGCGGATCGCTTCATATTCCGCTTGCTGCAGCCCGTTATGAGGCTTGACCTCTTGCTCATCGACCCCGTACATATCTGCTAAGTAGATGAGATCGTACGCATCCAAGCTGCTCGGCAACTTATCGACACTGTAGCTATTGCCTTGAGACAGCTTGATACCGATATAATCGGAAGCCGGATTATAAGGTTCACCGGATTCGGGCTTGATCTTCTCGTTGTTCAACAGCCAAGTTAATCCCTTATGATGCCTATAGGTATCGTCTGGAACCGTCTTATCGAAGATGAGCACGTTCAGTGTAGTTGACGGCTTCAGGAACCATAGCCAGAACGGCGAAGTTAAGACCAGAAGGACTAAGACAAACGTTAGGATAACAACCCACTTCTTATTGATCAGATCAACATTTTTCATGAAGACAGTCCTTTTCGTTTCATTTCACCCCAAGAACGCTTGCGGAAGAAGAATTGAATAATTCCCTCGACCCTCCATATGACAGTTAGCGGGCGATACCATATAATTTCAGTCAATGAATAGAAATAAAGCTTCAGCACATCCTTATAGCTCGAATACTTGCGTAGATTCCACTGCTCCAGCTGCATCGCTAACAGTGAAATGATAGAGCCATACAAGATCAGGACGAGCAGCAGCAGTACCGCAAACTCATAATAGAGGTTCCCTAAGATAAAGGAAATAATAATGAATATATACCCTCCAAGCTCAACGACGGGACCCAAGAACTCGACGATCCAGAAATACGGAATAGACACCATCCCTATAGGACCGTAACGCGGATTAAGGAACATCCTACGGTGTGCCGATAGACTCTCAAGCAAGCCGCGATGCCATCGATTGCGCTGTCTTCGCAGATCGCGCATCGTTTCCGGCGCTTCCGTCCAACATACGGGATCAGGAACAAACACAATACGCTTATTCAGCTTCTTTTCCTTGATGATCCGCTGCAGTCGAACGACCAGCTCCATATCTTCACCGAGCGTATTGGCGGAATATCCGCCTGCTTCCACGACCCATTCCTTCGAGAACACTCCAAAGGCGCCAGAAATGATCAACAGCAAATTATGTCGACTCAAACCAATTCTACCAATTAAAAAGGCTCTTATATATTCGACAATCTGATAAATGACAAGCGGCTTGCTGGAAAGCTTAATATTTTGCACGACACCCATCTGAATATCGCTGCCGTTCGCGATTCTAACCGTCCCGCCTGACGCTATAACATCATCATTTGAATCAATAATAGGCTTCATGACCTTGATCAATGAATCTCTCTCCAATATCGAATCCCCATCTATAGAACAGAAATGCGAATAATGAGCAAGATTAATGCCGGCATTCAACGAATCCGCTTTGCCGCCATTTTCTTTATCGATCATATAGAGATTCGGAAGCAGTTCAGATTGATACACCGCTCTTACAGGCTTCGTATGAAGAAGCTGTCTCATCTCTGGATTCACCTGAACCATCTGAAAATGATCCACCATCTTCTCTAACGTGCTGTCTGTTGAGCCATCATTAATCACAATGACCTCGATCTGCGGATAGGTTAAGCTCAGCAGAGATCGAACGCTGCCTATAACCCCTAACTCTTCGTTATACGCTGGGATCAGGATAGACACCGGCTTGGTATACGTAATCTCATTAAGTTCTTTATGCGCAAGATAGCTGTTCAGCTTGTGTTCTCTAAACATAGAGAGTGCCGCGAATAGAATCATGACTAGATAAAACAGGCTGACACCCATTGTATAGACCACGACGAACATGCTGAAAAAATATAAAATAGTTTGCCAAATCGTTTCGATCATAGGTTGTTCACCCTCAACTGTTGAATTCTAGTTGCGTTAGCTCACCCAAGATCTGCTCCCCATCCTTGGAGCTCGACAGCGCTTGAGCCGCTTGATTGCGAACCCACCAAGATGGATCCTTCATAAGCATAGCTAGATATGACATAGCTTCCGACGTTCCTACGGAACCTAGCAGCTTGGCGACCATCATGCGCTCTTCCCATTGAGGAGACGTGACGAATGAGGTATAGCGCATCACATTGTCCGTGTAGCCAAGATTGGCAACGGCCTTGAGTATTCGAATGCGCTGCTCTGCTTGATCCGTATCAGGCTGATCAAACACGAGATTCTCCAGAATCGGTATATACTCATACTTCATCTGAATACTCACCATGTCGATTAAGCTGTATTGAAAGTCAGCAGGCAGGTTGGCAAACTGGTTCATCGTTTCTCGAAACTGAACATCTGACATCATGGCCGTCAGCTGGCGGTATTCAGAAGGAGATACCGCTGCAGGCGACTGCAAGATATAGGATAAATAGTCAGGGTGACGAGTACTTACTACTATTTTGCACATCAGCGCATACTCTTCACTCGATACACGCTTGGGCCGCTCCATCATCTCCGCCAGTTCTGTGGTGAGCGTGTCCATCCTATATTCTAAGATCGAATACAGCGCGTTCATTCGATAGCTCCACTTCTTGCTCTTCAGAAGCCGCCGATAATGCGCGGTAAAGTACATTTCAGTAAATGACTTTACCCTCTGCTGAATCTCTTCCCCCTGTACTACTCTTAAGTAGCGATTCAACAGCTGCTCCATAGCCTGCAAGGAAGCCTTGGAATCCGGAACAATCAGCCGTGATGACTCGCCATGCACCAGATATTGATATAACAGCGTGCTATTACGCTCCGCGAAGGATTGGTTATAGGCATTCTGTCTGTTATCCAACCATTTGAGAACGGTGATGTAACAGAATATAGCAAGTGTCAGGATCAGCAGTGCAGATATGCATACACTTAATATGGCGATCTCTCTGCTTACCATGACGCTAACCTCTTGATCATGCGCTTGACCTTCGCCTGCAGCAGCTTGATGTTAAACGGCTTCGCGATATAATCATCGGCTCCATTTTCAAGCGTATATATGGTTTCATTCTCTGTATTGCGGCTGCCCAGCATAAAGATCAGGTATTTATCTGAATTCGGCATCTGGCGCAGGTCCTTTAGAACCTCCATCCCATCCCGCTGGGGCAATATGTCGCTCAGAAATATAATCTGCGTATGAGATGAATAATAGCGATTGGAGCTAATGAAGCTGCTGCCGTCATTAAAGGTTTGAATATCGAAAGTCGTATTGTCGAGTTGAAGCCCCTCGATGAGATTGGTTACGATATTCTGCGTGATGACATCATCATCAATGATCGTGACCCTGATCTGTCTCGTATCCGGCGCCGCTTCAATAACACCTTGTTCCAGATGAAAGGCTTCTTTCTCCATAGCGAGCTCCAGCGCTCGATTGATGGAGTCCATGATGTCTTTATACGTCGTGTTCGGATTGCGAACGGCGACCATTCCGCCTATACACTGAACTCTCGATAGCGGCTCCTCTTCTCGCAATAATGCCATCTGAATTCTCTTCATAAAATACGCCGCTTCTGTTTCGCCTGTATGCATCAATACTAGAATGAACTGCTGATTATTCTCTGTTTCAAATAGAAGATCCGTCTTCCGAAGCTGACCAGATAAGAATAGTCCTAGGCGGCTGAATACGTCATGATACGCGCTTGGCTGCTCTTGATTCTCACGGACTGCAATACGAATAACCGAGAATGTCTCCCTCGATCTCGGCAAATCTGCTAGATTCCATGCTAGGAACAGCTCTAGAAAGTCCTTATGACAGGCTCCTGTTTGCTCATGGATCAGTATGGATCTGAGGTTATTGTCATTGTTGTTATCAACTGTATGCTTCATGCAAATGCACCACCAAATGTAAGTAAGTGATCGTGATCGTAATCAAATCATTAGTGCCAGTTATTGTTACATTATACATCACGACACATCTCGACACCATTCGTCAAGCGGAAAGAGGCTGTCCCGGAAGTCATGAGAATGACATCGGAACAGCCCCCGTATAATTTCTTGTGAGCATTCAATATACCATGGAGAAACTCTATCTGCCACTGGATATCAAAGGAGATGTTCTAGCCATAACATCCACATATGGGATATGGAACAGCCCCTTCTAATGCTTAAACATTCGTTATTCTTTCACATATTCTTTAGTGCTGCGCACCGTATCGATTGGACGGACCAATTGTTCAATCTGCGCACGCTTCGGCTCTAGGAATGGAGGGAGTGACAGCTTCTCGCCGAGTGTTTCGTAAGGCTCATCTCCCATAAAACCCGGTCCGTCAGTTGCAAATTCAAACAGAATCTGCGGCGCCACCCGCGCGTACAGGGATTCGAAGAAATGACGATTCACATACCCGGAGTTCGGGAATCCGAAGCTGTCGAGACGATCCGTCCACTCATCCAGCACTTGGCGATCCTCTACACGGAATGCCGCATGGTGAACGGTGCCGAAGCCTTGCTGCGCCTGAGGCAGAACCGCATTATGCTCAACGATGACTTGTGCGCCATTTCCCCCTTCGCCTACTTCAAACAGATGGAACGGTCCAGTCTGATCGATTTCTCTAAACAATAGCACTTTCTCCAGCATTTCCTTGAAATATTCGAAGTTCGCGATCCGCACAAAGACGGGTCCCAAGCCAGTAATTGCATGTTCTAGTGGAATCGGCCCCTTCTGCCATGGAGTACCCGAAGGTACGCCCTTGTTGTTCTCGTCTGAAATCAATTGATATTGCTGGTCATCAAAATCAACGAAAGACAGCGTCTTTTTGCCGAATTGCTCTTGAATGCCGTCATGCTTCACACCTAGACGAGTAAAGCGCGCCTCCCAGTAATCTAACGCCGCGTCTGCCGGTACTCGGAAGGAAGTCTTGGAGATCTCGTTCGTGCCATGGACACCCTTCGGAATGCCGGGGAAGTCGAAGAACGTCATGTCCGTACCTGCGCTGCCTTTATCATCCGCGAAAAATAAGTGATACGTCTGGATATCATCCTGGTTGACCGTTTTCTTCACTAACCGCATCCCTAACACATGCGTGAAGAAATCATAGTTCTTCTCTGCGCTGCTCGTGATCGCTGTGACGTGGTGAACACCTTTCAAATGGTTCATAGAACACACCTCCGTTATATAGTTGAGTCTGTATATATGACTTATTATCTCTAAATATAATATCTTTATTTCGAGATAAATATACCACGGTCCTAACTAACTGTCAATAAGTAAGTAACTCAGAGCTTCATGGACGTAAAAAGCTCGCAATAGACGTACTTCGACGTCCATGCGAGCCTGATGTTTAACAACAGCTGATCATTTATTTCTTCTATATAGATCCATGGATTTATATCCTTCGCCCAAAATGGTCTCCATCTCCAGCAGACGTTTCTCCTGCGTCTCTGCCCGCTTCGCGCTGTACACATACCGTGCCCAATCTTTCTGATAGCCGAATGTCAATTCGTTGTACATGCGCAATACTTCCTCATTGCGGCTCAAATACTGCTTAATATCGTCAACATGTACGATATAATCATCCACGCATTGGCTCGCCTTCGAGCTCGCCGCCTTCTTCGCTTTCTTAGGCTCACACTTCAGCCCTATAACCGTAAACACTTCATTAAAGCTCACCATTCGCGAAAACTTAATGCTGCTCTCCAGCACATAGCCTTCATCATCGATCGGTACCTTCTGAAAGAAGCTGTCGCGGTCGATGTACTGCTCATATTGTTTATTATTTTTCTTCGGATAAGCAAAGAATAGATATCCCTTGTCCTTGAGCAACTGGTTGTCCACGACGAAGCGCAATCGTTCCGCATATTCCTCCAGACTAAATATGAACATAAAGATAAGGTCATACTGCTCTTTCTGAATAGATGCGTCAAATTCCATTCCTTCAAAGTCTTGAACATCGTCAGGGAGATTCAGAATCGCCTTCGTTGGATATTTATTTAAACTTAACTTTTCTATGATCGTCTTTGTGTTCGCCTCACTCACGTCCATCACTCCTTGGGTTGACCGTTTCAGATCTGCCGCAATTCATCGTATAACTGCAGAATCCGATAGGTCGTGCTACATTTGTATAGTTGACATCATATCTCATTATTATAAATTCTACATAATCCGCAGTAAACCGCTCGATAGCGGCAACAGGAGATTAGTGGATTGCTTTGCCTCTCTATTAATGAACTAGGAGTGAGACTTGTGAAACCTATAGAGCATGGTCATCGGACACTTGCAGCAGAAAGAGCGGTACAGGACATCCTATTCGCAATCAACCAACGTATTAGTCCCGCTGTTAGCACATTGGTTGTGGCGTTAGATGGAGGAAGCGGCGCAGGAAAATCTACGTTGGCTGCAGCAGTGACCTCCACTATACCTGTCGAGACAACCGTCATCTCATGTGACGACTTCTTCTCAGCCTCTATAACTGATACAGAATGGGATACCTATACTCCCGAGCAAAAATGCAGACGGTGCATCGATTGGCAGCGCCTGCGCAGTGAATTGTTAGTGCCTTTGCTAGCTGGTCAAGCAGCGAAATACCACCCTTATTCAATGGATTCAGAGGATAGCCTGGCATCTCATTGGATAAGAAAATCTCCCGCAAAGGTGATCATTCTCGACGGGATCTACAGCGGCCTCCCTGAACTGTCTGACATCGTTGATCTCTCCATCCTTGTGAATGTGAGACCCGAAGTCCGATATGAGAGACATAACCTGCGAGAAGGCAGTGATGATGCGGCATGGCATGCAAGATGGGACCCAGCTGAGGACTACTATTTCGCCATGATACGCCCTTCCGAGACCTTTGATCTGGTAGTCCATACTTAAAAATGACACCTGCAGCGTATAAAGCGACCACCATCTAGGCCACGCCTTAGGTGGTCGCTCTAACGATTCTATGGCCGTCTTTGCTTCTCTAGCTGTTTGGTCTCTTCCTCGATCCGACTCACATCGATACGCTCAAACAGCAGCTCCAAGCTCTGGATCAGCCGATCAGCCGGAACTGCAGCAAGCTTCCAAACCGGTTGGTCAAGAGTCAAGAATGTTCTGATCTTCTCACAGGAAAATGGAACAAACGGCTGCAGCAAGTTAGCCAGATTCGCGATGATCTGCACACATGTATACAAAGTAGCGCCGCAAGCTTCTCGATCCGCCTTAATCTGCACCCAGGGCTGCTGTTCGTCAAAGTATTTGTTGGCTTGGCGAATGAAGGCAAATATGTGCTCAATCGCTCCCTTCAGATGTCCTCCTTCGATTAGCGCTCCTGACTCTGCATACACCTTCTCAATCTCCTCTTTCCACGCTTCGCTAAGATCGCCTTCGGGAACACGTCCCTCATACGACTTCTCAATGAAAGCCAGCGTTCGGTTCACGAAGTTCCCATAGGCGCCCAGCAGCTCTCCGTTGTGGCTATAGATAAACTCTCTCCAAGAGAAGTCGGTATCCCGCTTCTCCGGTCCGTTCGCGATCAGGAAGTATCGAATCGAATCCGGATGATAACGAGCCAGCAGGTCTGGCACCCATACCGCCCAATTGCGGCTTGTCGAGAACTTCTTCCCCTCCAGGGTCATATATTCGCATGAAATGATCCGATCGGGCAGATGAAGCCCCCCTGCACCCAAGAGCACAGCCGGCCATATGAGTGAATGAAATGGGATATTGTCCTTACCGTGCACGTAGTAAGCTGTGATCTGCTTCGGTTGTTCATGTTCATCCACCCAGAAGGACTCCCAGCTTCCACCTGTCTCAGCAGCCCACTGTTTACTGGCTGACAGATACCCGCTAACTGCCTCAACCCATACGTAGATCTTCTTCCCTTCGAACCCTGCCACCGGAACATCGACACCCCATGTCAGATCTCTCGTCGCAGCGCGATCTTGGAGCCCTTCTTCCAAGTACCGCTCCGTTAACTGCACCGCATTGTCTCTCCATCCCTGAGCCTTCTCTGCATATTCGGTCAATTCAGCTTGGAACCGCGACAGCGCCAAGTAATAATGCTCCGTCGGACGCTCAACAGGCGGATTGCCGCATATCTTGCATGTCTTATCCGTTAAGTCCGCTGGGTCGAGAAGCGTCGAGCAATAATCGCATTGATCTCCGCGGGCACGATTCCCGCACACCGGACAGGTGCCTTCGACGTATCGATCAGGCAAGAACCTTTCATCCGTTTCGCAATACGTTTGCTGTATCGTTTTCTTGTACAAATGCCCATTGTCTAGCAGACTCAGAAACAACTCCTGAACAACTTGATGATGAAAGGGTTGATCCGTGCGTGTGTACAGATCATAAGTGAATCCCAGCTTCTCGAAGCACTCGGAGAATTCCTGATGATATCGACCTGCGATATCTCCCGGAGTAACCCCCTCCTGAATCGCTTGCACGGCAACTGGCGTACCGTGACAGTCGCTGCCCGATACATAGAGCACCTTCTCTCCTTTCGCCCGATAATATCGCGCCAGCACATCTCCCGGAAGTAAGCTTGCCAATCGTCCTAGATGTAAGGATCCGTTTGCGTAAGGCCATGCCCCGCCAATAAAAATATTCGCCATCGTAAAGCCCTCCTTTTTTTTATGAAAAAACAAAAAAGCCCTCATCCCAAAGGGACGAGAGCTGTGCTCACGCGGTACCACCCAACTTTATCAATGCCTTGCGGCATTCATCTTTTCAGGTACGACGCGCTTGCGTTTATACCCTAGCACAGTAACGGATGCAGGTTCCGGCGCAGCCTACAACCGCATAGCGGCTTCGATGCGCAGCTCAGAGACCATATTCCCACGGTTATTCTTTACCCCGTTTCACCAACTGGGGCTCTCTGTAGAAAGACATCGCCATGGTACTCTTTCTCTTCTTCGCTTTTGTCGTAATTGTATTACTGGATAATATAGCTTATTTCATTTCCGAAAGTCAATGACATTAGGCCTAACCGCTCTCCACAGCGTGGACACACTTTCCTGAAGAAACTCCTGATTCTTCTCGATTCCCCGCCTTTTACACCAATCCACCGCACCGAATGCATCATAGAAATTGTAAAATGGCAGCACCGCTTCCAGCTCAACCATCGGACGTATCGACTCATATCCCTGAATGTAAGGCAGTCTCGTGCTCGGGTCCGCTTCCCATATGTATCGATTGACTTTCGTAAAGTCGATTTCCGTTGATCCGCCTCTTGCGCTCTCGTAATCAATAATCCCTGCGACTACGTTATCGTTCACAAGAATATTGCCCAGTCGAAAGTCCATATGAACGGCACGAGGGCCGTCAGGCGCAGGCAGCGCCTTGTACACGCCGTCAAAATGAACCACGCATCTCTCGTACAATTCAGGATCCAGGATTTCCTTGCACGGCTCTTTCCATGTTTCAAATTTATCTTGAATGTACGCTCTCCAATCATTCGGATCCAATAAGGTGTAACCTTCAGCCGTATAATAGCCGTAACCCGGCATGGCGACCTCATGAAGCATGGCGTGGTACATCCCGATCTGGTATGCGAGCTTATGATCCACGGCACCTGAACATGGAACACCTTCAATGGCCGATAGCAGCATGGCGCCTGTAGTTGTGTCGTCGCCACCCCACATGTCCAATACTCTCGGAACGGGGATGACCTCTTGCAGCAGATTCAGCATCTGATATTCTCGAATGAGCTTGTCCTTGTTATACGGAATCTTGGCGTACACCGCTTCTTGATTGATAAGAGTTAGCTTATACACCTCAGAACTGAAGGACTCCGGCACACCTTCAATATGAAGTACATTGAGCTTAAAATGTTCAATTACCTTCGAGATGGAATTCATCAGGCGCCTCCTTAAATGGGTCATAACGATACGGCACAAAGGAGCTATCCCCTAGTGGTATCTTTACCACTCGGACATGCTCCTTCTCCAGGCTGACGGGTTGGAATCTACATCAGCAGCCTTATCTAAATGCACTTCGTACAGTTAATTCTACTTGAAATAATGGATCTGGGGGAGATAACTGCATTTTCTACAGCTAAAAGTGAAGAAAATAGGCAATCATCGCCCCGATACCTATAAATAACTGCACCATTTACAGTTAGCTTCCCTCCACTATGCCATACATCCACATTAACGGTATGAAATGCAGCTAGTTGCCTACGCAGTTACTTCGATCTTCCTCTGGAATGCGCGAATCGCGCCTTGGTCTCTCGAGCGATCCAAGATCGCGAAGACGATGCTGTCGAACAGACTTGCGTAGTTCTCATCATACAGCAGCTCACTCCAATATTGTGCTACCGTATCAGGATCATTGCCGAATACGCCGCAGCCATATGCGCCTAAAATAAGATTCCGGTCTCCTCTAGCAGCAAACAGCTCCAGTACTTTCCTCATTCGGTTCTTCATCACTTCAAGCGCTAGATCAGGATTCTCCCGCTTCTGTAGAACTTGCCCATAATTCACGGCTGGTGCCGTTAAGACGGAAGCCGTCACTGGCTCCGCAAGCAATCTCATCGCGTCATTGCGGATAAACACCACATCGGGCGAATAGATCATATGATCCGTATACATCATCGTTCTGCAGGCGCGATTGGCATTGTAATATTGTTCATGCTGCAGCTGTGTGTCATAGAGACCGCTCGCGATCGCAAGGCTTTCCTCCTGAGCAAGGGCGCCGTTCAAGAATCCCCCGCCCGGATTCTTCGCGCTGGCGAAGTTCAACACGCCGATCCGACGGTGCCCCTGACCGTTCATATCTAAGATTGCCTGCAGCGTGGAGGTACTCGCGATGGTTACATGTGCCCGCTTATCACCTGCGCGAGCATCTATCTGTCCAACAAGCTCATCAGCTTGCTCAGGCGTGATTAGTTCACTCGCTTGAAGAGAGGCTTGGTGCAACTGCTCAATATCTACCTTGCTGCCATCCACCATATAATACCCCTGCTTCATCCACTGCACGGTTTGTTCGGCAATCGTTCTGCGTTCATCTCGATTCATTCGTTCTCAACTCCTTCTGCTCACTGTTGCGTAACTAACTGCATCTATTCGACGCTCCCCGCTCCCAATAGCATCTGCCTAGCATCCATCAAGGCGAATCCTAATAGATTCTGACCCTTCCACAACATCGGGTTCTCAATCGACTCATGGTCCGCAGCCATTCCGATTCCCCATATCCGATCAACTGGACTCGCCTCAACCAGCACCCGATTTTTCGTGCCTAATAAGAAGTCCCTAAGCTGCATGTCTTGTGAAAATTTCGCATAGTTGCCGCGTACGACAATATCATATCGGTGTTGGTCCCACAGCTCAGCGTCGAATCCACGCACTTGTCTCCCCAAGGCTTTAATCCGCTTAGGATCATGGGAAGCTATGATCTGATTGTATATGTCATGATCCTGAAACAGCCTTGCCTTCTCAGCCATCATATATTGTTCCGCACTGCTGTAGGTGACTCCATCGAGGGTGAATCGGCATTTCCACCATTGGCTCAAGCAGCTCTTCGTGACGCTCCCATCGGCAGATGGACGATGCCCCCAGAAGAACAAGAACTTCAGCTTCATTCCCCGCTGGTAATCTTGCTGCAATTCATGCAGGAGATACATTCCGCATCCCTCCCTTTACTCATCTATTACTTCCAAAATAATTGCTATAAGGCGTATAGTCAGCCAGCACTTCATCCACCTTGCGCATGCGTTCCTCCAGACTGCCCCGCAGCGTGATGTATGGAATGCGCCGCTCCTTCAGATCCGCGATAATCTGTTTATGGAATACGTGGCGCTTCTGATCGCCGCTGCGGTCCCATGTATCGTCATATGGAATATCGTCATCACATAGGAAGAATAGGTCGTATCGCTTTGCATTTTCCAATGCCAATCGGGTTAACAGCTCCGGCGCCTGACCGTGATAATCGAGAGCAAACATATACGTTGTGATCGCATTCGTATCAACAAACAGATAGCGATTCGCTTCAAGTAACGCCTTCTCTTCCCGCTCGATATGCCCAACTGCGATCTCGTCGAATGCCGCTAGGCCAATTCTTCGATCCACCTGATGCTCTGTCCAGTAATCCCGGCCATACTCACTAGCGAAGGTTGTCTCGTACCGCGCAGCCAGCGCTTCTGTTATCGTCGACTTCCCGGTGGACATCGCCCCTACGAACACCACCTTCGTGATGAGATCGCGGTATACGATATCACTTATATAAGACCGATGCTCATAGGGATTCGAACGGATCATTGTAGCAGAAATGGGCACCTGCGCCCGTGGTTCATCTACTCTTCTATCTATCGCCCCTAACGCTAGACTCATATGCTCGCCATAGAACTCACTGGAGTAGAAGTGTGTGACCTGTTCGCCATTTAACAGCCCAAGAATATATTGCTCTTCTCTAATCTCATGCTCTCTATCATTCGAATAACCGTCTGGTCCGTCCCAAGCTTCGATCACTCTTGCCGTCGGGTACAGCTTGCGAATCCAATTCGCCCGGATGTGAAGCGGAATCGTGGTTACTTCTGTATCGTAAATGACGACAATCAGTTCATCGACTTCCTTCAGCGCCGTCTCGATCATGAATTGATGGCCCTTGTGCAACGGTGCAAACTTCCCTAATGTTAAACCTAGTGTCTTCATAACGCCGCCTCCCTAGCACCCTTGCTCCAATTGTAGTATCCATAGATCGCATTGATTAAGTAGGCGCTCCACATCACGATCATCAGCATGCCGTCTGGACTGCCATCGATCGTTCGAATGATCCACAACAGCACGGTAAATATATTCAGAATGATATAGACCAACCATTGCTCCTTATATCGTCTGACCATTAGAAATGTGGCGATGATCGAGAGAATGGTCGTTGTTGCATCAATATACGGTGAATTCTGAGTTGGAATGAAGGATAGCCCGAAGCCGAGTCCAGCGCTGCCGATCACACACGCTAGGATGACCATGAGCACGCCTCTGATGTTCATTTGCCGCATAGTCAGCTTGCCGCCCTGTTGATTCTTCTTCCACATGATGAACCCGATCACATTCATCGGAACGAAGAACAGCAGATTCAGCATCACTTCGCCGAACAGTCCGTTCGTATACGACAGATAGGCATAGCCGAATGTATTGTACATACCGAACACATACGTCATCAGGTTGCCCTTAGCCGCTAACATGACACACCATACACCTGTGAAGAATACCGTGAATCCAAACAGCGAGTCCTTCGTCAACACCGTCAATACAATAGCTACGCTGGAGAACAGCGCTAACCATACCATTTCATACAGATTCCAGCCTCTCCAGCTCCATCTCTCCTTCATCCTAATCCCTCCATATTCCGTTTGAATAATCGCGAAGGTCGATGCCCTGCATGCTGCGTGTACTGATCTGTCTCGATGACGAGCTCCGCGATCTTGCGTCTGAAGTTTGCCTTCAATAACTCTTTATCCAATATGATCTCGTATACCTTCTGAAGCTCCGTTAATGTAAACAGCGCAGGCATAAGATTGAACGCGATATTCGTGTACTCTACCTTCCCCCGTAGTCGCTCGATGGCATAGGCAATGATCTTGGCATGGTCAAATGCAATCTGGCTCGATGCCGCCACGGCATAATCGGTCGTTACGGTAAATTCATCAGCTGTCTTCGTGCATACGATCTCTGCTTCGAGTCGAATGTCGCCATGGGAAAGGTTTAAGAGCCAGGTCGATTGCTTAACGCTTCCCACTGGCAGCATCTCCTTCACTTCACGCAGGAGCTTATATTGAACATCGAACCATGCGACGTCCGAGGCATCATCGCCTGCCTGAATCGTAAGCTTGCTGCTGTCCACCAGCGCCAGGTAAGAGCAAGAGATGACCCACGTTCTCGGATCGCGGCCAGGGTCACTGAACGTGTACAGCTGCTCCAGATATACATCGCTAACCCCGGTCTCCTCCGCAAGCTCCCGCTGGGCAGCCTGTTCCGTCGTCTCGTGGGGTTTAACGAACCCTCCGGCAAGCGCCCACTGTCCGATGTAGGGATGCTCGCCGCGCTTAATCATGAGCAGCTTCAAGCTCTTCTCCGGCAGCTTCCGATAGTTGTCTTCCTCCTCGCTAGAAACAGCGAACACCGCTATGTCAGTGGCAACGGAGGGGCGCTCGTAGTCTCCAGCATCATATTGCTTCAGGAATTCCGCTTCCGTTAGCCCTTGTTTATTAAGTGGTTCCATGGCAAGCACCTCTTATTTTCATTTTGATATTATCAATTGGTTAATAACAATGTAACATATGATCATTCACCAATCAAGCCAAATTTTTCTAAGTATCCAGTTGAATGATGAGGCAACAAAAAAACGCCCAGCATACCGCTTGGCGCCCTATCGGACTAACCCCTGATATAAGGTATTATTCCACCCCATTCTGGAAAACCTTGATGGTATCATTCAAAATCTAACAGAAAAGCCAAGGCAGGGTGATTACTTATGTTTTCTTTAATAAAACGTTTAATGGGAGAACGCAATACAAAGTATCAAACGCCTAAGGATCCCAGCTCTTCTCAGGAGATCGTTCCTATCAGCTCCAAACTTACCGCTAACTTAAACCGCCTTGAGCAATTGTTCAATCTAACTCCAGAATTGGTCATTCGTCGGATCCAAGCCGACCAAGCAGGAACTTCAGCAGCACTCGTATACTTGGACAACATGGTCGATATACAGGAGATTAACAATAACATCCTTCGTGAACTGATGCACGGAGCGACAGAACAGCAGATTCAATCACCCCAAGTCAGCTTGGGCAGCATTCGTATGGCATCGGATTGGAATAAAGTCGAAGATGCCATTCTGCAAGGGAATAGTGTGCTATTTATCGATGGACAATCCAATGCCACTATCTATGCTACGAAGGGAGGTCCCCAAAGGAGCGTCGAAGATTCTAAGATTGAAGCATCTCTTCGAGGGGCTCATATCGGCTTTGTCGAATCAGGGAGCCAAAATATCGCGTTGATTCGAAGATATATCCCTAACCGAGAGCTAAAGATCAAAGAACTTACCGTAGGTCGACGCGGCAAAACGAAAGTCTCGATCTTATATTTGGCAGATGTAGCTGATCCCAAGCTGCTCGAGGAACTTGAATTGAGAATTAATCAAGTTGATACCGATGCCATTACCAATACAGGCGAATTAGCTGAATTCATCGAGGATAACCCGTATTCACCTTTTCCTCAGCTCTTGTTAACAGAGAGACCTGACACATCCGCAGCCAATATTCTGGAAGGCAAATTCATTGTTGTTGTAGACCGATCTCCCACGGTAATGGTTGCTCCTGCAAGCTTTATCTCTTTCTTTCAAAGTGTGGATGATTACAATAGCCGATGGCTTATTGCTTCATTTATTCGAGTTCTCCGTTTCTTTGCTTTAGGAGTTGCTCTGTTCTTGCCTGCAACGTATATTGCGTTGATCTCATATAATTACGAGGTAATTCCGTTGCAGTTCATTCTATCGATTGCCCAGACAAGAGCGGTTGTTCCATTCCCGCCATTCTTTGAGGCTATTCTAATGGAAATTACGATCGAAATGATGAGAGAAGCGAGCATTCGACTGCCTACTGCCATCGGTCAAACCATTGGCATAGTAGGAGGTATCGTTATCGGTCAGGCTGCTGTGCAAGCAGGACTTGTCAGCAATATTATGGTCATTATCGTTGCTACTACAGCGATCGCATCCTTTATTATTCCTAACTATGATATGGGTGCGGCAATTCGGCTTCTTCGGTTCCCTATGATGATATTAGCTTCCATGTTTGGAATTGTGGGGATTGTTACGGGAGCAATCATCTTGACTGTACATTTCGTATCTCTTGAATCGTTGGGGACCCCTTATGGAAGCCCTTTGGCACCGTGGAGAATTGCTAATATGAAGGATGCATTTATTCGTCTACCTATATGGAAGATGAGTAAGCGTCCTGAAAGTAAAGGCAACCTGCAATCCGTCAGACAGAACAGTCAGAACAGTCAGCGAGGTGAAGAGAACTCTTGAAAAAATATGGGCTTAGTGATATCACTTTCATGCAATTTGTCTTTATCATACACGGGACCCAAGTGGGAATTGGAATATTTGCTCTTCCCAAGTATCTGGCTGAACAAGCTGGAACAGATGGTTGGATATCCCTTGTCCTTGGCTGGCTCATTAACGTAATTGCCGGTATCATCATTGTGCTGATATTTAGAAGATATCCCGATGATACACTAGCGGATCTGATGATCCGCTTATTCGGCAAGTTTATCGGAAAGGTGCTCCTCATTCCATTTATCCTTTACTTTGCATTTTTCACCTATAACTTACTCACATTGACGATGCTATACATTAAACAATGGTTTCTGCCTCTCACTCCCGATTATCTGGTCATGATCTTATTGACAATTCCTGGTTTTTTTATAGCTGGAAAAGGGATTCGTATATTAGGTCGGTATTGTGAGCTGGTTTTTTACATGTTCATCCTGATGTTCTTATTCTTGCTGGTTCCTTTGAAGGACAGCCACTGGATTAATCTGCTTCCGTTCGTCAAGGAAGGTTGGGGACCTATATTAAAAGGAGCGCAAGCGGCTACCTATTCCTTCCTCGGCTTCGAGGTCATATTTTTCATATACCCATTGCTGCAGACAAAACATCTCGCTATTCGCGGAGTCGTCATTGCCAATACCATCACAATTATCGTATATCTGGCAGTCACCTTGACTTGCTTTGCCTTTTTTAGTCCTGACGAGATCACATCCTATAATCAGCCTGTGTTCAACTTGTTGAAAAATATCGAATTTCACTTTCTCGAGCGTTTTGACATGGTTTTTTTGGCTATATATTTGTTCGTAGTTACGACATCTTGGATTCCATATATGATGGGAATGGCCATTAATACTGCTCATTTACTTGGGAAAAAAGATTCTAGTTCTTTCGGTGCTCTATTGTTGCTGCTGATCATCATACTCATCTACTTCCTTCATCCTTCATGGCATAAGACAGACCAAGCGATCACGTTCATTAGTAAGGCAGGGCTTGGGGTCGCCTATGTATTTCCACTCCTGCTTTACTTATATATAAGTGTGCTTAATTCCTTACAACGGAGTGAATCCCAGTGAAGCGTGTTTGCTTATATAGTCTACTGTTGTCACTTTTCCTCCTTGCTGGCTGTACAGATCGAATTGATATTGAAGATATATCACTATCCTTATTATTAGGAATAGACCTCGATGATGAGAACAACCTTATTATTTCATCATCGAGTCCTGTCTTTCATAAGGAAGCCATTGAGAAGCAAGAGACGACTGTCGTTAAGGCCATCTCGATCAGACAATCAAGACAAGAATTCGATTCCACCATCACAGCCTTGACGAGTCGAGGCAAGGTTCAAGTTATACTCATTGGCAAGCGAGTGTTTGAGCATGAGGATTGGTTCAATCTCCTGGATACCGTTTATAGGGATGGCAGGAACCCATCATTGTCCACTGTTGTCATGGTAGATGGTCGCGTTGCGGACATCTTCTCACTTAAACCTAAAGACAAACCGCGTCTCCCTGTATATTTGATGAACCTAATTAATTCTTCCCTTAAAGTAAACATTACCGTTAAAACATCACTTCAAAAGCTTCGTCGTCAATATATGGATAAAGGGGTAACTCCCAGCATAACTGCGTTTAAGCCAGATAGTGATGTTAAAATAACGGGCACAGCATTATTGGATGAATCGGGCATATATAAAATGACCCTCAATCCTAATCAAAATATGCTCTTACGAATCTTACGGCATGAAACGGATGGCTTGTTCACGTTTACCATTACTCTGCCAGATCAACATAATAAGGGTTTATTCCACGAAAATAGATTAAGCTTCTACCCCGAAAAGATCAGTGTCAAGACAAAGACAGATTACGTGGATGACCGATTTACATTCAATGTTGGAGTAAAGATGAAAATTATCGTGAATGAGCGCCTATTCGACTTTGAAGACAAGAATGGCATTCATGAGTTGGAACAACAAATTCAAGACGAACTCAAGAAGAACTTTGAGTTGCTGATTAAGAAGATTCAAGCCGCAGAGATCGATCCGATTGGATTTGGCCCGTTTGCAAGAGCCTATGAATATGCGCAATGGAAAAAAGTGCAGGATGATTGGGGTGCGGCTTTATCTAAGGCAGATGTCCATGTGAACGTAAAGGTAGCGATCAACGGTATGGGAACAATCAAGTAGCAAAAAAGGGGCTGCCCCTTAGTCATTTTTTAGCATCTCAGCGGACACACGAGCCGTTATTTGTGGCGAAAACCACTAATTCGCCATACTAGCGGACTGTAGAGCCGTTATTTGACCCGAATAAGCAGTTTAGTGCCAGTTTTGAAGCAAATAGCGTCTTCTGTGTCCGCAAACCTCCCCAAAACAACCCGAAATCATGAAATAACGGCCCCTGTGTCCGTTTAGTCGGGCTATGCGGTCTTTATGATCATGCTGCCACGCTATGGTGCCACCCAATGATGCAATCAGCTTATCGCCCACTGTTTCCTGGCACAAAGCGCACTAAAAAACCGCTGATCCAGTCTCATCGACTAGTTAAGCGGTTTTTTAGTGGTGTAGAAACAAAGAAGGGTTGTTTTAGGACAACCCCTTATCTATTTTAACCTTGCGATTCCATCGCTTGCATACGATTCCTATACCTTTTTCACAAATTCTGACTTCAGCTTCATAGCTCCGAATCCATCAATCTTGCAGTCAATATCGTGATCCCCATCAACCAGGCGGATATTTCTCACTTTCGTGCCTATTTTAAGGGTCGAAGAGCTTCCCTTTACTTTAAGATCTTTGATAACCGTTACGGTATCGCCGTCATTCAAGACGTTGCCGTTCGCGTCACGGACAACCTTGATATCTTCATGATGATCGCTGTCAGCTTCCGGACTCCACTCATGCGCACATTCTGGGCAAACCAACAAGCTTCCATCTTCGTATGTGTATTCTGAACTGCATTGCGGACAATTAGGTAAATTAGACATGTGATTAATTCCTCCATTCTTTACTGTTAATTCTAGCATATACGAAATATTTATTCGTTTCCTTTTTATAGGAATATAATACTGTGCCTACTGAACTGGCCTACTTCAAAAATTGTTTCTCTGAATACCCCATATTTGAGTCGAAATATAAACTGTGTCGTATTACAATATATTGCATAGGAAAATTATAGAATTGCGAGAGGAGTTATCCGCATGGCAATCATAGATGTCGTCAAATTCAATGGCCCTGCAGGTGTTCTGGCCTGGAAATACCCAAGCGAGGAGCTATCTACATGGACACAGCTCATCGTCAACGAGTCTCAAGAAGCAATCCTCTTTAAAGGAGGTAAAGCGCTGGATTCGTTCGGTGCTGGACGACACACCTTATCTACTCAGAATATACCGCTTCTATCTTCCTTCGTTAATCTACCGTTCGGGGGCAAGTCGCCATTTGCTGCTGAGGTTTGGTTTATTAATAAAGCTCATTCACTAGATATCAAATGGGGTACGCCATCCCCTATCCAATTACAGGACCCTAAGTATCAGCTCCCCGTCTCGGTAAGAGGATTCGGTCAATATGGCGTGCAGATCGAGAATGCGCGGCAGTTTCTCATTAAGTTGAACGGCACACTTCGTGTATTTGATTATGACACATTAGGGAAACACTTTAACGGCATTCTCCTGATGAACATCAATAAGTACATATCAAGCTACCTTGTACATAAGAAGATTAGCATCTTGGACATTAATGCGTATGTCGAAGATATCTCGAAGCATATGCAGGAAAGCGTAGGGCCTGTATTCGCAGAGTATGGCATTCGACTCCTCAACTTCAATGTGCTCTCTATCAACGTCCCTGATGACGACCCTGCCACTATCCGGCTGAAAGATGCGCTGGCTAAGCGTGCGGAGATGGATATTCTCGGCTATACCTATCAGCAGGAACGAACGTTTGACACGCTCGAAGGAGCAGCTAAGAGTCCTGGCACTGGTTCTTCCATGATGGATGCAGGAATCGGGGCGGCAATGGGCTTCGGCATGGCGCAACCGATCGGCGGCATGTTCTCGCAATTAGCGAACCAGATGACCACATCCAATGCGCAGCGCACCTGTGCCAAGTGTCAGACAGTAAACCATTCTGACGCCCGTTTCTGTTCGGCCTGCGGGAACTCCTTGGCGGTCGAATCAACCGCCGCGAATGCGCTTACCTGCAATAACTGCGGTCAGTCAATGTCACCGAACTCTAAGTTCTGTCCGCACTGCGGCGATGCTTATCATGCATGTCCGAATTGCAAAGCTGATAATCCGAAGGATGCACGCAGCTGCACTCGTTGCGGAGCTTCATTAGGTATCCCATGCCCTCAATGCAGTGCAATGGTAGCGCCTAATGCTAAATTCTGCCCAGAATGCGGATCAAGCACGACTTTACAATGCGGGCAATGTCAGACTGAGGTGCAGCCAGGACAGAAGTTCTGCTTAGAATGTGGACATAGGTTGATTTAATAGGGAGGGAAATAGAGTGAATCGATTCCGTCATTCAGGACTAGTAACTGCCTTATTCGCTTTTGTATTGCTCATTACTCTGTCTTTATTCTTAGCTCTCGGTTTACCAACATTGTTTCAGCCACATTGGTGGATATCACTTGCTTCACTGTTGTTAGTTGAACTGACCGCATATATCTATTCGATGTTCTGGGCTCGCAATAATAATCAAGTGAATCAGCAAGTTCCGGGCTATCTTGCAATCGGCACCGTGATTGGATTGTACGCCGCAGTCGTGATTGCGAATATCTTGCTGTTCTGGCTGGTATGGGAAACGCCCATTATCGTGTATCTCACGATTCAGATCATAACAGCCGCTCTTGCCGCAATCGGAGTCATCATTGCCATCATGACTCGGAACTATATCAATGATCAAGATACGGAAGTCAAGAATCAGACCGAGTTGATGCAGCAGATTGAGCTGATCGTATCCTCTGTGGCATACGAGCTGTCAGAGCTTAATCACACCGAACTCGCGGACATCAAACGCAAGGTTATACGCTTGGAAGAACAAGTGAAGTACAGCGATCCTGTCAGTCATCCATCTATAGTTCCCTTAGAAGAGAGCATGCTGTGGCAAGCCACTGAGCTTCAACGATGTGTGCTGAATATACGGAACAACAATCAAGGCGACTATCAGACGGAGCTGCCATATAGATTGATCCAAGATATTCTCAGTGACTTGAACAAACGCAATCAGCAGCTGTTGACTCTAAAGTAAGGGGGAGATTCCATGGGTCCAGATAATAAACCTGCAATTAGTAACTTAGCTGTTATTCTATGGCTCATATTCTGTTTTCCAATAGGGATACCTCTCCTTCTTATACGCTTATTGAGACATCTGAATTATACACATCTAAAGATAATGGATATTAAGATATTAGCGAACTTTCTCCTCGTTATTTTTCTAATTCTTAGTTTCCCCATAGCGACGGGTTTTGTTCAGTATCTGCAAGAGACTGATCAGGGTCCATGGGGATATATTATGATTTGGCTGCTTTTTGGATTACCCTGCTTCTTGTGCTACTACTTGGCATACCGTATGAACAAAGGATTAACCGGACGATTTAAACAATATCATTCTCTTATCTATACGCAGCGTGTAACCTATATCCCTGAGATCTCGGAATATGTGAAGAAGAGGCATGCCGTAGTCGTCAATGAGCTCAGACGCATGGCCTATCTTCGGCAGCTACCAGATGTCATAATTGATCCTTCATCCATGTACGTGCAAGTAAGGGGAGCACAACGAATGGAGGATCATTCGGAGTGGATAGACGATCTTCAGGGTACAATCGAGGCTGCTTTCACCGCGGTCTTTACAGAACCACAAGCTGCGGCACCGAAAGCCGCAGAACCACAGCTGCCTAAGACGATATCCTGCTATGGATGCGGTTCTAAGACTCAGTTGAAGCCAGGTGAGCAAAAGGAATGCGAGTATTGCGGCTCATTACTGCATTATACATAAACCGAACACCTATGGATTAGCAAGAAGAGGGATGCTGGAGCTAACGCTCCGACATCCCTCTATGTTCGACCACCTATTATGTTCGCGCGACAATCATAAAGCGTTTGGAATTCGTTCGAATCCCCTTGTTCGTTGAATGATCCTTGATGAATTGATCCAGTACAGCAAAGTCATCTTCTCGACTGCCGAAGTCTGGAACGATCGGCGTGTGCTTCAATAGAAACAAGAGATCCTCGTACGTCTCGTAATATTCCGCAGCATCATATTCGTACGACTGAATCTCGCGAAATCCCGCTTCATGCAGCTCGATCATATACTTCTTCATGAGTGCCCCGTCTTCAACCGTTATTCGTCTTCTTCCAAATGCTTGGACGAGATTCAGCTTATCATGCTCACTCACTTGCTGTGTCAGGAACACTCCGCCATCTACTAAGACACGAGCTGCTTCTGATGCGGAGAATGGCGAGTGCCGGCAAGATACGACGTTGAAGAATCTCTCTGGGAACACGAGCTCGCTGGCGTCCATCTGCAGGATGCGTACATTCGATACGCTGGACCTGCGCACATTGGCATGTGCGGCCTCAACCATTCCAGCCGAATTATCGACTCCTACTAGCAGCATGGCGGCATCCGCTATAGACAGCAGCGCTTCCCCGCCGCCAGTTCCGATATCGAGCAAGATGTCCGACTTCTTGCATCTGCGGGATACTTCTTGTTGGAAGTTCCACGCCGCTCCTTCCGATATGCACTTCACTTTGCTGAAGTTCCACCCATTCAATTTTCCGACGCGGTCATAAAAGGCTCTGTATTCTACTTCATTCATCTATTCTCAATCCTCTCCATGAAATAAACAAAGCCAAAGGACTATAGTGCTGCCGAATAGGAGCCGATGATTGTTCATCAGTCCCGTTATTCAGGCAACCCTCGATATCCCTTGGCTAGAAATATAAGGGATGACAACCGACACCATTCAACGTTATAGTTTTCATAGGATCAAAAGGGCAGAGAACCCCCTTGATAGCTGGTACGCGTGTTATCCAGCCCGAAAACTATATACCTCGAACGATACGGAACGACATCCCATTCACCTCATTAGAAAAGATTATATATAGTATATTGGCAAGCGTAGCGTTATACAAGCGCTTTTTGCGTGACTGCACGGCTTGTGGATTAATCATAGCTATAGAATCTCATTTTATTCAATGGAGGGTTTGAACATGCTGCTTATATCCGGGTTGATCGTCTGGTGTCTCTTCTATGGAAGCTACATGCTCAAGATGCTGCTGCAGAGACAGAAAGGGATATCGACCAATCGAATGGGCAAAGGCACAAAGGAGCGCAAGACTTTTATCATTGAGTCCGTACTTAAAGCTGCTACATATGCATTAGCCGCCGTACAGATCATTAGTATCCTACTTGATACATCTCTCGTCTCTAATCCGACTGTTCGTTGGGCGGGTATTGGCATTGCACTGCTAGGGACAATCGTGTTCATCACCGCGATGTCGACCATGAAGAGCAGCTGGCGTGCTGGCGTTGATGAAACGCAGCAGACGAATATGATCACTACCGGCATCTATCGTTTTAGTCGCAATCCCGCATTCTTAGGCTTTGATCTGTTATACATCGGTCTAGGATTAGCTTATTCCAATATCGCGCTTATACTGTTGAGTGTGCTTACTATCGTTATGCTTCATCTTCAGATCTTGGAGGAAGAAAGATTTCTCCCCAAGGCCTTCGGGAACGAGTACATAGAGTATAAACATAAAACGGGGCGTTACTTTTGGCTAATATAAACAGGAGGCAGTCATGCATATGAATCGCGTAATGATAGTAGGCAGCGCAGGCAGCGGCAAGAGCTACTTATCGAAGAGGATCGCAGAGATTACAGGATACCCACTCACCCACCTTGATAATGAATTTTGGCAGCCCGGCTGGGTTCAGCTCCCGAAAGATCAGTGGATCGAGAAGCAAAAGTCGATGGTTTCGCAGGAAAAATGGGTGATTGACGGGTATTACGGCTCAACCATGAACATTCGCGCTGAAGCTGCGGACACGATCATATATCTGAATACCAATAGGCTGCTCTGCATGCTCAGAGTATTAAAGCGTCATGGCAAGAAACGATCCGACCTGCCGGATTACTGTGTGGAGAAGATGGACCTGGAGATGATTTCATTTTTGAAGTACATATGGACTTTCCCTAAGAAAAGCAGGTCCAAAATATTAGATTTACATCAACAGCACCCTGACAAACACTTGATCATTATGAATAGTAAGAAGGAAGTCGATCATTGGATAGAGCAGCTGAGGGATGAATTTGCTCATTAGCTCGACATGGATTACTTTGCATTAGAACATCATGATATGAAATGTGGAGGGTCTTATGGATAAGGTTAAAAAGATAATGGAGTGTGAGTCTGCTTATACGAGATGCTTCTCACACGTTGATGAGAATGAGGAATACATAACATATAGAGACCATCTCCTCCCCGATATGTATGACCACAACTATACTAGAATAAGAGAGCACATGAGTGAAACCAACCTAACGGATCTCATTGAACAAGAAATCATGCGGAGTCGTAGAGATGGTCATGATTATTGCAAGCTCATTATGGATGACCTCCCCAGTGAACAATATCTCTCCGCTCTCGCACATCAACCGGAGGTCACTAGATACGGTCATTACGTTTATAAGAAGCTGGGCAGTCCCGATTGGCATATAAATGATAACTGCTCAATCGTAAAGGTCGATAGTCGGGACATGCTCGAACATATCCTGCAGCTTGACTTGATTACCGATCAGCCATTGTATGGAGAAGATTTTTGCAGAAGACGGGTGCAAAGACGTGGACAGGTATATCTGTCTACTGCCGAATTAGATTCATATGTATGCTGTCTTGGTGATGACCCAATTGGCAATTGCGATCTATTTATCCATAACGGCACGGCTAAGATTGAAGACTTTGCAGTTACACCGTCACAGCAGCGCCAAGGATATGGAACGAGCATATTAAAGCATTTAATAGATACAGCTATTCTCTCTGGAGTAGATATGATCTATCTGACCGCTGATGAAGACGATACGGCTAAACATATGTATGAGAAGCTTGGGTTTGAAAAAACATGTGAAACTTACAGCTTGTTATTCCAATTATAAGCTCCATTCGACCTTCATACAGCAAATAAAACTGACCCTTGGAGGTCAGTTTTTTATAATTCAACGGAGAATGAGCAGCTATCACTCCGTATTCACTATACTCTCTTCTTGGTCGTCATCCTCAACATACTCCAATATATCTCCCGGCTGGCAATCTAAGATTCTACATATGGCATCAAGTGTCGAGAATCGCACAGCCTTGGCTTTATTGGTCTTCAATATCGAGAGGTTCGCCATCGTTATATCTAATCGTTTGGATAGCTCCGTAGAGCTAATCTTTCGTTTTGCCATCATCACATCAAGATTCACTATAATTGCCACAACCATCATTCCCTCTTATATAGTCTGATCATTTTCATCCTTGATTATTGCAGCCTGCTCAAACAATTGTGCCAAAGTTAAGCTGAAAAAGCCAATAGCTAATGAGACGAATGTAACGATGATCATAGGGAAAATAGTCAATGCATATAGGTACATGTCGTGAGCGAACACCAGATATAAGGAGCATCCGTTAAACAGGACAATTTCGCTAAACGCACAGATCGAGATCACTCTCAGCGCTTTAACCGTATCGAAGGAGAAAGGCGTATTCTTCACTGCTATGCCGCTAAGCTTCTTTAACTTAAATAACGCAATCATATACGGCACTGCACATAAATAGATACAGCTTGTTATGGCAATGACCAACCCTTGGTCTAATATAGAAAATGCGCTTTTGAGAAATGCAGTTAATACCAATGGCACGGCTGCAAGTGCGAGCAATGACAAAACTATGCCGCATACTACGATGATGTTCATGATTCTCGAACTCAACTTATTGTTCATATTGTCTGGCCTCAGCTTTCTACTGAAATGAATACACCCTTATTGTAGTTACGAATTTATCGTTTGTCAATAAATATTATTCTATAAACAATAATTATTTATACTTTCATTAGTGATACAATATAATGAATGAAGCAGAGGAGAAGATAGCTATGGATGAGAATATAGATTGGCGAAATGGGACTGTCGGGCGTAAATTTATCGCTTCTTATAGTGGAGGAAAGGACAGCACGTTAGCTCTATATAAAGCTATGAAGGTTGGCGAAGCGATCGGACTGATCGTCATGTTGGAGGAAGAAGGCAAACGTTCCAGATCCCACGGTATGACTCCCGATCTAATTCAAGCCCAAGCAGAAGCAATAGGTCTGCCTGTATACACTGCAGCTTCTAGCTGGGATGATTACGAAGCCAATTTCATGCGTCTATTGGGACAAGCGAAGCAGCAGGGCGCGGAAGTGCTGGTAACCGGAGATTTGGATGTGCCTGCCCATGGATGCTGGCATGATCAAGTGACGAAGAATGCTGGATTAAAGCTCGGGATGCCTCTATGGGAAGTGGATCATCGTGAAGTGGTTGAGGAATTTATCAATCTAGGATTCGTAACGATCGTTGTAACTGTGAATTTATCATTAGGAATGCGAGAAGACGATCTGGGGCGAACCTTAACCCATGAATATGTAAAGGAACTTGAAGCACGCGGCATTGATCCATGTGGAGAAGGCGGCGAGTTCCATACCACTGTAATAGATGGACCTATCTTTCACAATCCTATATCTGTTCGCAAATGTGAGATTGTTAAGGATGGACAATATGCATTTATGCCGTTGGAACTCGAACATCACCCTAACTAAAGGAAACATAGAGGGCACCCTTTGACCTTGGGGTGCCCTCTACCTCTATTTTTAGAGAGCCTGAAACAGCTGCTCCCCCTTGGTCTGAATATATCGATACAACACGATACAAACCACTGCCATAAGCAGTCCGATGCTTAACAAGACGAGATCCCCATTTACATTGGACAGAAGAAGAGCCAATCCAATGCATATCACTAGAGTTATGAAGCTTATAAGCATGGATACAAGGACAGATGCACTCTGTTTGATCACCGCAACCTCGCTCGTCCACTCTAGTTTAGGAAGCTTCAAGTTGACCAGCACGCCCATTATTGCTGAAAAACAAGCAAATATCAATGGGATAACAAGCAGCAGCATGCTTTCTATCCATCCTGTGCCGAGCGATATCATGAGCATGACACTGCTGATAATCAAGATCGGCAATGTAATGGTGAGGTTCACCGCAACCTTGCTGAGCAGGATCGTTGATTTTGGTACAGGTGAGCTTTTGAGTATCCATAGATTATTGCCTTCTAGAGAAATAGAGCTCGACGTCGTGCAGCTTATGGCTACAAACATCGAAACGACCAGCGGCGCCAGCTTGTTCAGGTATTCGGACAATTGCGGGATTTCCATCAGTTCCCCGAGTTCTCCCGAGCCTATAAACAATAAGGAGATCGACATCACGAGCAGCAGAACCATTCCAATACTCGTATTCAGCACATATAAGGAAGAGCTAAAATAGCGGCGCAGCTCCTTCATATACAGCGCACGGAATGGCGATGATGTGTTAAGATGCTTGATAACATATTTTCCGCTTGCATGAGAGGTCGTTAATCCCGTGTGTATAGCTTTATATCTGGTGCCAAGTACGGTGACAAACAGCATAAACGCAAGCACGGATGTGACAATAAACAATAGGAGTGGAACGACCTGATACGAGCAAACAGCTTCGACGTACAGAGCTGCAAAAGGATACAGCTTGAATATCATATCCGCCAGCTGCGCGCCCATATCAGCAAGCACCTGCTCGTTCCCATCCATGCGCATGGAAACAACCATAAACCCTATGATAAAGGCAAAGGTTAAGATGATGCTGATGATTCGACTCGCTCTAAATCGAGAGGAGATCCAGCTAATCAGTGAGCCAATGATGGTTGCGGCGATGATCGGCAATAACGGGATAACGAAGAGCGTGATGAGATAAAACAGAAAGTATAACGCTTCAGGGTTCACTCTAATCGCATATACCGCACCAGCTGGCACCATCACCATTAACGTAAAAAATAAATTCAGTATATAGAGCTGAAGAACACGGCTCGCTACGACATGACTCGTCTTGATCGGCAGCGACATCACCAGATCATAGTCCTTAAAGTTGAATAATACTCCGCTTGCCTTGTAGATCGTTGTAAAGAATCCAATAATAGAAGTTGCCACCATCATAATAGCAAGGAGCAGATCTATCCGACCTATTTGTTCAAAGGACAGCGCCATCATGTAGCTGTATCCGAATGAAACCGCCGCAATCATAGCCACGCCAATCAGAATGCCGATGCTTAGGAGAAGCAGCTTGCGTCTTTCCTTTACGTCGCGCGTATGCAGCGCCTTATTCAATCCAAATGAGGACAGCAGCTGCAGCTTCGTTAATCTCCATATATTAATCATGGTCTATCAACTCCAGGAACACATCTTCAAGGCTGTTGTTACCCTTTACTTCCGCTGTCTTGCCGTGAGTGATCAATTTTCCCGCCTTGATGATCGCGATCTTATTGCAGAGCTTCTCCGCCACATCCAGTACATGAGTGGAGAAGAAGATGGCACTACCATTGCTGCACAGATCTGCCATGACCGTCTTCAGCATGTGAGCCGCCTTCGGATCAAGTCCTACAAAGGGCTCATCCAGTACCAGCAGCTTTGGTTTATGAATGAGAGCCGAGATGATCGCCAGCTTCTGCTTCATACCATGAGAATACGAGGAGATCATATCCCCCAGATTGGCAGTAATCTGAAAGTCATCGCCATATTTTTTAATAAGTGATTCACGATCGGCCTTGGATACGTTATAGAGGTCGCCTATAAAATTCAAGTACTGAATGCCGGTCAGATGTTCGTAGATATCCGGGTTATCCGGAATGTACGCAGTAATCGCTTTGCAAGCTACTGGATCTTTCTTAATCGAGATGCCGTCAATTTCGATATCCCCTTCTTCAAAGTCAAGGACACCAACTACAGCTCGGATGGTTGTCGTCTTTCCTGCGCCGTTATGACCGATAAAGCCGTAGATGTCGCCGCTTTCGACCACTAGATTCAAGTCATCTACAGCCTTTTTACCACCCTTATAGCGCTTGGAAAAATGTTTTATGGTAAGCATCTTCCGTCACCCTTTCCATGCGTATTCGCAACTTATCATCTGTTTCATATCCTTTTACCTATAGGCTGTTCTAGTAGAACAACTATAATACGTATAGCCTATTCAGAACGTTCAATTGCTCAAGCTAACGACGAAAAAATAGCCCGTTATACCACCTATCATAATCAAGCCACCCCCTAGGAGGGAGTGGCTTGGTTGAGGCAGGCTATGCGTTTCATGATAAGTCTACGAAGAACCTCTGCAAATAATTAAGAATAATCAGAATCAGCTCCATGGCTAGAGCGATCGATATGAATATAGTAGGTATCATAGGATCCATGCAATATGTATCCAAGCTTTTGTGCTAGAGCGGCAGATACAGCGTTAGCCGCATCATAACTTGGATATATTCCTCTATCTAGACAGTCTACTATCAATGCAGAAGTCGCTGCTGTCGCTAATCCTAATCGCCGATGCTCAGGATGTGTCGCAAGTTCAATCTCGATTCCATGATCATAGATGCTGTAACTGGATGCACCACATACGACTTGTCCTTCGTGCAATATACAATATCCTATCCCTCTATGTAGATAATCTTCTATTGAATTAAATTGCCCTGTAAAGTCTTCTGATAGCTTGTGCAAAGAAGGATCACTTGCTATAGAATGATCAATCTTTCTAAGTTCATATCCTTCTGGCAAGGCAGAGAGGAAGGATTGAATGTGCTTGCGATCGAGATGTGCGGGGTCTTTTTTGAACGCATAACGGACAAGTTTCTCAATAGAATGCTTATGCTGGTAATGAACAGCTTCTATTCGTTCTTTCCATTCATCGGAGTCAACGATCACCAAGCTATCTTCTGGCAGATGAAGCAGCAATTCTTCTGCAGCCTCTGCATTAGGATCCCCCGCATAAAATATACATACGCCGACTATAACCTGGGCAACTGTAGGGTTGGAAAGGTCATCCACCCACGCTGTTCCCATATGTCCTTGAAGACTGGACAGCATAATCATTGTAGGCATATGCTCAAACATCGGAATCAACTTTCTCCTGAGATGAATATCTGCTTCATATATCATGTAATCACTTCTTCCTATATTGGATGCCTGGTTCAATAATACCAAATGTTGCATTGGATGTATTTGTTATAATTAATAAATCTACATTGCCTCCAGAAAGTAATGTGATTCGAATTCTAATCATTATGTAACAGAAGGGATAGATGAGGATGATATTTGCAGGAGTTTGCTTGATAACTGACGATGTTCCAAAATTAGCAGAGTTCTATAAATTAATTTTGAAGACAACATCCGATTGCGACGATACGATCCATCAAGAAATTCGAACAAACGGCGCCGCGCTGGCGATATTCAATAACGGAGAGGTCAAGGAAACTCGAAATGAGAATATGTCCATTGCATTTGAAGTGGAAAATGTAGATGAGGAATACGATAGGTTGAAATCGTTAGGTGTACATTTTATTGAACCTCCTACAACAAGACCTTGGGGATGCCGCTCGATGATGTTCACAGATCCCGATGGTAATCATGTTGTGTTTAGAAGTCGTTCCCTATGAAAATGTAACCGATGGAGCTAAACCGAAGGGGCTGTCTTGCGGTGACAGCAAAGCCGGATGACCCACACTTGAACGGACACAGGGGCCGCTATTTGCTTCAAAACTAGCACTAAACTGCTTATTCAGGTCAAATAACGGCTCTACTGTCCGCTAGTATGACGAATTAGTGGTGTTTACTGCAAATAGCGGCTCCTGTGTCCGCTCCCGGCCCTGGTAGAAAAAATCTACTTTCGGGACAGCCCCTTTTGATATTTCAGCTGTGTTAGATGCAGCCTTCTACTTATTTTGTATCACCGTTCTGGCTTAATCATGGTATAAATCCTTGTGCTGACTGTACCACTTAGGTACGATTAATTGAAAGTTGTTGTGATCATCCATGACTTTATGTATCTTCATCAGCATGATATCCAGTTCCTCCGGATTCACCTTTAAGACCCAGACGACCGATGAAATTAACGTCATAGCTAGGTAGAGCGAGTATAGCTTCCAGAATCGTTCGTCAGGCTCGCTGTGATTATGGTATCCCTGAATCTGGCCGACAGAGAACGGCACGCTCACCTCCGCGCTAAAGATACCTACCTTTACAAACTCATGAATAGGATCTCCCCAGTCGCACCTGTTGAAATCAATGATGCCTGACAGCATCCCATCCTTGACGATCAGATTGCCGATATGATAATCATCATGTTGGAATAGATTCGGTCTATCCTTCATGATGTCCAGGTTATGATCTATAAAAGATAGCAGCTTTTCTTCATGATCGATCGCAACTCCACACTTGGCGTATTCGATTCGATATCGCTGATGCTTAGTAGCCGTCCTCTCGTGCCAAGGCTTCATGTCATCAGGGCAGGTCACCTGATGGATCTTCTGCAGCTCCTTACCCGCTTCAATGCCAATGCTATATTGCTCTTGATCAGATAAGCGCGGCAGCTCTTCCGATGCTTCACTGCCTTCTATATAAGAGACGATCATGTACCCGAGTTCTTGCTTGGGCAGGATTCCGATCTCAATAGGTCTAGAGCAGCTCACACCCTGATTCGCCATCATGACGAGACGGTTGAATTCCAATCTCTTTCCTTCATCTTGATCGATACTATAGGTTCTGAGTATGTATTGCGGTTGACCATCGCTGCCATATACGACGTACTTCCCGTCACTTGAGTATCCCTTATCAATGGGTTCAATCTTGATGCTGTCCCTTAGCATAGAAATCCTCATGCGGAACTGCTCATATAGATTCATGACATCACTCACGGCTAACCCTTCCTTCTCAAATATCTAGCCGAATCATACGCTGATTCGGCTAGAAGCAGTTATAAGTTATATCACTGCCTACAGCAGCTTATATCGTCCATTGATCGTGAATGATGCCTACCAACGCATAGCCACCCTCGATCTTCTCGAATACGAGACGGAGACTTCGCCAGTCTATACCTTGCAAGCTCGGATCAATACCCTTGATATGGTATTCTACGAAGTCGTGGCTGTCCTTCGGATAAGCTTCACTTACGTTGTTGATCGTATTGCCTTCCTGGAGTACCTTATTCATCGCAATGCCCGCATTCTTCATATAATCCGCATCGTACACGAACCGCTTATGGTAATCTGCATATGTCATCTCGATCGGTTCACCAGAGCCATCGAATGCCCCCCACTTGCGTACCGCAGCGTCGCTCATCGCATCCTTTAATTCATCCTTGGACAACACGATATCGGTCTCTATGTTAACGTAAGCGTAAGGAGAGAATCGAACTCCCTTATCAGGATGAGCCAGAGCCGCGACCCCCTCCATATTGCCATCATGAAGCATCGCAACAACGGTTGCTGCCGCTTCCTGCGGCGTCGATGGCAGCTCTGTCTTGGATGCCGACTCCTGCTGCTGCGGTTTCGCAGCCTCAGTCGCTCCATTGCATGCAGTAACCAGTAATAATACAGCTGTCAGGACGATGGCTCCCACATTTCTGAAGCTACTCATAGTTCAGTTCCCCTCCCTGTTCCATGACTAATAGTACGTCGAGTGATCGACCAATCTATTCCCGCATAGATCAATCCCGCGATTCCAAATATAATGATGGAGCTGCCCGCGAACAATTCGTATTCCTGCACGAACCATGGTTTGTAGAGCATATGAAACAATCTCCATCCGCCCGCAGCCCACACCGCGGCAATAATCAGACCGAATAGGATGAATGATGCACGTACCTGAGGAATCCGGCGAATCAGCCACGACAATGGCAACTGAACGACCGGATATAGGAACGCTGTTGGTAGATATATAACCACAAAAATGGCAAACTTATATCCTATATTGCGGAGGCCCATATACTCAGTTGTCGTGATCTTGTACCCCTCGACATATTCCAGCCCTATCGCCGCCCCAGTAATCAATAGCGTACATAGCATCCATAGGATGAGATGTGAGACAATCCGCACAGCAATACCTCCAGATCCATTTTATGTGATAGACGCTGGGAAGCAGTGAAAGGTTCCGATAAAATAAGGTATCGTATATTCAAAGTAAAGGAAGTCGTTGTTCTCAAATTTACCATATATCATGTATAATTCCACATAGTCATTGGAAAGTTAATCAGTGTATACTGATACAATTACTTGCAGGCTGGACCACCTATGGATGAAGTAACAATATGATATACCCGATCTGTAATTTAAGAACGAAACATATTCGTCGATAAATTCCAGATACACCATCCTGCAATTATGTTAAAATAGCTTTAGTCATACTTGCGCTAATACATATTAGCGGTGCCATTCTCGTTATTGTTCATGACAATGAGGAGAAACCATTATCAGAAAAAAGGTACAAATAGGAGGAGTAACAATGGCATTAGAGTCAATGAAAGACATGTTAAACAAAGCAGCACAAGGTCATTATGCTGTTGGTCAATTCAACATCAATAACCTGGAGTGGACTCAAGCAGTCTTGGCTGCTGCTCAAGAAGAGCAATCCCCAGTAATCCTTGGTGTATCTGAAGGTGCAGCTCGTTACATGGGCGGATTCAAAGTCATCACTGCATTCGTTAGCGCTCTTATCGAAGAAATGAAGATCACTGTTCCAGTTGCTATTCATCTGGACCATGGCTCCAGCTTTGACAAATGTAAAGCAGCAATCGACGCTGGCTTCACATCCGTTATGATCGATGCTTCCCACCATCCATTCGAAGAGAACATTGAAACAACTAAGAAAGTTGTTGACTATGCACACAGCAAAGGCGTTTCTGTAGAAGCTGAACTTGGTACAGTTGGCGGACAAGAAGACGATGTTGTAGCTGACGGCGTTATCTACGCTGACACTCAAGAGTGCGTTGAGCTTGTTAAACGTACAGGTATCGATTGCCTGGCTCCAGCTCTTGGTTCCGTTCATGGTCCTTACAAAGGTGAACCTAACCTTGGCTTCAAAGAAATGGAAGAAATCGGTAAAGCTACTGGTATGCCTTTGGTACTTCATGGCGGAACAGGTATCCCAACTGAGCAAATCAAGAAATCCATTTCCTTGGGTACTGCTAAGATCAACGTAAACACAGAGAACCAAATCGAGTTTACGAAAAAAGTTCGCGAAGCACTTGCTGCTGATCCTGAGCAATACGATCCTCGTAAATTCATCGGTCCTGGCCGTGACGCGATCAAAGCTACAGTTATCGGCAAGATCCGTGAATTCGGTTCTAACAACAAAGCTTAATTGTTCGATCACATAAGTAATAAATATAACGACCTTCTCCAGCGTACAAGCTAGAGAAGGTCGTTTTTTCATGCTATGGGGCGGCTTATTGAGCTCTACCCCGCCTGACTGCTGGATACAGCGCGGTTCGTCTTCTCGGACATGAAGGCCATCAATAACAAGAATGCCAACAAGAAGAATGGGAACCATGCGATATTCACATACTGTGCGATTAAGCCGAATATAGGCGGCATGAAGGTAGCTCCGATATAGGCGCAACCCATCTGAATGCCCATAACCGACTGCGACGTCTCGCTTCCGAAGTTCTTCGGTGTCTGGTGCAGCATACTAGGGAAGATCGGTGCGCATCCTAGTCCGATCATCATGAATGCTATAGGATTCATCGCATTCCCGAACGGCAGCAGCAATAAGACGATACCGACCGCTATACCGCCTAGACCGAGGCGGACCATCGCGACGTTATCGAGCTTCGCCGAGATGAATCCGGAAGCCATCCGGCCCAGCGTAATCCCGAGATAAAATAGCGAGATCCACTTCGCTGCTGTTTCCGGACTAATCCCTCGATGGATAACCAAGAAACTGCTTCCCCATAGACCCGCCGTAGATTCTAACGCGCAATAGCAGAAGAACGCGATCAAGGCGGGCTTTATCCCTCTGATCTTCAAGATATCCTTCTTCTTCATGACTACTGGCGCAGAAGCTTCATCCGCTGCCGCCTCTGGGGCAGCCTTCTTCCATAAAGGTAAAGTCATGAACAAGATCATAACCAGAATGACTTGGATAATCCCAATCGTCAAATAGCCCAAGCTCCAGCTGCGGTCATTCATCAGGTAGAACGACATGATAGCCGGCCCAGCCGTAGCGCCAATGCCCCAGAAGCTGTGCAGCCAATTCATATGCTTCGCTTTATAATGCAAGGCCACAAAGTTGTTGAGCGCCGCATCGATGGAGCCCGCTCCTAGGCCAAGCGGGATCGCCATGAGGCACAGCCAGATGAACGACGGTGCGAAGGCGAATCCCAATAGGGCGACAGCCGTCATCAGTACACTAACGGCTGTAACGAGTCCCGTTCCCCAGCGTCGAATGACCGTTTCACTGAAGAAGCTGGATATAATCGTGCCGCAGGATATAATCATAGAAATGATGCCCGCATACGATACGGGAGCGCCTAGCTCATGCCTCATAACGGGCCATACTGAGCCCAACAGTGAATCCGGCAAGCCAAGGCTGATGAAGGAAATATAAATAATAACTAACAGTAAGGTCATCATAATACGCTTCTCTCTTCTCTTATGTAATCTTCTACTTATCTCATAGTGCCTTGCTCTATAGCCAACCCCGCGACTTTCCTATACAATCGTATCATATATGAAAGTAAAGTGCGGTGAACTTAATGTTTAAACTCTTGTTAATAGAAGATGATGCAACTCTCTTTCAAGAGGTCAGAGATAGATTAACGCAATGGTCTTATGATGTGTACGGCATTCAAGACTTTAGCAAGGTCGTTCAGGAATTTGCCGAGATTAAACCGGACTTGGTCATTATCGACATTCAGTTGCCCAAGTTCGATGGATTCCACTGGTGCCGCATGATTCGCACGCATTCGAACGTGCCGATTATATTCCTGTCGTCGCGCGACCATCCTACAGACATCGTCATGTCCATGCAGCTTGGCGCCGATGACTATATCCAGAAGCCGTTTCACTTCGATGTGCTTATCGCTAAGATCCAGGCGACCCTGCGGCGCGTCTACAACTATAGTGCGGATAAGATTGAGCTCAAAACCTGGTGCGGAGCAACCGTCGACTATGAGCGCAATATGATCACCAATGAGGCTGGCTCTATCGAGCTGACCAAGAATGAGATCTACATCTTGAAGCAGTTGATCGAGAAGAAGAACAAGGTCGTAACCCGTGAGGAGCTCATTAACAGCTTGTGGAATGATCAGCGCTTTATAAGTGACAATACCCTAACGGTAAATGTGAATCGACTACGCAAGAAGCTGGATGAGCTGAACTTAGGTGCCTGCATCGAAACCAAGGTCGGGCAAGGCTATATGGCCACGGAGCAGCTGCCGCTATGATTAGGAAGTTTATCGTAGAAAGACGCAGTTGGATTCTGTTCTATGCCATCATGCATTTATTTATTGTCTTCGTTGCGTATATCGATCCCACTATCCCGCTCCCATCCATTCTCTATCTTGTGTTCTTGTCGCTGTTAGCCTTTATTGTATTCTTGATTATTCGTTATCATGCCGAAACCAAGTTCTACAGCAGTTTAGAAGAACGGGAAGATGATCTCGATCTATCGAGTATCGCCGGTGCAGAACGTCCCTTTGAACGAATCGTGGAAGAGAGTATGACGAATCAGATCGAGCTTCTGAAGCAGGATGCCTCACAGCATCTGTTAACCCTAGAACAGGAGAAGGATGATCTGCTGGCTTGGATTCATGAGGTGAAGACACCGCTCACAGCCATGCGTCTCATTATCGATCGATTGCCGAATGAAGAGCTGAAGTCGCAGATGACCTTCGAATGGCTGCGCATTCACCTCCTGCTGGATCAGCAGCTTCATCAGAAACGTATCTCATTTATTGAAAATGATCTGTATATGGAGAACATACAGCTGGAAGAGATCATCTATAGTGAAATCAAAACGCTGCAATCCTGGTGTATCCCGAAAGGCATTGGCTTTGACATCAATCTCGAGATAGCGGAAGTGATCAGTGATACGAAATGGCTGGCCTTTATCATCAGACAGCTGCTAACCAACGCCGTGAAGTATAGCCAAGCCTCGGATATTACCATCAACAGTTATCGACGGGACGATCATACGATTCTAGAGGTCACAGATTGCGGCCGCGGCATCGATCCCAAGGATCTTCCGCGCATCTTTCAAAGAGGCTTTACTTCAACGTCTGTCCATCAGGACACCGCTGCAACAGGCATGGGATTATATCTAGCCCATAAGGCAGCAACGTCGTTATCCATACGGATCGATGTGGCCTCTGAGCTAGGAACAGGGTCTACGTTCACCCTAACCTTCCCACAACCGAATGCTTTCGTCCGTATCACGAGCGTGTGACAACAATGTCACATGCTTGTGTTATTTGTATGGTCAATCGAAGGATAAAGATTCGGAACAACTCTATAATGAATGTATTCACAAGAGGGAGTGATCCGCATGATGATCCTAGAAGCGAATAAGATACATAAAAGCTATGGCAATAAATCCAATAAACAAGCCGTGTTAAGCGGACTCGATATCAGCATTATGAAAGGAGAATTCGTCAGCATTATGGGTCCTTCCGGATCGGGGAAGACGACCCTGCTGAACGTCCTCTCCTCCATCGATCAGGTCAGCGACGGCACGATCGTAATTGAAGGCAAAGAAATCTCTCGCATGAAGGAGAAGCAGCTAGCTGAATTTCGCAAGCGTCACTTGGGGTTCATTTTCCAAGAGTACAATCTGTTAGATACCCTGACGGTGAAGGAGAATATCCTGTTGCCGCTATCCGTTACCAAAACACCCAAGAAGACCGCCAATCAGAAATTTGAGGCCGTCGCTCGAGAGCTTGGAATAGTTGAGCTTGCGAATAAATACCCTAATGAAATATCCGGCGGCCAGAAGCAGCGCACCTCTGCGGCACGCGCCTTTATCCATGACCCCAGCATCATATTTGCAGATGAACCAACTGGAGCGCTTGATTCCAAGTCTGCTTCCGATCTATTGAATAAACTAAGTGAAATGAATCGGACGAGAAACGCAACGATTGCGATGGTCACTCACGACCCTGTCGCGGCCAGCTATTGCAGTAGAGTCATCTTCATTAAAGATGGTCAGATCTTTACGCAACTGAATCGAGGAGAGGAATCAAGACAAGCCTTCTTCGCTGACATCATGAAGACACAAGGTGTGTTGGGCGGTGTGCAGAATGAGCATTAGTCACCTCCTATTTCGCAATCTAAGGAAAAATCTAAAGAATTACTATCTGTACGTGTTTTCATTAGCCTTTGGTTCTGCACTTTATTTTGCATTTGTGACGCTGCAGTATGATCCTGCCATGGATGAAATAAAAGGTTCCATCAAAGGAGCAGCAGCGATTCAGGCTGCGTCTGTCCTGCTCGTCGCTATTGTCTCCATCTTTCTGTTATATGCGAATAACATCTTTATTAAGCGACGCAGTAAAGAGATCGGCCTGTTTCAGCTCATCGGCATGACCAAGAGTAAGATATTTGGAATTCTTACAGCAGAGAACTTTATTCTATACTTTGGTTCGCTTGTGGTCGGGATACTGGCTGGATTCTCTGTGTCTCGATTAATTATGATGATGCTGCTTCAAACGATTGGGGTAGAGGTGGCTACAGAGCTTCATTTCTCTACCAATGCCTTGATTCAGACTTTGATTGTGTTCTTCGCCATCTACATCCTGATCATGATTATGAATTATCGGTTCATACGAAGACAGACTATCCTATCCTTGTTTAAGGCGAACTCCGTAACGGAGGACAGAGTGAAGAAGATGTCCATCCTGGAGATGTTCATAGGGGCAGCTGGAATTATCCTTATCATAGTCGGCTATGTGGTCTCGTCCCAGCTATTTGGCGGCAAATTCGTTTCCATGAAGGCACTATCCCTCGCGATGATGTTCATTCTGGGATCGGTTATTATCGGGACTTACATCTTCTATAAAGGATCCGTTAGCTTTATCTTCAACCTCATTCGCAAGAAGAAGAGCGGCTACTTATCTATTAAGGAAGTATTGTCCCTGTCATCCATTATGTTTCGCATGAAGTCGAACGCTGTGCTGTTAACCATTATTACAACCGTGTCCGCACTTGCGATCGGCCTGCTGTCCCTAAGCTATATCTCCTATTATTCAGCTGAGAAGTCGGCCAAGCTGAATGTGGCAGCAGATTTCTCCATTGTAGATAAACAGGACGCAAACAAGTTTGAACAAGCCTTAACCGACAATAACATTGAATATACCGACAAACGGATTGATGTTGTGCAGGCAGACTTTAATGTTGAGAACATACTCGGAGCCAAGATGGAAGATGCGAGCTTTGATTCGAGTATTATGACTATGCCAGTCATTAGTGATCAGGCAATGGAAGGTATCGACCTGTCTGCAGATGAGACACTCTTCACGAGTTCCAGCGGGTGGGTAAAGGACCTTATGAAAATGAAAAGCAGCGGAACCGTTGAGCTCAAGGGGTTGAAAGAAGTCATTCCGCTCAATTATAAAGAACTCGACCGCGATGCCCCTGTCTCCTATTACTTCACTAGCGGCGGCTTGCCTGTTGGGATTGTGGATGAATCGGTATTCGAACGTATTCAGCAGGACCTAGATCCAGCTATTCAGAAGGACTCTTCCGTCTATATCGGAATTGATATTACGAATAAAGGTGAGATCGAGCAAGCCAATGCCATCTTCAATGACTTGGGTTATGGTGAGAGCTTTGATCATGATTCTCAGCTTGGCATGAGCAACTTTCAGAAGCAGAACATGGGACTCATCATGTTTATCGTGGCATTTCTTGGGCTAACCTTCCTGGTCACATCCGGCTGTATTCTCTACTTCAAGCAGATGGATGAAAGTGAGACCGAGAAGTCCAGCTACACGATTCTAAGAAAGCTCGGCTTCACACAGAGCGATCTATTAAAGGGAATTCAGATCAAGCAAGTGTTCAACTTTGGGATTCCATTGATTATCGGGCTATCACACAGCTACTTTGCCGTTAAATCGGGCTGGTTCCTGTTCGGTACCGAGCTGTGGACGCCGATGATCCTCGTCATGCTGCTGTACACCGCATTGTATTCGATATTTGGCATACTGTCTGTCTATTATTATAAAAAGGTGATCAAGCAATCACTATAAGAGAAGCCCAAGCTTCAGGACATGCGTTCTGGGGCTTGGGCTCTATCTATCTCTCATTATTTTCTATATTATTGAGATATAGGTATGGAATGATAGCAGGATAGGGAGATGTGTACCTTGCAGATAGAAACTAGTCGATTGGTGATTAGACCTTTTACGGAAACGGATCTGCCACAGTTTGAACAGCTGCTTCATATCCCTGAAGTACCGGGTTGGCAGATGCAATTAACCGATTCGGAGGGCTTTCTTAGATGGCATATATCCAACTACATAGCGATGGATATTATCCATGGGATCATTTGCTTCGGAATCTTCGATAAGATTAGCGGCAAGGTATTAGGGGCTGTCGGAGCAGGAGAACATGATGATCTGCATGAAACCGAAATATTCTATAATTTGTTGCCGACCGCAAGGGGTAATGGTTATGCTGCTGAAGCGGCTAGAGCTATAACAACTTGGGCGTTAGCTAACTACGATATTCCATATATCATCGGCACCGCTTCTATCGATAACATACCTTCACAGAAAGTATTAGAAGCATGCGGCTATGAATTGATCAATGTACAGACCCTGTTGGTTCACATCTCGAACCAAAAGTATGACTTCAAGTATTACAGATACTACAATGAGGTGAAATGAATATGAACCTGCAACAAGCAGTCGATTATTACAAAGGCGAGGTATTCTATGAAATACAACATCTCAGGTCATGAATATGATTACACGATAAACGTTAGGGATAACGAGCATGCTAGAGCAAGCTTTAACCGACTTGCCGAAGAAACATTTGGTCTCCAATTTGAATCCTGGTATCAGAATGGATATTGGGGTGACAGTTACGTCCCACACGCTTTATTGGACGGAGATGCTGTGGTATCTAACATTTCGGTTAATGTGATCGATACGACATGGAACGGCCAGAAGAAGAGGTATGTTCAACTTGGAACAGTTATGACTGCCGCTTCGCATCGTCAACAAGGATTAAGTAGTTGGCTGATGAATAGGGTCTTAAGCGAATGGAGCGACAAGTGTGACGCTATCTATTTATTTGCCAATGATAGTGTCATTGATTACTATCCTAGATTCGGGTTTGAACGAGCAACGGAGTATCAATATACCATGGAGATCCATCATCAAGAAGCTGCAGTAAGAAAACTCGATATGTCAGCGGCAGAAGATGTTAGCTTATTGCTCAACACCTATAAGCTCTCCAACCCTTATTCTGCACTGCCCCTGGAGAATAGTGCTGGTTTGCTTATGTTTTACTGCTCTCAATATATGAGAGAACATATCTATTATGTTGAACCGTATGAAGCCGTAGTCGTAGCTGAGCATGATGGAGAACGTGTCATTTGTTATGATATTTTCTCAGGAGGAAATGGTCGGTTAGAAGATCTTCTTCGCGCAATAGCTACAGATCATACGAAGACAGCCGTTCTTGGCTTTACGCCAAAGCAGGCTTCGAACTTCAGTGTTGAAGAATGGCATGAAGAAGGGACAACCCTTTTCCTATTAAGAGGCAAAGAGAATCTGTTTAATAGCAACAAGCTCATGTTTCCACTGCTATCTCATGCATAGAATGTTTGCCACTTTGGATATCGAGCGGCGATTTTACCCTGAGCAATTGCTTTCTCTTCAGGACATTCAAGCAAGTGGACACTCATCCCCGCACGATTCAGGTTCCTGAAGACTGGAGCAGCGTGCTGTCTGAATAAAGGGCGCTCTTGTTCCATCATCAGATCCATTATGCTGCCCCATGCTCCACGATCTGATCAAACAATTCTTCTACTTGTTCGACTTTCTTTGATCCAACGGTCTAATCACCTCCGAAAAGAACGGATGTTTCAGTCGATTCTCCTTCGTCGTTCGGATAATCCCAATCTTCGCGAGCTCTCTCTCCACAGCTTCCTTGCTGTTTCCAATCCATTTCATTTTCAAAAAACATTCCTCCAGCTATCCCTTTGTTACAATTATAGGAAGGATGCGCTGTTTATAGACCTATGCTTTAAGGTGAATGCTTCATTATCCCTAAATGTGAATGTTTCGTGAACATAAAAAATAGGGCTCGTTAGAGCCCTATTACCTACTTGATTCATCTATTTATTTGGTTCGAATAATTAACTCGCGGCGTGTTCCTCCAACAAATGAAAAAGAACCTCTTTGTTCTCTAGGCACGGATGTAGGTACGATTCCGATAGACGCCAACATTTTCTCTATTTCTTTTTTGGAGTTCTCTTGTTTTTTCTTAGGGGTCATCAGAATCACCCTTTCGCAGAATCCATATATTTCATATATTGTTTTCTCTCCTCATTATAGTCGATCATGTCAATTTGTGTCTACCACCCTCTATCCCGAATCCCCCCTCTTCCATCCTATGTCTAGTAAAATTACACTATGCCGGACTCTGCCTACTGGACAACATACCCACGATCTTTTCGCTTATCTCCTTCTCTACTCTGGCGATTTCCTCATCATAACTTCGAACTTCCAAGATCGAAGCATCGAATATCACCAAGTACAGATAATTCAGTCCCTGATCGTCTTTAAGTACGCGTCCCATATAGAGCCGATCCTTCTTTTCGCCAGCCTTTTTATACATAAAGGTAAACAACCGTGTTTCAAGTAATATCGATCGCAATATCCCCGTGCGCTTTATGCTATCCAGCTTAATATGATCTTCTGGATCAATAATGGTACTGAAGTCATAGCTCTCACCGAACTCTTCTTCAAGCAATCTAACGCCTAAGTCTAAATAAGCATACGATATCGCATCTTCTTCACTAAACTGATGATCTCTTCCAGCAAGCAGCATCCCTTGTTCGATAATAAAGAGTGTCATGGGCACTCTATGATCAACATCTAACGCCCTCTTTGCTTTTCTGAATTGAGCTAACAGGTTGGCGTCGAGTTCATAATAGGCCTGTCCCATTGCATTGAGATTGACTTGGTCACATACTTCTCCGAATTCATATTCTACCTTAATCTTTACCTTGTTGCGGATATGCTTTTCTTCAAATTGAAAGAGCTGTATCCCTTGGATATTACGATGGCGCTTCAAGAATGTAGCAAAATAATTGCGCAGCAGGTCTTTCTGACGGTAGCGGTAATACTCTCGATTGAGTAAGGTAGCTTGCAACAGTTCATCCTCTAAAGCTTTTCTCGCCTCTTCTGCTTCAGCTCGATACTTGTCCAGGGCTAGTCTAATAAAGAATGAAGCCACAAGCCACACTCCAATGGCAACCAAGGTAATAAAATAGATCGGGATCTTGAATTCATAGAAGATCTCCAGCTTTTCCGCTAGTATTCCTGGAGAAGGTCCATAGTTATTATATAAACCGAGTGAAGCGAGAACTACAAAGACAACAGCTGGGATCAAATATACAAATACAATTTCCCACTTCTTCAAACCCTCTCACCTCGATCTGCTTTCTAATTCCTAAGCGCATGTGCCCCATTCAGCTGAAACCACTTTTAATTATTCGTCCATCTTCCATAATCCTCCTTCTTTTTGTTCTTATGTATCAGGTCAGCTAAAATGGGGTTAACGCACTTATCGAATATGAAAATACTGAATATCATAGATTAGGGAGCGTCGTGACAAGCCATGGATATTCTGATTGAGCACATTGATGTTACGTCTACCAAGGTGGAATTTTAAGGTTGTATTATTTCTGTTTATAGCTAATATCAACTAGATTAATTTTACTTATGGCACTATTTCGATGTATAGTACAGATAGATAATATGGACATTATGCTGTGATAAGGAGCGATTGCATTGGAGAGAGTAGTTGGAACGGTTGTTAGAGGTCTTCGTTGCCCGATCATCAACCAAGGGGACAATATAGAAGAAATCGTAGTAGACAGTGTGCTGAAGGCTGCAGAAGTCGAGGGCTTTCAACTGAATGATAAAGATATTGTTACGGTCACGGAATCAATCGTTGCCCGCGCTCAAGGAAATTATGCAACGATCGACCATATTGCAAAGGATGTTCAATCCAAATTCGGAGATGAGACGATTGGCGTCATATTCCCGATCTTAAGCCGCAATCGCTTTGCGATCTGTCTGCGCGGTATTGCTAAAGGAGCTAAGAAGATCGTTCTCATGCTCAGCTACCCATCGGATGAAGTGGGTAACCACTTGGTAAGCATCGACATGCTTGATGAAAAGGGCGTAAATCCTTGGACAGATGTGTTAACAGAAGCACAATTCCGTGGTTACTTCGGTCATAACAAACATACATTCACGGGTGTCGATTATATTGACTACTATAAATCCTTGATCGAAGAATACGGTGTTGAATGTGAAGTCATCTTCTCGAACAACCCTAAAACCATCTTAAATTACACTAAAAATGTACTCACTTGCGATATTCACACTAGATTCAGAACGAAGAGAATATTAAAAGAAAACGGCGGCGAAAAAATCTATAGCCTCGATAACATACTATCTGAGTCTGTTGACGGCAGCGGATGCAACGAAGCTTATGGTCTGTTGGGATCCAATAAATCAACAGAAAATACCGTTAAGCTGTTCCCACGTAATTGCCAGCCAATCGTGGATAAGATTCAGCATAGCCTTCAAGAAAAGACAGGCAAACTCGTCGAAGTCATGATCTACGGAGATGGAGCATTTAAAGATCCAGTAGGTCAAATATGGGAGCTCGCGGATCCAGTTGTATCACCGGCTTATACCGCAGGTCTCGATGGAACACCGAATGAGATCAAGTTGAAATATCTTGCGGACAACAACTTTGCGGGGCTAAGAGGCGAAGAGCTTCAACAAGCGATTACCCAATATATTGATAATAAGAAGTCGGACCTCGTAGGATCGATGGAATCCCAAGGGACTACACCGAGAAGACTTACGGACCTGATCGGCTCTCTATCCGATCTGACTTCTGGAAGCGGAGATAAAGGTACACCGATTATTTATATCCAAGGCTATTTTGATAACTATACCAAATAATTGTATAAATGAAAATATTTAATATTGAGCTGTCTAATAAGTCATAAGGATTGACTGATGGACAGCTCTTTATTTTGCTATCCGAGATATGAATGATGTACTGATGGTTATAGGCGGCTTCCCTTATCCGTCTGATCTGGATTGGACAGCTGCTCTTGAGCTAAGCGGATCATCTCACGCACCATCGTGCCGCCGATCTTGCCACCGATCTGCCCCGCCGATTCCGTGGTCAATTCACCATTACCTTCCGGTTGCAGCGGTATATTCAGTTCTTTGGCCACTTCGAACTTCACATCATCCGGTCGATTTGGGTTAACAGCATAGCCTTCTTTTCTCATCACATCTGCCTTAAATGCCTGCACCGCCTGCTCTACCCCCGGCACCGCATATTTTCGATTTCTTCTCCTTGCCATCTGGTTTGCCCCCTCGGTGTCATTTTCATTAGCATGCCCCTTGAAGGAGCAATTATAAAGGAATTAACCGTTAGACTGATGTTGAAGTATTAAGCTGTCGAGCAGGATAGCGCAACTATTACCCCCTGTTGGAGTCAAATATTGGATAGGAAACTAAAAGAAAATAAGAGTTAATCGTGCAAGGAGGTAACGATGGCCTACTCACGTTTAATTGTTTTGGTAATGGCGTTTGAAGTGCTTATCACGGTTTTAGTCGGAGTTGGCGTTTATTTTGGATTTTCCGTATTTCCTTATACTCAGTCACTGCTAACGACAACTGGTACTGCCGTACAGACAGCCGGTATTACCGCAACCATCCCATTGTATATGCCGTCGCTTACGGATCTGAAGATCCCATACACGTATCTTCAAGCGGGGGTACAGTCTTGGGGAATCACGGCATTTCTTGTATCTGCGGCTGTAATGGGATTGCAAAGCTTTGTCAGGGGCATGTACCTTGGGGGTCTCAAAGGGTGGATTCTGAACCGTAAGATAGTCCCTCTATTCGCGTGTGGACGCAGGTATTTCGGCAATATGATAGTATGGACTATTTTTCAAAGCATGATGGGCGTGTTGATTGTTTTCCTCGCTTCAATCTTTTCCCTGATCGGGATCATATCGATGATTGCTTTACTATTTTACACGCTAACGCCATATCTGATTGTCCTCCAAAATATATCTTTTCGTGATGCATTGGCAAAAGCGCCTCGTATGTTTCGTCGCTATTTCGGCACATTGCTGCCGCTTGGGCTATTAGCCATGCTTTGCACGCTAGTTATCAGCCAATTCCGATCGCTAACACCCCCTTGGGGATACGCGGTACCGTTGCTCACTTACGCATGTATTGGAACCTTGCTGATCGGGGCGTTAATGAGGCAGCTGTCAGCGAAGCTAGCGCAAGACGGTGAACAGGTTCCAGATCTGCCATACGGCGAGATCCGCGCTCGCAGGACAGTAAACGCTATGATTGTGCTGCTCGTCCCAATACTAGTCTGGGTGGGTATTTTTGCAGCTTCTGGCAGGCACCTTAGTGCGTTTGAATTTGGTAATAAGAAGCAGCTCGACGGTATCTCCTTTAATACGAATTTCTCTGACGTATTTTATGCTTCAGATCAAATGTATACAGCTTACGCATGGCAGACAGGTGATTACCGACTTGCCATGAACCTTCCAGACTTGTCAGACGAGCAGAAGCCAGCGGAACTGCGTGGGATAGCCGACATCACGTGGCAGGTAGATGAAGAAATTCGCACTTCTTTTAAGAATTCAACCCATATCTACGTGGAGCCTATCATGCACAAGAGCCGGTTAATGTATCGACTTGTTCGGGAGACAGCTAACGATGGCAGTTATTACTACTCCAGTATGAACGGCTCTGCTTCGATCATGCCTGGAGGAGAGCGGCCGCGTGATCCATTATCCATTCAAATAATGGTTAGTGGAGACGGTAAGCATATTTTTGTAATGCAATACCCAACGCGCTTTGATATCTCACAGGTATTCCGTGTTTCGGATGACGGGCGGTATTTGATCCCGAAGACGAGCCCAGTGAATCCAATGGATTTCAACACTTACTGGTTTACCGCGGAGCAGAGTACGGAGAATCTGTTCGAATTGCTTGCCGCCAAAAACAAAACGAATTACATAGCGACGATTAACCGAGCTTACCTGGCGCTTGCTTGTGCCATGCAGGAAGGAGACGGGCGCATGGTCGTCGATCTGCTGGAGACGATGCGGCGTGCTGGCGTAAACGTGAAAGCTCCCGACTGGGATGAGGTGACGTGGACAGATACCTTACAATCCCGATATAAAGGTGCCAGCGTGCAGAGGACCCTTGAGCTGATGACAAAGGCTGGAGTTCAGAATGCGTATGTAGGAAAAGAACTAACAGATAAAAGCGATGAAAAGATCGGGGTTTATCAATTCGAGGTGCCGTTCCCAGACGGAATGCTGCCAATCACATATCAGGAATCTAAGGTAGACGGCAAGTTGTTGTCCGTCAGTGTAATGGAATAGAGCAAAAAGAGCAGCTCAGGTGTACCTACTAAGCCTCCAATTGCCGAACTAATAAAGTAACCGTAAAGAGAACTAATTAGTTCTCCTTACGGTTTTATTTTGCAAACAATATTCATAGAAGTTAAATATCATGTGAGGTTAAATCAAAATTATATTAAATCAATTTTCACATGAATCATAGCACTCTAAAGATACATCACTCAGAACGAGGCGACATCGGGATCAGCGGTATGAGATTGCTTCGGAAATAGGAATTGTGTGGTGTAGGGTGAATATTGACCATGCAATCGAAAAGCTTTTTCAATTTCAGCTGCAGCACGACGTGCATCTTCTACGGTTCGCTTGCCAGTAACGATGTCGTTCATCAAGTTTAAAGCCATAAAATTCGCCGCTTCTTGGTCGCACTTAGCAGTAGCTTCACCAGCCGTACGGTCCGGATATAAGCTACCATCAAACTGTGCTATGTCATTAAAAAATTGAACAGGGACTTTATAATCAATGGTTTGTGCTAAATAATCAAGATGGGGAGTCGGAGAGTTATGAGGTACTGTATGAAGATGAACCGTCGTCCGCTTCCAAGGAGCATTGTTATACCACGTAATTTTAGTCATGCATGCATCATTCGGTAAACCATATTTATTGATTAACAAATGAACCGTATTTTTTTGTTCCTCAGGCCAATTCGCCAAAATTTGATCTATAACCGGATGAACAGGGGGATGCTGACGATAATATCCTCTCAATCCACTATACATTTTACAGAAACCTCCCTCTAACAGATGTAATAATATATACTGGTCATCTGTCCATAGTTACAAGAGAATTCTTATCTCAATATTAAGGCGATAAGTTTGAAAATTATTATGGAAAGTATAACCCACGATAGCATAATGAGAAGGGATTGACCGCGATGCAGAGGATTAAGTTGATGTATAAACAATTCTTAAGGGAACCTTTATGGTTTAAGCTTCTAATCTCTTCAACTTTGCTTATTACGATAATATTTAGCAGTTCATTTTTTTCGTATAATGGTTATTACCAAAGTATTGCTAAATTAGCGGCCGCTATTTTTTTCTCTGTATATGGCGTAAAATTCCGTAAAAACACACTAATTTCTGTTATCTTTTTTGTAGTTGCAATTATTTGTATTTATTTGTCATGGGACTATTTCAGCCAAGCACGTCATTAAGCTAAAGGGTACGATAACATGTATTCTTAGGGGGGGGTTAATGGTGGCTACAATTGCAATTGGATTTATATCTATAATCCTCGCTCTTTCTGATTTGATTTTAAGAAAATGGATTGCTGGTACTAAAAAAGTGGAACTTCCTGATGAGGGTAAAAAAGTTGAAAAATGGGGTAAGATAATACTTGCAACCATTGGTATTATTACTGTAATTATTTTTCTTGATCTAGATATCTTAGATGCCGATGCTATGAAGTGGTTTTGGATGGTAGTTATAATAACAGCATTTGGATTTCAGTCATTTATTGATTGGAAATATCTAAAGGGTTCGAAACTATATATCGTTTCACTTATTAATCTAATCCTAGGCGTAATTTTAGTTTATTTTCTTCTCTAATATAACGGGAAACGAGTTCAATAACAAAAGGGCTGTCGAGTGGCAGCCCTTTATTCCGCTACAAGGAATTTAGTAAAATAAAGAAATAAGATAAACTAAGTTTGAGGTGATATAAATGATATTAGTGAGCTCTTGTCTAGCAGGCCTAGAGGTAAGATATAACGGTACGCATTGTTTAGATAAAACGATACGCCAGCTGGTAGAAGAAAACCAAGCAATATCTGTATGCCCGGAATTACTCGGGGGATTTCTAACTCCAAGAGAGCCGGCTGAGATCGTTGGAGGTAATGGGGCAGATGTCCTTGATGGTAGGGCAAAAGTGGTCGAGAAATCGGGAAGAGACGTTACAGAACAGTATATAAAAGGAGCCTATGCTACTCTAAGAAAAGCTCAAGAGGTCGATGCAACACTAGTTATTCTTAAGGAGTTTAGTCCCTCTTGCGGAAGTTCGATGATTTATAATGGTGAATTTATAGATAAGAAAATTGTCGGAAACGGAGTGACAACTGCTCTACTTAAACGAAACGGAATTCAAGTCGTTTCAGAAGAGAGACTCACTGATTTTCTTGATGGCAACTTTAAATAGTTAACGGGAATAAGGACGGAGCAGTATGCCGCGGCAGCTGCTCCCTATTTTTATTGAAATAACGGGTAGATAGTTCAATAACTATAAATACATGTGAAAAAGATTGGATGTCAATTGTTTAGGATTTGGTGATGTCATTGTTTTTAGCTCTTAGGCTCTTGCCCATTTTCCAAACCTTTAGATAGGCAAGTGCATAGAATTGAAACAAACAATGAAATCCTGGGAGGAGAATGAATATTGTACCGTAATTCATACTATCCATATCAATGGCATAATCCTAAGCATGATTATAGGAATAACATCAATTGGAGTAATAACTGGAATTGTCATTATTACAATGGGATCAACACCAACTGGTATTCTTATAGATTAGCAGATCATGGGCAAAGACCCTTTGTAGTGAATATTGACCAAGCTACTAAGCAAAATAATACTTACCGCACCGCTTTGTGGACAGGGAAACACCTTCAAGTGACCTTAATGAGTATTAATGTTGGAGATGACATTGGATTAGAAGTTCATCCCACAACGGATCAATTCATACGTATTGAAGAAGGTCAGGGACTTGTTCAGATGGGTGTAAGTAAAGATAATTTGAATTTTCAAGAAATGGCCTATGATGGCTATGCAATTATGGTACCTGCTGGAACATGGCACAATGTTACCAATACGGGGAATACCCCCCTTAAAATATACGCCATCTATGCGCCGCCTGAGCATCCATATGGTACGGTTCATGTAACAAAAGCTGATGCCATGTCCGCTGAATAAAGCCCCATCATTCAGGAGGACGCTCTACTATGAAGTTTAATCGCAGGACAAACAAAATCAACTCATTGAAAAAATTACTGCTATATCAGCAAGAAATGGTTACTCGTGGTTAAACTAACGGGACACCATAGCTTATTAAATAACTAAGACACGGCTGCCGGCATGGATCGACAGCCGTGTTGTGCTAACTGGTAGTTTAGTTGAATAAAAGCTGTAACATTCGTGAGGAGTTCCACGTCTCATATTCAATTGATGGATTTGGTAAAGGGGGACTTTACAATTTGATAAGAAGGATGATTATTTATGTTGTAATATGTAGTTTCGCTTTGTTGATTGGTTGCGATAAAGGACCCACCAAGCAGATTTCAGAACAGCATATTGAGACTACAACAATTGGAAATCCAACTGCACAAGAAGTTTTAAGAATGGATTCGAATGCTAATATCTTCATGTATAAAGACACCATTTATAATGCAGGAGTTTCTTGGGTAGACGAGTTAGAATTAACCAAAGACATACAAGTAACTGAAATCAGTCACCAAAGTAATAATGATAAAGATTTTAAAAACGGAACAGCAAATAAACTTGAAGTCGGAACAAAGATATTCCGTGTCAAAGAGCGAAATGACATACTGATAGCTGAAACAGAAAAAGGAGACATTAGATTTTATCAATTAGTTGAAGGATAATAATACAGATTCATGAGACACGATAGTGTTAAGGAGCTTGCAACGTGGTAGCTCCTTTTTCATTTGCTGAAGTATGTGCCGGTTAACCAATAATGCCAAAAAAGGACGATCCCTAACCTAAAAAAGACATGGATACATGATAGTCTATAAAAATAAACATAAGTCTATTACTTTCTCTGTATAAATTGTATGTTATATAAGCGACCGCGGCGCAAAAATCAGGATTTAAGTTGTAATTGCTATCAGTATCCTAATGCGTTGGATGTAAGCCTATGCGAAATATAGATAATAGATATAATTTTACAATGCCTCATTAAAAACGGAGGAGTCGAAGACTGATGAATACAACAGGTATTCGGTACGAACGCTTCAGTGAAAAAGATTATACTGCCGCAAGAGAATTATTAAGCTATGACGTCAACGCTGGTGAAAACATCCTTCGGGTGCTTGCTGAAGAGCCTGACTTATTTATTACCGCGTTCATTGAGGATAAGCTTGTTGCGATCGCCCAAGTGAACGAGCCTGCATCTCAGTCCTACTTAACTGTGTTTATCGCTCCACAGTTTCGCAGACAAGGAATCGGTTCTGCAATGGTAAAGTATGCTGAAGCCCAATTGCGGACAGGCGGAACCCAAAGAGTCAGGAGTTCCTTTCGTGCCGGTCATCACTCCTCTCTTGCGTTTGCGTGCAAGCTCGGCTATGACCAATATTTTTCATCGGCTTTAATGCAGCGAACTGACGATCCTTTTCCCCTGGAGGAGCTTCCGGTGAGACTATATACGGACGAAGACTATCTTGCCAGTCAGTTGCTGTATGCCACAGCTTTTCATGAAATGCGCGTCCGTGTCGGGTGCTTTCCCGATTCTGTGATTGCCGAGCCCAGTGAAAAAGAACGAAGAGCATGGTTAGAGGATGCGGAAGACCGTTTTGTCTACGAAATAAATGGAGAAATCGTCGCTTATGGCCACCTTTCCGGCAATGAACTCAGCAGTATTTGCGTCCGTTCAGACTTTCAAGGGCATGGGATCGGAAGAAAGTTTGCGATGTATTTATGTAACGAGATCTATCAGCGTGGCGGTGCGAACGTCGACCTTTGGTGTGTTGTCGGGAATTATGCCAGAAATCTGTATGACAGCCTTGGCTTTAAAGAAAAGTATATTATGCAATTTATGCGGAAAACGCTGTAATTCTTGTCGTTTCAGACAGCGCGAAGGACCAGTTGGTGTTGAACTAGAAGAAACGTTTGTTGAATAGTCAGGGAGCAGATTACTGAGGTAGCTGTTCCCTGTTTTCATTGAAGTAATGGGCAGGTTAGTTGAACAAGATAAGTGGAGGTTTTATGTCGCATTTGACACATTATGTGCAGTAAACAATGAAGAAAAAACCACTCATAGTATTTATATATGAGTGGAGTTAATTTAACAAATCAGCTGCCAATAGAGTAATAACACTAATCATTTGGATTTAGAATAGCTAACACCTGATGATCTTCCCAAATACCATTAATTTTAACATTTTTTATTGCTATTCCTTCCTTATGAAAACCTGCTTTTTCTAAAACTCTTATAGACCCGATGTTGTGCGGCTGTACTCCAGCTTCAATTCTATGCAAGTTAAGGGTTTCAAAAGCATATTTGACGATTGACTTAGCTGATTCTGTGGCAAAACCTTTGCCATTATGCTCTTGATCTAAGAAGTATCCAATGAGAGCACTTTGAAGATTTCCACGCATAACTTGGAATAAGCTGATGGTGCCAATGAGTTTATGATCATTTTCTTTATAGATGCCAAAATAGTATTCAATATCTTTTTGTTTGTTTTGTTCCCGTTTTACTATTAACTCTTGCTGTGCTTCTAAAGACCAGTAATTAGCAGGACGAGTCATTGAGTAATTCGAAAAAAATGAGCGATTTTTATTTTGCAAAAGCAGTAATTCCTCAGCATCCGAGAGAATAAATGGTCTAAGAAAAATATTTTCACTTTTAAGCATTTAATCTACCTTTCATTATTTAATACTTGTCATTATATCAGCAAAATATGCCGTTGGAGAAATATACCGCAAATTGGTTGATGCGCAGTGCGACGATATTGTGTAATAAGCTGTTTCTATATTGGAGTCAGTCTAATACATTATTTTGACTAGACAACGGGGACGACAAGGCATGCCTCCGATGGGAGCTTTGACGCTTAAGAAGATGTCGAGTATGATCGGAATAAAGATTGAGACACTAGGACTATGAATAAGGTTTATGAAAGGAAGCATCCATGGAACGGAATAATATCACATATGCGTCAATTGATGATTACATTTCACAATTTCCATCCGAGGTTCAGGAAATACTTGGAACGTTACGAAAAGTTATCAAAGAGTCGGCACCAGGCGCACAGGAAAAGATCAGTTATCAAATGCCTACATTCGTGCTCCATGGGAATCTGGTACATTTTGCAGCCCATAAGCATCATATCGGATTCTATCCCGCTCCAAGTGGAATTGATGCATTTAAAGCTGAATTGTCTGAATATAAAGGGGCAAAGGGATCCGTACAATTTCCTATAGATAAGCCGCTTCCTTATGCTTTAATAAGCAGGATCGTTCAGTATAGAGTCGCTGAGAATATAGAGAAGGCAGAAAAGAAATTAACAAAGAGTCATCAAAAACAAAGTACTTAGTATTAGATCAACAATAGTATTTAGCATTTTATAATTGTCCCCTTCCGCCAAAGCGGCTAAGGGGATTTTTGCTTTCCTCAATCTTCTATTTACACTATGTAACAGGTAATATATATATTGGATAGGTATAATCAGGAAAATAGCGGATCTCTAAGATACAGATAACCGAACAGAGAGAAAGGATGCTGTGAGCATAGTGGATACAATTCTAATCATCGAAGATCAAGAGGATGTCAATCTCATGCTGGCAGAAGCATTGATCAGCGCTGGCTATAACGTGAGATCATCCTATACCGGTGTAGATGGGATAGATGAGATCAAGAATAACTCGTTTGATCTCATCTTGCTCGATATTATGCTCCCATACAAGAGCGGAGATGAAATACTGAAGGAAATGCGAAAATTTTCTGAAACACCCGTCATCATCATTTCTGCAAAGGATATGGTCGGCACGAAGATTGACCTGTTGAAGCTGGGTGCGGATGACTATATTACCAAGCCCTTTGATCTGGGAGAAGTTGTCGCAAGGGTGGAATCCAACCTGCGCCGTTCTCATAAGCAGCTGCAAGAAAGCAAGGTATTTCGTTATAAGGATCTAGCGCTGGATGACAATACAAAGCGTGTTACGGTTGGCGATACTGAAATGGAACTGACCGCTAAAGAGTACATGATATTGGAGCTGCTGCTTAAGCATGACGGCAAGGTGTTTACCAAAGCGAACCTGTATGAATCAGTCTGGAACGAGGAGTATCTCGGTGACGATAATGCGGTTAAGACTCATATGAGCAATCTGCGCAATAAGCTCAAGAAAGCGAACCCGAATGAGGAGTATATCGAAACCGTATGGGGCCTGGGATATCGATTATATAAAGTATAAATTATCGGTTTCCTGACCTTTGTAATGCTCTCCTTAACCTTTTCTAAACCAATGGAAATTACACTAATGTCAGAAAGGAGAGGTGAGCAATATGAAACAATACGTTGTGAAAACAGCCCATCTTACGAAAAGCTACCACGGTTCCTATGCACTGCGTGATGTGTCGATCACGATGGAACCCGGCAAGATATACGGTCTAATCGGACAAAACGGCGCTGGGAAAACAACGCTGATGCGCCTTCTAGCCGGGCTATCCTTCCCTACTGAAGGCAGCATAGAGCTGTTCGGCCATAGTGGCGAGCGTGCGCTGCAGGGCGAGAGAAAGCGGCTGGGCTGTATGATCGAGCATCCGGGCTTCGCCCCTTATCTGACGGCGAAAGAAAATCTGACGCTGCACCGCATGATGCGCGGAGTTCCCAACAAGGAAATAGAACGTGAATTGTTAGAACTGGTCGGTCTTACGGATACAGGAAACAAGAAGGCCAAGAACTTCTCGCTTGGGATGAAGCAGCGTCTAGGTATTGCGATCGCACTGCTAGGCAACCCTGAGCTGCTGATCTTGGACGAACCGATCAATGGACTTGACCCATTGGGCGTCATTGAAGTGCGCAATCTACTGAAGAAGCTGTGCGAAGAACGACAGATGACTATCCTAATCTCAAGCCATAACTTGCCGGAACTCTATCAGACCGTAACGGACTATATCATCATCCATAAAGGCGAGATCAAACAGACACTCACCCTCGAACAGCTCGATGAGAACTGCAAGCACTACATCTATATTAGCTGCGATCAGCCGGAGAAGCTGACGAGCATATTGGAGATGCAGTTGGGTACGACCAACTATAAGGTCATGCCAGACAAAACGATTAAGCTATATGATTATTTGGATCGACAAGAACTAGTGGCCAGGACGATCTATGACAATGGGATTGTTGCTACCAAACTGTCTATTGAGGGCGATACGCTAGAAAACTACTTTATCTCGGTTATTGGAGGTGGTCAGCATGTTTAATCTGATCAGAGCGGACCTCTATAAGCTGCGCAAATCAACTTCTATAAAGATATTGTTGGGAATTACGACTTTAAGTGCAATTCTGATGGCAATCATGGCGTATCTGATCCCTCAGGGCAAGATTGAGGCCAGCAAGGCCGGAATCGGGTTCATATTCTCTGATATCAATGTGATCAGCATACTCGGCGCTGTTGTCACAGGTATTATAATCAGCAGTGATTTCGATAACAAAACGATCCACAATGCGATTGCGAGCGGCTGCAGCAGAGTTGCCGTAATCATGAGCAAAGCAGCCGTACTCTCCTTAACCATAGCACTCATCCTGCTTCCTTATGCGATCGTCACGTGGATAGCTCTTGGCTCAGGCAATGAATTCAGTATGGGTTCCGTGGCCGTGGGCTTCCTCCATACGCTAACATCAGAGGCTGGCACCGCCTTCTCAGCTTCAGACATATGGAAGCTGTTAGGTATCACATTGACCTTGATTACCCTATATGTGGCACAAGTCAGTATCTGTATACCGCTTGCCTTTATGCTTAAGAAGCCCGTGCTCATCATTCCTATTTACTATGGATTCACCATTCTATGTGCTCAGTTAATGGGATCAAGCGGCGGCGCTTCCTTGTTTGACCGTATATTTTCCGTAACGCCGTATGGAGGAGACTATGCCTTTATGACACTGGATACGGACATCGGAATGCTGTTACAGGCATTAGCGGTTAGCCTTGTGTTTATAATCGTGATGGTTGCCATCGTATATGGAGCATTTAGAAGAACAGAGATCAAATAACTCAAGGGCTGGTGAACGCGTTGACCATTGCGGTTGGCATTCTAATCATGGTAACTATGCTGCTCGTTACGTATAACGTCTTGCTTCAACTGCAATTGCGCAGCATCAACCGCCAATTGGTTAAACGAATGGCGGAGCATACGCGTCAGCCCGTCAGCTTAGAGTTAATTAATCGAGAGCTTAATATGTTGGCCATTAATATCAATAAGTGCCTTAAGACGGAGGAAACCCTCCGTCTTCACAGCATTCGCGAGGAGAAGAACTTCAAGGAGCTAATCGCCAATATATCGCATGATCTACGTACACCGCTTACTGCAATCAAGGGCTATCAGCAGCTTATAGCACAAGGTGGGCTGGATGAAGATCAGCGTAAGAAGCTTCACATTGCACAGAAGCACGCTGATGAACTGGGACGGTTGATTGAGCACTTTTTCGAATACTCCTATCTTCTGAATGCGGAGTCTGAGCTTAATATCGAACGAATAAACCTAACCAATCTTGTGGCTGAGTGCCTCGCAGCGTCCGTTACTACATTGGAAACATGCAATCTTGTTGTACATCTGGAGGAGGCACCACCGCTATTCGTCCATGCTGATAAAGAAATGGTCACGAGGATTATTCATAATCTTATTCGCAACTGTGTTCAACACTCTAGTGGAGATATTAAGGTTCGCTTACTGGCTGCCGATAAGGCGGTCATTTCGTTTTGCAATCCTGTGAAACATGCCTCCGCCATTGATGTAAAGCGGCTGTTTGACCGGTTCTATACAGGCGATACATCTAGAAAGAGCAGTACAGGTTTGGGCCTATCTATCATCAGGCTATTAGCGGAACAGATGGGCGGCAGCACAAGCGCATCCTTACAAGACGGATTCCTCGAGATATGCGTCGAGTTTCCGCTATAACTAAAGCACAGCGCAAAAAAAGAACGAGAGCTGCTCGCAGTTCTCGTTCTTCCGTATGCCCTGCATCAAGTACCGCAGAATGTTCGGTAAGGATTGCACGATGGCTCAGGCAGCGTGGAATATTCCGCTTGTTCCGGAGTGTGTGCGTAGGGACGCGCAAGAACAGCCAGAAGCCGCTCCATCACGCTGTAGTCCCCTCGTTCCACTGCCGCCTCCAGCGCTTCTTCCACCCGATGGTTGCGCGGGATTACCGCGGGATTGCTGTTTCGCATCAGCTGGTGAGACGCGTCACTAGATTCCTGCTGCCTGCCTAGTCTCGCCTGCCACTGCTCATGCCATTGAGCATATTCCGCCTTGCCATGCAGAGCATTGTCCTCAGGCTTATCAAATGTTAATGCTCGGAACGTATTGGTGAAGTCCGCACGATACTTCTGCATCATGCTAAGAAGATCCTCAATAAGGGATTCATCCTGCGGCTCTTCATGGAATAACCCTAGTTTAGCCCTCATTCCTGCGAGCCAATTGCGGTTATACAGCTCAGCAAACTCGGAGATCGCATCCTCGGCCATCTCGATAGCTTGCTCCTCATTGTCATGCAGCAGAGGCAGCAGCGTCTCCGCATATCTCGCAAGATTCCAAGCAGCAATAGGCGGTTGATTGCCGTAAGCATAGCGGCCTTGAACGTCAATGGAACTGAACACCGTATCTTCATCATAGGTATCCATGAATGCACATGGGCCATAATCAATAGTTTCTCCGCTAAGGGCCATATTATCGGTATTCATCACCCCGTGAATAAAGCCAACGAGCTGCCACTTGGCAATCAGCTCGGCTTGACGCTTGATCACTTCCCGCAGGAGGGCAAGATAGCGGTTCTCACCAAGATCAGCCTCTGGAAAATGTCTCTGCAGCGTGTAATCAGCCAAAGCTCGGAGATCCTCAACAGTACCCCATTTTGCTGCATATTGAAAGGTTCCAACGCGCAGATGACTGGCGGCTACACGAGTCAGAACCGCACCAGGAAGCTCCGTTTCGCGGAAGACGGGTTCACCCGTCGATACAACCGCTAGGCTTCGAGTGGTCGCAATACCCAGCGCATGCATGGCTTCGCTCATGATGTACTCACGCAGCATCGGTCCAAGCGCCGCACGACCATCTCCCCGGCGGGAATATGGCGTCACTCCCGGACCTTTAAGCTGAATATCATACCGTTCACCTCTAGGCGTGATCTGCTCACCAAGCAGCAGCGCCCGGCCATCGCCTAACATGGTAAAATGCCCGAACTGGTGCCCCGCATAAGCTTGCGCAAGCGGCGAGGCTCCATCTGGAATCTGGTTGCCGGCAAATATCGCCGTGCCGTCAGTACTGTGCAGCGCTTGAACGTTCAACCCCAAGGATGCTGCCAAGGGTTCATTCAGCTTGACTAGCTTCGGTGCCCGTACTGGTGTTGGGTTGAGCCTAGTATAAAATGATTCCGGCAGACGGGCATAACTGTTGTCGAAGTTCCATCCCATATCTGTTATCGCGTTCTTCTCAGTCATCGTATCTCCTTATTTCGAACAGGAATTATGATTGTATGGACATAGACTAGCTCCATTATGATTTCCTTCTTCCTATTTATTATACTAAATACCTATTAGTGAATCCCTCTCTTTACAAGCAAGAATGCAAAGGGTATGATATACACCGATTGAATCAACTCGGACATGAAGGGTTGACGAGACATCTTGTTATTTACAATATATTGGAGGATAGCTTATCCATGTTCAGTAAAGTGCGCGCCTGGCTGGAGAGACGGTCACCCGCTCAGGTTATAACCGGCTATTATTTACTGGCTGTAACCGTATCTATTCTGTTATTGAGTTTCCCAGCCGTGCATAAGCCTGGGGTTGAAGTAGACTTTTTTGATACCGTCTTTACAGCCGTCAGCGCGGTAAGTGATACAGGTCTAGGTGTTATTAATATTTCAGAAACCTATAATGAATTAGGATATTTTGCGATTATACTTATACTGCAATTCGGGGGTATAGGTATTATGGCGATGAGTACATTTTTCTGGTTACTGTTGGGTCGAAAGATCGGATTGCGTGAACGCCGCTTGATCATGGTTGACAATAATCAGTTTCAATTGTCAGGACTGGTTCATCTCGTTAAGGAAATTCTCAAGATTATTTTAGTAACAGAGCTCTTAGGAGCCGTCATATTGGGACTTCATTATTTGAACTATTTCCCGACTTGGCAGGAAGCATTTATGCAGGGCTTGTTTGCATCAGTCAGTGCGACAACAAACGCTGGGATGGACATAACCGGGAACTCCCTTATCCCTTTTGCGCACGATTATTTTGTGCAACTAGTAACCATCTTTCTCATTATATTTGGCACGATCGGGTTCCCTGTCTTAATTGAAGTTAAGCAGTTTATATTCCGGAAAAAGAACGAGCTTGAACAGCCTTTCCGCTTCTCATTATTTACGAAGCTAACGACGCTTACATACTTCATTCTCCTTGTTGTGGGGACAATTCTTATTTTACTGCTTGAATATGAACATTTCTTCAAGGGTTTATCGTGGCATGAAAGCTTCTTCTATGCCTTCTTTCAAGCGGCAACGACAAGAAGTGCGGGGCTTACAACATTAGATATTACGCAATTCTCAGAATCGACGCTCTTGGTTATGAGTGTGTTCATGTTTATTGGCGGATCTCCTAACTCTGTAGGCGGGGGCATTCGGACAACGACATTAGCTCTAAACATGTTATTTTTATATCACTTTGCAAGAGGAAACCGTGAGATCAAAGTCTTTAACCGCGAGCTTCATCCGGATGATGTCATGAAATCACTGGCTATTACGCTGCTAGCTATTGTCATGTGTATGATGTCGGTTATCGCTATAAGCATTTCGGATTCACACCAACAGCTTATTGCTATAATTCTTGAAGTCTGCTCTGCCTTCGGAACGGTAGGCTTGTCTACTGGAATTACCCCGGAGCTCAGCAATTTTGCGCAAAGTATTCTCATGGTGTTGATGTTCATAGGAAGAATCGGTTTAACTTCGTTCTTATTTATCATTGGCGGCAAGAAAACGAAAACCAATATCCACTATCCAGTAGAGCGAGTAATTTCGGGTTAATCAAATAAATTGAGTCAAACGGCAAAACCACTCCTGACAATAAAGGAGTGGTTTCTTTGTTACCATTACTTTTGCGCTGCTATTGTAAATGTTTTAGGTATCCCTTTATCGAACACCTCGGAAGAAAGATTGGGGAGTTCCTCCAACACTTTGATCGTCAAACCTTCATTCGCAATTGCTGTAACAATTTCACCAAGTGTCCAATTGCGCAGATAAACCTTCTGATCCGTTTCATTGATGTACTCAGGATCTGAATATTTAGAATGGGAAACATCTTTTTCAACAAGTGTTGTATCGAAATAGTCACCTGCAACCTTATGCTTCCGAATGTTTGCTGTTGTTCCCTTGGAGATGATTAGCTTAGTAGATACAGGGTGAAAGTCTTGCAATATCAACATTCCGCCATCGTTAAGAAGGCTATGCACCACATGAAATAACGGGCACAAGTCAGTGAAGTAATGAAGGATGCCAAACTCCATAAACACAAGGTCGTATTGATTAGCTAATTCATATGCTGGTAAGTTCAATACGTCTGAAACGATGTATCTTATTTCAACACCTGCATGATTCGCTAATTCCAGGGCATAACGCTCATTTTCAGAAGAGAAATCAACAACCGTTACATCTGCTCCTAAAAGCGCTAAGGCTACTGCTTTATTTCCGTTTGAGCCAAGTAGATTGATTATTCTCTTACCTTCCAAATCTTCGCCCATATACTTAAAAGGCGTTCCTATTCTCTTCTTTGGATCTTGCTTTATTTTCGCAATAGCTTCCTTTGGCGTTCCAAACCGATTAACCCAAGATTCGTAAGTTCCATTGTTCCATGCTTTATTATTCTGTTGTGTAGATTCCACCTGATGATCCTCCATATTCTTCGCCTACGGCGACTAGGGGTTTGAATCGTACAAACTATATGAGAAACGATACGTCAATTTTTCTGAAATACTCCATCTTACTATCTATAAATCCATTATCGAAGTCGGCTTCTCCCAGCAGTTCTGTTTCCTCAAAACATAAACCAAAGAGCCACAGCTGTCTAAGCACAACGAATATGGGCACTGCTTGAATATCTTGTTCGCTAATACCTCTGATGGCCCTGTATCCCTCTAAAAATGCTTGCCACAACTCTTCTACTTCATCTAGATTATGTCCACTATGAATTTCCCTTGCTAACCTGAACTCTGCAATATCATACGCTCTCCATCCATAACCACATATATCGAAGTCATAATGAGTCAGTTTCCCGTCGTCGGTAAAGGCCACATTCGTATTCCCATGTAGATCCCCATGGCATAATCCCCATTCTAGCCCTTCTATCAGGTGATTCATGATATGTCCCTTTAATCGCATGGCAAGTTCATAGAGATAATCATAATCCTCTTGACGATGTTCCATATGTAGTCGGATTGTATTAAGCGGCTTCTCAATCAGGTGTTCAAGATCAAGCTGACCTCTTGCGTGCTCACTCGTAAAGTGATCAGCAGCATTATGCAGTTGTGCAACTGAACTTCCAAACAAATAACTATCTTCTACGCTATGAATTGGCTTTTCATGTCCTTCAGCATAACTAAACATAACCCCATACTTAATACCCTCAGGGACCAAGAAATCGCTAATATAAGTTCCATCTTTCCTAGCAATCGGTACTGAAACGTTTACGCCACAGTCATGGAGGTGATTCAACAGATCTAATTCAAATGCAATTTCTGAATCATTTCTTCTATCTGCACGATACACTCGGAAAATGTATCTTCGCTGATTGGTTATTAGTATATACGTATCGTTCATTCCCCTAAGGAAATAACGGAAACTAATAGGTTCGCCAACCTCATAATGGTCTTTGATATATGATAATAGTGCTTCCTTCGACAAGAGTGAATAGGCTACTTGAAACAAGCTCAATCCCTACTTTCATCATTATGATCATATGAGAGTTGTACCATATATTGTCTAGATTTGCTTTGGATTAATTAAGTATAAGCATATATTGCATTTTACTTTGAGCGGAAATAAAACACGTTTTGCCTATTCTGATGCTTATAGAGTACGATGATATTACTTTAATCCTAAACCTTCAGCGTGAGCTTTATCATTTTATAAGGAAGGATTCATTGGGGAGGTACAGCATTGAACAAAACGGACCGTTTGCTGGCTATCGTTCTGGAGCTTCAGCGCAAAAAACTCGTGAGGGCGGAGGACCTTGCCGCCACATTTGAGACGAGTGTCAGGACCATTTACCGCGATATTCAGGCTCTCTGCGAGGCCGGGGTACCTGTGGTCGGTGCCCCGGGGCAAGGATATTCGTTGATGGAAGGGTACTTTCTCCCGCCAATCCGATTTACGCCGGAAGAGGCTGTGACGCTGCTTATCGGAACGGATTTTATAGAACAAAGATTTGACGTGGGATATAGCATGAGGGCATTATCTTCCCGCAACAAGATTGAGGCTATTCTGCCGGACAATGTCCGCCAGGAAGCGTTAAGAATACGCCAAACCATGCGGCTGATCTCTCCCAGTAAAGAAACTGTACCAGGAACAGAGAAGATTTATATGGAGGCAATCCGCAGCGCGATCCTTCAAAGGCGAAAGCTGAATTTTCAATATTTGAAAAGCGTACCTGAGGGCAACGGCAGTAGGCATAGCATACGGACTATAGCTCCGTATGGATTAGTGTTTGTGCAAAGCTCATGGACATTGATCGCATGGTGTGAACTGCGAAATGAAATCCGCCATTTCCGCTTATCGCGCATGACAGACCTTACGGTGCTGGAAGAAAGCTTCGAGGTGCCTTCGGATTTTCACCTAGAGAATTACAGACCCGCGGATGATCGTCACCTGATCGTTCGGATTCTGGTTAATCCTGATATTGCGGGCAAGGTAATCGAATCGAACAACTATTATATGGAGGCAGCAGAGGAGCGTGAAGATGGCCTGCATGTGATTCTACGCGTACGCCGGCCCGAGGAAATACTGCATTGGGTGCTCAGCTGGGGATCGAATGTCGTTGTGCTCGAGCCTGAATACTTCCGTGATCACATCCAAAATGAAATAGATAATATGTTAAAGCGCTACTGACATAACGTTGTCAGTAGCGTTTTTGTATGATTCATGTAAACGATGCTAAAGGAGTTGTTGAAACGATATGAACACAGCAGAAGCTTTACAGCGATTACAAGAAACGATGGCTCACTATCTTCATGAATTGGATGGCTTCAGTATAGATCAGTTGAGGTTCCAACTGACGGAAGACGAGTGGTCGATCGGGCAAATGTACCAGCATTTGATTCAATCGGCGCTGTACATGCATCTCCACAATATTGAGAAATGCCTAGCGCACAGCAGTGATTCTGCAACTACTTTAATGGGCAAAACCGAGGAAGGCGCAGCCATATTTGTACAAGGGAGTTTTCCGCCTATACGCATTCATGTTCCGCCATCACCTCAATATACACCCGTGCAGCCCGAAACCAAGGATCAGCTGATCCAAGGATTAGCCACGGTTGTCCAGCGAATGAAAGAAATTGAACCAACACTTGAAGGAGCATCTGTCCAAAGTACAGTACCCCATCCGAGATTCGGGGGCCTTCATGCTAAAGAATGGTTCTTGCTTATCGAGATGCATTACCGTCATCATCTGAGGCAGCTGGAGCGTTTGAAGCAGCACGTGGATAACTTACCGAGATAGCCTGTTCTCTAATCTCCCGTAAATGCAGCGAGACTGCCGATCATTATTCGACAGTCTCGTACATTCCCCCTAGGCGGATAACCTTACAACTTTCTAAATCGGAATATTACGGCAGGCGGGAGCTCGTACCAATCGAATCGGTTGTTGCTATGCTCATCCATTTTAAAGCTGGGTTCTTCCCATCCATCAAGCACAAAATTAAAACTTATAAACAAGTTCATATAGTACGATAAGGGTCTATGAAATATGAAATGCGGAACAGGTTGACCCTTTATGGCTATTGTTTCAAATGACTCAGAAGTTAAGTATTTTGAGATCTGCACACTATTTCTCGTTACAATTTCCCCCTTAATAACTTCCGTTTCATGTATCTTCCTTGTGCTAGGTGTTTGAAAGCAAGGGTGAGGGATTGAAAAGACAAAAACACCATTTTTCTTCAGCAATTGCTGCAAGGCTCTCGTTAAACAAGTAATATCCGCAATATCCATTAAGGCCATATTGGCTACTGCGCCATCATATCTTTCCGTTCCAAGTTCAATTAATGAATCATAGTTTGTCGCATCAACCACTTGATATTCGATTCGATCCCCATAATCTGCTGACCTTAAATTCGCTCTTTCGATCATTTTAGGACTATAGTCAAATGCAACAACCTTTGCGCCTAAATCGGCTAATCTTCGTGAAAAGTTCCCATTTCCACAGGCAATATCAAGTATAATCTGACCTTCATCTACCGCTAGCAATTCTTCTGTCTTGGGCCTAACAATTTCACGATGGAATTGGTTGCTGTGTTCGCCCATGTAGTCATCCCAGAACCCCGCTATCCCATCCCATCTCGTTCGAGATTCATGGGTCAACTCTTTCCACTGACTCAATACACACACCCCTTTTACCGACGACGGATAAAGTTTAACCCTTATATTACCACACAGAAGAATAGCCGTCTTTAATGTACCGCTTCTAATGTCAAATTCATATTTTGTTGCTGGTATTCTAACGACATGTGCGTAATAAGTGCGTTTACAACTATAAAGCTTAGAGCTAGGGAATGATAAGGGAACTCAAACATAACATCAACATTCTGATTCGAAAATAGCGTCGACGTATTCGTAATGAGTGCCACTTTAGCTCCCTTTTGTGAGGCTTCCTGCATCATTTGTTCAATGGAAAAGGTCTCGTCATTCGTATAGTGAAAAAATACGGCGAAGCTATTCTCATCTAAAGATTGGACATCTTCTATTTGATACCTAGGATCTAAGAATGCCGTTGACTCTTTACCATCCATGAGCAGGTCAATTTGCAACAGCCATACCGATTGAGGAACACTATATCCATAGAAGCCAATCCTAGCCTTTGACTGCAGTGTCTTAACGAACGAATTTATTTGTGACGAATCAAATTGGTCTAACGAACTATCAATCGTTTGTGTAATGATATTTTTCCCGCCAACTGGTTTATTCTCCATAATCGAAACTTTTTTCTGAGTGGAAAGCACATTGAGAACATATTGCTGTCTTAATCGCGATAATTCTAAACGTAATTCAGGATAACTAGAATAGTACAAATGGCGGCAAAACCTTGTGATGGTAGAAGGAGAACAATATGATTTTTCAGCTATTTCAATGAGGCTCATATCACTGATCTGATCAAATTGATAGATGAAATTCTTAGCTACACTAAAGTAAATATCATCGTGATCATAGGTGTTGTAGAATTGCAGCAATGCTAAGATACTTTGCATCCCTTATTTCCCCTTTAACATCAATCTCATGTCCCTACAGTACAGCTCTGTCTCCCACAAAGTTTATACCTTCTGGCACAGAAAGGATAGTCAACTTATCACTCTATAAAAATACACCCCCTTATAGATACTCATCGGCTATAAACACCAGTGGTGTCTATCCAATGACTACGATAAGAGGGTGCTCAAAGAGATTTCTTCTTTTGGCCTTACTGGTTATTATTTTTTCGCGTATTCAGCTGCATTTTCCCCAGCTATCTTTCCAGATGTGTAGGCGAAACCAAGCGTACCGCCTTCTATTCCAATATAAGTATTGCCGTACATTCCACCTGCATCATTTCCAGCTACCCATAGTCCAGGAATAGGTTTGTCCTGATCGTCAACGGCCTGAATGTCCTGATTGATCTTTACGCCGCCAAGCGTCCCTAGACAACGTGCAGAAGTACTTAAAGCATAGAATGGTCCTTTCTCCACAGGATGAAGATATTCCGGATCTTTAAAGAAATCCTCATCCACGCCCTTCTTGCTGAATCCATTATAGCGATCAACGGAAGAAGTAAGTGTCTGTTCATCTACACCTATTTTGCTTGCCAGCTCTGCAATAGTATCTCCCTTGACGATAACCCCGGATTCAATCGCTTCTTCTATAACTGGCGTAAGATCAATAGGAGTAACCGTAGACTTATAGTTGGTATCCGTATCAAATGGTTCATTAAACTCCATAAAGCCTTGTTTCTTGCCTTTAAACGAGCTGTATAAGTCAGCGTATTCAATAAGCCCCTTGGTCTTTACCGTCTCAATCAACTGTTGGTCAAATAGAGCCCAGTGCGAGGCACCTGGTTGTTCGTAGATGGCCGTTGACCCATATGCAAAGTCAAACACAACGTCTTCATTAATATAGCGTTCGCCATTGTTATTCACCCATAAGAGCGGCAAGGCAGTCAAATCCCACAGCACGTACGGGTCTTCCATCTTCTTGCTCAATTCAGGGTTCGGCATGTAATGGTACCACTGCGCAAGATCTGTGCCAAACTCAGCGGCCCCAGCATCCCAAGCCATTTTAAGTCCATCTCCTGTAGCAGAAGAGATCAAGCCTGTTCCTGCTTTTTCTCCGAAATGTTCTTTCATCATTTCAGCATTGCCGCCGTATCCTCCAGTTGCGAGGATTACCGATTTAGCATGTATTTTTAATTCTCCGCCGTCCGCCTTTTTGGCAATAATGCCTGTAACGTTGCCTTTGTCATCCTTTATCAATTGTTCCCCAGGTGTCTCGAACATGATCTTGCCGCCCTTGCTTTCAATCTGCTTGCGAAGCTTCTCTAAGGCAACGGAACCGCCCTCCACATATCCATGGATGGTAGCTGGAGTACCGACCAACGCTTTTTGACCACTTTGCCCAGGATCCGTAAGAACTAAGTTCGCTCCATTCTCAATCAACCAATCGACCGTTTCCCCTGACTCATCCATGATGGAACGAACCAATCTTGCATTCGCATGATAGTTACTCGTTTCCATATACTTATTAAATAACCACTCTTTATCGATAACTTTGTTCTGTTCTTTCTGCTGTGTGCTGTCTACCGCAAACATACCGCCTGCTAACGTTCCCGCACCACTAGCCACTGCTGTCTTCTCGATCAGAAGCGTGTCAGCTCCTTGTTCGAGAGATGCTAATGCAGCCGCAGTTCCGGCAGCTCCTGCCCCTACAACAACAACATCAACCGTCATTTCCTCCGCCTTGCCTTCTTCCTTCGTAACAGCAACCGATTTGAGTGCTTCTGCATCTCCACCCGCTTGCTGTACAGCATCTGCAACCGCCTCAACAATAGCATTACTTACAACTGTCGCACCGCTTACGGCATCTACACCTAGTGATTGATGTTCCACGATATCGGCTGGAATACGCTCTGCCGCTTTTTCATAGATCCCAGGTGTTTCATTATGTTCCTTGATTTCGATGGAAGTAATGCGATCTTCCGAAAATACGACTTCAACTTTAATTGGGCCATTATTACCTTTGGCAGTCCCTGTATATGTCCCCGCTTTATAACTCGTTTTTTCAGACGCAGGACTCTTTGAACTATCTGTGTTACTTGAACAACCCACAATAGAAAAAATTAAAGAAATACATAAAACCAAACTCAGTATAATTCTACATTTCTTCATATAGTTTGTTACCCCCGGTTTGTGAATTTTGTAACAATATCACTTTAACATAGGTTTCTTCAACTCCAGACGTCTGCGAAAGACGTTCACTCGGCTGATTCAGAAGAGTAGAAAGATAACAAGCGGCAGTTTGCAGCTAATAAATATCACTTCCATATATATCTTCTATTACTTATAATTAGTTTTGTTTGCATAGTTCTTAAGCCTTGCCAGTAGTCAGACTAAATTCCTAAAGAGGTGTCAAATGGGTAGTAATAAAAAGAAAGCAGTCGTTCTGATTAGTTCAGCAGCAGCCGTTGTTATCCTGATTTTAGCCGTCGTTATCTTCTCAAGAGGTGGATTCGGTAATAAATATGTCCAATGGGTTAAAGAAGGTACAGCTATTCCAGGGAAACCTTACGCTATAGAAGAGGTGCTCGAAAACAATAAAATATTTAGCGATGTAGAATGGTCCCAAGTAACACGCAACGGAAATAAAGACGACATTGATAAGTACGTCATGTACCAATCTACATATTCGGACCAAGGTGTAAGTGTACATATCCGTTCCATATTACAAGTGTTCGGTCCAGGGCAGTTTAAGCCTATCGAATTCTCAGTAGATGGAGAAATGATGGAACTTCCTACTTGGACACTGTTATTGGCAGAAGCAACGGATAAATACGAAGGTAAGCAGTCACAACCAAAAGAAACTGTGCAGAACTCTGAAGTTGCACCAACACTGGGGGGATCGCAGGACAGCCAGTCAGATCGTCCAACTAAAGAAACAAAACAACAAGAAGATCAGGACGCGGTACAGAATACATCTGACATTACCCTAGCAAACTTTCTATTATGGAACATAACAGACCAAGACAAGGAAATTCCTCTCAAACTGGATGGAGAGAAAGCTTCCGTAATCATCGGTCTAGATACACCAAACGGAATCAATCTAAGTGTCGTAATCGACAGCATGCAAACAGGTTGGAAACTCGATCTACCCGCGAACGAAGATGGACCATTCGATGAGTTCGGCGATCTCCAATCTGGGTTCAGTCTGTATCTCAAGGATCATGACTTCGATAACGATGGAACTCCAGAAGTGGTAGTGGCTGCAAGTAATCAGTTGGACCAAACATTTGTATGGGTATTCGGCTATAACTTTGTTGCGCTTGAAAATGGTACTTCTCCGCTAGAGCTTCTCATGAGTGCGGAAGGACAGTCTGATATTCAGATAAGTAATAACAAGATCACGCTGCCGTATGGATCTCAAGGTCTCTTTGAGGAATACACCTATAGCAATGGTACGTTTATGAAATAAAACCTCCTACAAGGAAGGGGCTTTCCTTATCTCCAGGAAAGCCCCTCAACTAAAAGCTACTATTCATTCGATTCACTCAGATCCTTAAATCATGTCGATGGCTTTATTTACGATATGCCTCCAACTTGACCGCCTCATGGATAGCAGCATCGATATCCCTTCCGATATCTCTTCTTGCTGGAGAGCCGCCCTGACCAAGCCATAGGAAAAATTCTTTCGTCCCTTTGTTCCCAGTAACCGGACTATGCGAGATACCAAGTACGCTGAGCCCGATACTTTCCGAAAAATGAGCGAGATCCTCTAGAATTTTCCTATATATGTCCGGATCGTCGATTATCCCCGACCTGCGTATATGCCGGTCGGACACTTCAAACAAAGGCTTGACCAAACAGAGCATTTCGCCGCCCGGCTCCAGCAGGCGATCCACAAGCGGAATCGCCTGTTTCAAAGACAAATAAGAAAGATCCAGTGCAGCGAATTCCGGTCCGGGCTGCAGTTGCAGCTTCGAAACGGAACCAATATTGGCCTTCTCCATGTTCACGACCCGGGGGTCAAGCCTTAACTTACCCGCCAGTTGGCCGTATCCGACATCGATCGCATACACTTTCGCAGCGCCGTGCTGCAATAAGCAATCCGTAAATCCGCCCGTAGAGGCTCCCGTATCCAAAGCGATTTTACCAGCAACATCGATCTGAAAATGGTCTAAAGCGCCCTCAAGCTTGAGTCCGCCTTTTCCGATATATTTCTGTTCATGACCTTTAATGGTTAGCACAACATCTTCTTTAACCTGCTCGCCTTCATAAACAGCAGATTGACCGTTTACCAACACTTTGCCCGACATGACCCAGCTTGCGGCCTGCTTCCGGTCTTCAAAATAACCCCGCTCCAGCAGCAAACTCCACAAAGGCACTTTTCGCTTGTTCAACTCATTCCGCTCCTCTTCTTCATAGTCTCTGTTCGGGACTTCTCAGAAGGCGGAGCTCTTATAGGCTGGTCATAACGTTATATTTCAACCAACAAATGATACATGCAGCATCAACTCCGTTTTTTTCTATATTATAACAATATTTTCTAATTGGAGGTGTGATTTATCTCAAACTCTTGCCTTGTCATTCCATAGCAAATGCCATCATAATAGGCCCCTCTGGTGTAAATGATATTTCTCAGTTGCCCCTCCTTCACAAAACCTACCTTTTCATGTAGGCGTATAGATGGACTATTAAAAGAATAAACCGTCGTATTCACTTTTTGATAAGGAAGCTCTAAAAAGAAAAAGTGAAGAACCATCAGGATCATTTCTTTGGCATACCCTTTTCCTCTATAGGGTTCAAATACGGCCAGGTAATAATCAAAGGTACCATTTTTTCGATCACAATCAAAAGTTTCAATCATACCAACAATATTGTTGTCTTGATCAACTGCAATGAAACGAAAAGCATCTTCCTCTTCCAACTGTTCTTCTACCCAATCTTTCATTTGAGTCTCTGTGCGGGGAAAATGAAGTGAATCCATATTCCGTAGGATTTCATTATCTAGCAGTTCAAAGATAACAATGTCCTCAGGCTGAATAGCTCTTAGTTTCAGATTTTGTCCTGTCCAATATGTAATGGCCATCTTAAATTCCCTCCGTTGTTGTCTGTATTCTTATTCTTATGGTTATGTTATGGTTAGTCGTTGATATACGAAGAGCTCAGGATGACCCACAATGTTGTATAAAGTACAACAATATGAGCTTCAAATGACCTAATTCCATAGAATTGTTGTACAGAATACAACAATGTCTAGCAATTAACCATGAAATGAGGGGGATTGAGGGCATAATGTTGTATAACGTACAACAATATTCCTATTATCGTGGATCTTTGTAAGTATTGTTGTATTCCGTACAACATTTTGCCGATTACGTTGCAATTCTTTTTGCTAAATCAGTTATGGGCTTGTCGTATAGAAATCAACCATAACATGTAACAGAGCCATTCTTATAGATAATCTAAACTATTAACAACCAAGATCAACCCCACGATACACATGACCCATGAAATAGCCGATCCTGAATGCTGCGAAAGCTTGATTTGAAGCCTTTCCAACGGTCTCTTCATTACTCGCCCTAATAATAAATGCAAGGTAAACAGGATTAATGGCGGTAGTACCATTATAAAATTATAGCCAGCTAACATCGGGAGCCACTGAACGACTGCTAAATTGGAAGTAGTCATAAGACCAATCGCAGCAAAATACGGCACCGCCATCCCCACTTCAATCAGTGATGTCGTGAACCCGAGTGCAATCATGGATCTCTTACTTTTGGACTTCGGCTTTGGCAAATCCGATTTTTTACTCTTAGGGTAGAAGAAGCTTGCTACAAACAGAATCCCCCCAATGATCAGCATAACCCAACTCACAATCCGATTCTGAAAGATGGAGGAGAACGAAGCTAGCAACGCATCCAAGCCTAACATCAAAGCGACGCCTACTGAAAAATAAAATACCGCAACTGTCACTAAATATATCATTAAGCGTGAGCATAATCGCTCCTTCTCCGTTAACAGCAAATATACCGTCACTCCCAGTGTTGCTGGACTAAGCGTATCCAATAACGCTAATCCCCCTACCGAATAAAGAAGTTCCAGACTCACGATACTCCTCCTTGCTCCAAGGAAGATTCCTGTAAGGAAGAAATGTAGATGTCATATGCCCGTTCCATAAAATCAAGAACTTCCTTGTCTATAGGGTACAGTCCGAGACTCTTAGATTGCTTTGGGGATTTTCGTATATCCCATAATTTATTCACAAACTCGTCTTCGTCTTTGAAATCTTCCAATTGTTTTTCTACCATACGCCGTATGATGTTTTGCACTCTTGAAGAAGCAGGATCATCTCTCGTATATCGTTTTATCTGCCCTAGCAAAGCGATCCACTCCAGAGAATCGGGGTCTTCTCCACTCATTTTAGGAAGCTTTGTCAAAAGCTCGATTTCCTTATCGTTAAACACGTTCTCCTTAAAGGTCGCTAATCTTTTTTTATGTTGATTCGATAGCTGAATAAGTTTCTGTATCGCAAGCCGCTCATCCCCGCCTTCGACTGCAATCCCATTGATCAATTCCCGCAGAGACGACTCTATACTCTTTAATCTTTCTTGCTCTTCAAGGATATAAGCTAACTGGCTATTCAAACTGTTCGACCAATTCCAATTCGAGTCGGATAGCATATCTTTAATATCTTGCAGCTTGTAACCCATTCCTTTTAAAAATTGGATATATTGCAGCTTCTTCAGTTCCTCTTCTGAATATAGACGATGTCCCCCTTCTGTTTTGGATGAAGCCGTCAATAATTCGATCTGATCATAGTACCGAAGTGTTCTAACCGTAATATTCGTTTGTTTCGCAACTTCCTTGATATGAATCAATTACAGACACCTCCGATGATGGAAAATGCTAATTTTCTTTTTCTTTATACACAGCATATTTAATGAGATAACCCAATCCTAGGCCGACTAGTACTCCAGGAAAAGCTAGATCCATCATAAGTCCAATCCCTGCTCCTATAATGACACATGCATAAATAAGAATATCACCTTGTTTCATATCTACTATCCCCTTTCATCATTGGCTTGATTATACATAATGACGCAACGTCACTTTCAAGTATTTTTATGATTAAAATATTTTTGCGCAAGTTAGCTTGATGCTGACGTAACGTAAGCTTATATAATCATGTTCACAATAATGAAGAGGTGAGGATATGAATAAATATTACGTTTGTTTGCTTTTGGTGGTGATGCTGTTTCTTAGTGCCTGTAGTTCTAACAATCAAGAATATGCACAAACGGTGTCGCTAAAAGGGATCAATAACATCCATATCGACCACGGCAGTACAACATTAGTAGTAGAATCAGTGGATATCGAGTCACTCGAAGCATCTTGGATCAATAGTAATGGACCCGGAATCGTTATTGATAAGGAGGAAGATACCATCAATATTCAGCTTAAGAGTGATCTCAGAGACATCGTAAATATCGGGAAAATGCCTCAGCTATCCGTTCGTATTCCAAACAGTTATGAGAGACAAGTAACGATTGACGGTTCTTCCGGCAACGTAAAGATACATAATCTGAACACACAAAAACTCGATATTAAAGGAAGCAGCGGAGATGTATCGCTTGACTATTTAGAAATTGATAGCGACATCAATGTTTCTGTCAAAAGTGGTGATGTTCTTCTAAATCTAGAAGACAAGGACTCCAACATAAACTGGCTGTTGCAATCTGGGAGTGGAAGACAATCTGTCGGTATTCCTCTGAATAATTCACAACAAAGTAACAGAAAGACACAGGGACAAACAGGCGATGGCTCATTTCATGTGCAGCTCCAAACAACTTCTGGAGATATAACGATTAAATAAAACATTTCGAAAGGCTATAATTCGCGAAGAAAGGCCTTCCTCTGCAGGATGGCCCCTTCTTTGATCTCACTTTATCCAACTATCGGTAACCCCTCGCTAGCTTTGGTTCATGAACATGATCGTAGAAATGCCCTTTTGCCGTTGCAGATCAGGTATTTTTAGCATGCCGTACTCGACCAAATGTTTGAGTACATATGTGCGCATTGTTCCCGACGCCATGTTGTTCTGCGACCAGTAACGCACATATTTATCTGCATGGGCTGGTTGGCCTTCGAGATTCAATTGATAGACAGCTTGATCCAATTTCATGGCGGCTTCTATAATTCGTTCGGACGGTTGAGGAATTGCCGCATGTAGACGTTCTCCTGTTTGTTTATCTTTGCAGTAAACAATATTAACTTCAAGGCCAGATTCCGTTCGCAGCAAATATTGCTTGTCGAATAGACGGCGATAGGCGTCGATGTTCGCATGGTTTTGCGGCAAATCTCCATTAATCACGTGCATCAGGCTGATAAAATCCGAACTCAGATTGTCTCTCCAGTCGCCCTGCCTGCCGCACCACCACGTATTGATCTGCCATGCCTTTACTGCGTGCTCATCGGAATCGCGACTCATATCGCCGCAAAAATAATATTGGCTGCGGTCAAAGCTGACATTAAACTCTCTGTCGATCGTTGCAAAGGCGACGTAATGGCCGCCATCTTTACGGCTGACTGAAACCTCTTCATCGCTTACCCGATCAAGCTCATTGAAGCTCAGCTGTTTACTAGCATACGGAATAAGGCTCCATAACAACAGATTGATGTCTCCGCTTGGAATATAGACACCGTCTCTTGGAACACTTCAGCCATCGAGAAAAGTGTCTTGAAATAATGCTCGACGGCAACCTCGGCATACTCTTCGAACAAACGGTGTAGTGCCTCACTTTTCGTTTGCGACGGATCTTCAATGTACATATTTGTACGATATTTTCCGCCAGGTAATTGATCCATGAAGCCGTATTCTTCTAGGACTTCGACTTCATCTTCGATAAATACAGGAGAAATGCCTAGCTCTTCGGCGATTTCATTGACCGTGAGTGACTTGTGATAAGCGGAGAAAGCGATGTTTTGTCTGATCGCCGTCGCCAGAAAGTCGGCGGTATCGCCTTTATTGCCCGGGGATCCGCTATGCCCTAATCTTGTCATGCGAATCGGATTGATGCCGAGATTGCCTATCGATCGGATTGTGTTCATCTTGTGTTTCAGCTCCTTTTTCGCTTCGAATAAGTGCCATTTGACCGTGCCACTGGAAAGATCCATCGCAGCCGCGATTTCTCTAATTTTCATGCCCCCGTAATAGTACTTGACTACGATTTCCCGTTGCTGGTGAGATAAAAAAGCTATTTCCCGCCGCAATGCGCCAGCAGTTTCTTGATGGATGATCGCGTCGAAGCCCTCGTCTTTGGATATCACCTCGTTGTCATCTATCCGCAATTGGTTGGACGCCTTCACTTTCTCGCCGACGTATTTCGCCCATACATAATGAGCGATCTTAAAGACGTAGCTGTTCAGATCCAGAAATTCCGTCTTTTTGAGAAGCGTCTGGTAAACCTCCAGCGTCATTCTTCCCGCCAACTCCTCGGCTTCGGCGATATTGCCCGTTTTGTTCAAAGCAAATCCATACAGCGGCTTAATGTAATCCTTGATGACAAGGTTGGCTTGTTGTTTATCCATGACTTGAAAGCTCCTCCTTATCGGGTAGCACTCAACTATATACTGCATCGAAAACGAAAAAGGTTGGGTAGTAAAAACTAGACTTTCTGAACTACGTAGGCGGTGTATTCCAATCCGATCTCAATTCCGAACTTTGCTGCGGCTTCTCCGAGATCGTTGTCTTGAGGCGTTAATAATCTAACAAGTTGAGGTTTTTCTTCGAGAACGCGGAAGCCGGCTTTTTCAAATTTTTCATACCAACTCATCTCATGATCATTGAACCTGTAATCTCTTCCCCAAAGCCTATACACCTCTCGTAGAGCAGTTCGGTCTTGCCAGGCGCTTTCGATTGCAAATATATACCCGCCCTGTGTTAACACGCGATATGCTTCATGGATACCCTTCATTCCATCAGCACCAGCAGAACGAAGCGACGATGAAAAACCGATATAACTCGTGATGACATCAACTGAATTCGAGCGTATCGGCATATTAGCAGCATCGAACGAAGCGAAGCTGATATTTGAGATGATATGGTTATCGATCATAAACTTGTGCCAGTGCAATATGAGCGAAGAACAAGCATCGGTTGCTAAGCACGGTATATCGGGATTTTTCGCAACAATATCCGGCAATAAGCCCATGCCTGGTCCACACGCTATGTCCATGATCGGCAGATTCAAATCGGCCGCTTTCTGACAAAGAGAATGATACACATCATGAGGCGTTTCAACCTTATTGTCTTTTTCCATCCATCTTCTTTGGAAACGACCGCCTTTTGTCCAATAATCAATATCCTCCTGCGAGAATTGGTCGCCTTCTCTATCGCTGTCAAAGTACGGCACGCCATTTATGACTTGCCACTCATGATCAGTAGATTTTAAGAAGCCATTGTCCCAATTTCCATTCCTGTAAGTACCGGTATATTCAAGTTCATGTCCATCGGCGGGATTGACAAAGAGCTGTTGAAAGCATGCTAGCACTGCGATCTCACCTCGTCTAAAGTTTTAAACTTTTTCTATAGTCAGAAGGATAGATGTTAGTTAACTTGTAAAATATGTTTGTAAAATGCCTTGGACTATTGTATCCAACCATTGAAGCGACCGATTTAATAGAAATATCGTTATTTGATGCTAGGAGTAATTTAGCATTGTAGATGCGGACCTGAGTTAAATAGTCTGTAAACTTTGTCCCGAACTTCTCATGGAAGAGCTTGCTTACGTAATTGGGCGAGAGCTTGTAAATTTCAGAAATGCTTGTAATACTAATATCTTTCATATAATTTTTATCGACATATTCTTTGATCAGATCCATCTTATTCAATGACGACTGACTAATGTTGATTTTTAAGCCTTCGCCTAATGCCAGCAGCTCTTTAAAAAACTGTTTTGGACTCTGCTGCTCTTTTAGGTTTTGACCCGTTATTTTATTCGTATACGATTGCAGTTCCTCGAAATTAATCTTTAATAAATTCATCTTGGTATGACTCAGAATATTTTTAATGTGAATGGTGTATTCGGGTTCGTTCCCATCAATATAAGCAGAGATCACCTTGAAAAAAAGCTCCAAAAATGCAAAATCATCAGGGCTTAAGCCGGATGCTGCCGCTTGGATATCATGAACTATTCCTGTTTTATTGGCAAAAATACAGTAGTACTTTTGATTAATGTTTGCTGCATGTTCAGGTAAAAGGGTAAGGGTAGATGAATTTGTACTTAAACAGCTAATGTTACAGCTCTTATTATATTCTTTCAGAATTAGATTAATTGAATGAATAATGTAATCTTGATTATCTTTAACCGATTGAATAACAAGAGCAAGATTCCCTCTCTTAGAATGGAAAAGTGCACTTTTATTCCCGTACTTCAGCAGGTTGTCCGCAAGATCACCTAATTCGTTGCTTAGCTTGGAATAAATAGAGTGGTAGATTTCATCATAGTTATTGCATAAAATGAAAAATTCAAAGTATAAAAAATCACCATGTTCTACGTTCTTGTCCACATCTTTACCAACATTTTTAATATTCGGATTATTGAACAATGAGATGACTTTGTGCTGAAATTTAAAGTTATCAAATGACGTTTCTTTATTTATTTTAATCTTAAGATGGTTTAAGACATTCTCTAGCGTTTCCCGCTCAATTGGCTTCAACAGATAATCTGTAACTCCCAAACTAATGCAGCGCTTAGCGTAAGAGAAATCTGCATAGGCGGTCAATACGACAAAATTGGTGTTGGGGCAGCTCATCTTCGCTTGCTCAATGGCAGAGATTCCATCTACATACGGCATTTTAATGTCAACGAAGGCGATATCAGGTGAATGCAGTAAACATAGATCGATCAATGCTTGCCCATTTGCAGCCTCTAGCATTTCATAGGGCTCGTTCATGACTTCAGCTATCAAGCTTTGCGTATAATATCGGATTAGCTTATCATCATCTGCTACTATAATCTTCATCATGTCTCCTCCTGTTCACAGAATTTGATTATAATGATCGTGCCGACATGCACGGTTGAAGCAATAGATAAATCAACTTTATCGTTCCAGAGCATTAATCGTTTTTTGACATTGGCAAGGCCAATATTATCTTTACGATCATCCATATTAAATCCCACACCGTTGTCTTTGACCATGATCGTGTACATCTTCGTTTCTTCTGAATAAGCTGCGGAAATCTCAATTAACATCGGATCATCGGTGGAACCCATGCCGTGTATAATACTATTTTCAACAAGTGGCTGCAGTATAAGCTTGGGTATCTCGATATTTTTGCAGCATTCGCTCATATTTATGGTGTAGAACAGTCTATCTTCATAATGGATCTGCTGTAGATTGATATACTTTTCAAGGAAATCCAATTCGGTTTGAATGCTGACACTTCTTTCGCTAGTCGAAGTATATTGAAACAGTCTGGTTAGATTAAGAATAGCGTTTTCAAGTTTATTTCTTTCACCCATACGGTTCAGGGCAAGCAAACAATTCAATGTGTTATAGAGAAAATGCGGATTGATCTGGCTTTGCAAAGCTCGATTTTCTGCTTTTTTTTGTTCCACAACGGCTATGAATTCTTGCTTGATATGTTGATCTAAATCAATTGTCATTTCGTTTACAGCATGAGCAATCATGTTCAATTCATTATTGCGATGGACGGTAATTCTTGTTCTTAGGTCGCCCCCTCTAATCTTCTTGAGCGCAATAACAATGGATCTGATATCTAATACAAGTCGGTTAGAAACGTTTTGAAATATGAAAAAGGCAACGCCAATGGTCAATAAGCTTAAACCTATAGACAATATGTAGATGGGTTTATTAGATGCAGCAAGATCATCTTCCGAGATCGCGTAAATGATTTCCCAATCCGAATACGAAATATTGGCATGGATGGTTCGATAGGTATGTGAATCAATCTCAAAAGATGCAGTGGAGTTCAATATTTTATTTTCTAGAGAAGTGTCATATTCTTTATTGGCGTACAGAATGCTCTCATTATTAGCTAGAGCAATGAATGAATTTTCCGATGTGACGATGCTTTGAATCATCTTTTCTAGATTCTCTGAGAGAACGTCGATCTGTAGAACGCCAATAATCTGTTTGGTGTCAAAATCTTTTATTGCTTTTAGAGCGGAATAGATCCGATGATTGGAGCCGTTAATTTCTTTCTCATAAATACCTGTTAAGTACATGTTGCCTTTATTGGCAATGGCCTTCTGGAAGTTCGTGCTTTCATGATAATCATCTATTGCAATGGTATGCAGCCCTTCACGGCTCTTATTTACTTCGTACACCAAATTACTGCTAGGGTTGGTTGGAAGAAACCGAACGCTATCGATGTCGTTGCTATTCGTGTAAATCAGTTTGGTAAAGGTAGTAATGTAATTACTTTGAAGTCTGTTTTGTTCTAGAATATCGGTAAGAAAGACACCTCGATTATAGGATTGAAGAGCATTAAAAATATCAACATATAGCGCCGGAGTGTTGGCAACGTTTTCAAGATTGTAGATCAGCGTATTTATATTTATGGCAACCTGGTCAATAATATTTTGGACTTGCCGCTCCGTAGCTTTGATATTTTGAGCATTTAAGTAGGCGGTAATACAGATCGTTGCAATAAAAATTGGCAGTATAATGCTTATCGCAAACAGGCTGTATAAGCTTAATCGAAAGTTTGGTTTTATCCGTAGTCTTAGCATCGGTCTCACTTCCTTATACCCATTATATTGGACAATGTAAGCGCAACCGTCAAGAAATTAGTGAAAAAAAGGGTATTGTAGAAAATTGTACTTCTCGTGTAGATTCGCTACATTTCCGGGATACATATTGTTTCTTATAATGAACCCGAGATGATCATTAACATTCAAAATGGAGGGGTCGAAGAATGAAAGCTAGAAAAATACTTTCTACAGTTTTGGTTGGAATACTTGCAATAAGCATGCTGGGTGCTTGTTCATCTAAACCGCCTGCATCTGAGGAATCTCCAAAACCAGCGGCAACAGAAACACCTAAAAAACCAGCGTCGGATGTAAAGCTAACCTTTATGACCAACGTTGTAGGTGTTCAAGCAGAAGCATTACAGAAGGCAGTTAAGGATTTCGAAGCCAAATCGGGTTATACAGTTGAATTCTCAGCGCCTGGTAAGAGCTATGAAGAGCTCATGAAGACCAAAATGTCTTCAAACACTTTACCCGATTTATTTACAACACATGGTTGGTCAGTTGCTCGTTATAGCGAATACCTGGAACCCGTAAATGACATGGAATTTGCAAGCAGAATCTCGGATCAGATGAAGCCGGTTATTACTGATAAAGAAGGAAAGATGTATGTTCTTCCGATCGACGCTGATATCGCGGGTATGATTTATAACGAGGATGTACTTACGGCAGCAGGCGTTAAGGTAGACGACATCAAAACTTGGGATGACTTCACGGCTGCAGCTCAGAAGATAAAAGACTCTGGCAAGGAAGTTATAACGATCGGCGGTAAAGATGTCTGGACGATTGGACAATTCTTCGACTGGGTTGCACCATCCTATTACGTAACGAATGATGCCAATAATAAGCGAGATGAACTGAAGAGCGGTACATTTGATACAGCTGCTTGGGAGAAGGTCGCTGGTCTAATGGATCAATGGGTGAAGGCAGGATACTTTAACAAGGATGTTCTGACCGCTGATTATAACGGCGATATGACAGCGCTTGCAAATGGAGAAGCAGCTTTTGCTTTCTATGGAAACTCCTCAATCATCGATGCCAAGAAAGTGAATCCGGATGCCAAGCTTGGCATGATGCCAATTCCTTCAGCGAGCAAAGATGACGAGCCTTCATTGATCGCAGGTGAGAGAGTTGCAGTAGGCGTATGGAAAGACAGCAAGCATAAAGAAGCAGCGATCGAGCTATTAAACTATCTTGCACAGCCAGAAGTTGCCGTTACGATTTCAGATGCGACAGGTAATCCATCAGGCTTAAAAGATGTAACTGGAAACCTTGGCGATATTCAAAATTACTATGATAAGTACGCAAGCATCCGTACCTTCCCATACTTTGATAGAGAGTATCTGCCAAGCGGTATGTGGGATGTGATGTGTTCAACTGGAGCAGAGATTCTTGCAGGTAAATCAGGCTCTGTACAAGATGCAGCAAAGTCCATGGAACAAAACTTCAATGATAAGTTTGTGAAATAGCTGCTACGAATACATGTGATAACAAGTAGCTGTATTTCGAAGATACAGCTACTTCTCTTCATACAAGGAGATTAATATGAAACGTACTGGTGAGAAAAACTCCATTGTAAACATACTGTACATTCCTGCCTTAATCTTATTTATGGTGTTTGTCATCTACCCGCTTATTAGGGGTGTGTTCTTATCATTTACCAATTGGAATGGTTACTCGCAGACATATAAGATCGTGGGTATCTCCAATTATACTCGCATGTTTACCGACGAAAATTTCTATCGAGCATTTATCAATACGATTGTATATGGCTTTGGAAGCACCCTGCTTCAGAACATTTTGGGATTGGCATTAGCGATTTATTTGAATCAGACATTCCGGGGCAAGTCGCTTGTTAGAACGGTTGTGTATTTACCGGTCATGATCGCACCTTTAATCATGGGATATATCATGTATTTCTTCGTTCGCTATGACGCTGGTGCCATAAATGATATTTTGATCGCGCTTGGAGCCAGTCCAGTAGACTGGATGGCAGATGGCACAAGGGCAACCATTATCATGACGCTAATCAATTCACTGCAATATGTCGGGATATCCATGGTTATTTATTTGGCAGGACTTCAAAATATCTCAGAAATGTACTACGAGGCAGCGAAAGTGGATGGCGTTAATGCTTGGGGACAATTCAAATATATTACCTTGCCGCTATTAATGCCTGCGATCTCGTCTGCTGTGATTATCAATCTGATCGGTGGATTGAAGCTGTTTGATATCATTATGGCTCTAACCTCCGGCGGTCCTGGATATGATACACATTCACTATCTACACTCGTTCACAGAATGTACTTCGGCAGTGAAATGGCTGGTTACGCTTCAGCGATTGGCTTTGTTACTTTCGTTCTCATATTGATTGTGAACAGAGTTGTGTTACGTCAGTTAGATAAAAGGGAGATCGACTAATGAAAACGAAAAAGAAAACAATCATTTGGCAAACACTTGTTGCCATCGTCTTGTTCGTAATCTTTGCCTCTCCCATTTATGTACTAATTGGTGTTGCATTTAAGAGCCCTCGCGATCTGAGCTCGATGTGGACGATGCCATCATACATTAATTGGGATAACTTCACGGCTGCCATAAATGAGGGAAAGATCCTCCTTTCGATGGTCAACAGCTTGATTATTACGGCTGCTTCTGTCGTGTTCATTGTGTTAGTTGGCGCACTTGCTTCTTATCCTTTATCACGTGTAAAAACTAGACTTAATCGAGTCATTAAAGGATTTGTCTTAGGCATCATGATTGTGCCTCCACTTAGTATTCTCGTTCCTTTATATGAAACCTTGGTCAATCTGGGCGGTGTAAATAACTACTGGGGTATTGTGATCACCCTGCTGACATTTGAATTGCCGCTTAGTATATTTTTGTACTCGAATTTTGTTGCTAGCATTCCAAAAGCGCTCGATGAAGCAGCCTCTATTGATGGTTGTGGACCAATCAAGACATTCTTTGCGATCATTTTGCCACAGTTAAAACCAGTAACCGCATCGGTCATTATTTTAGCCGGGGTTCATTGCTGGAATGATTACCAGTTTTCATTGTATTTATTGCAGGATCCATCCTATAAAACTATTACGCTGGCGATTTCTTCTTTCTTCTCGCAAACGACAAGCAACTTGAATGCAGCTGCGGCTTCGGCCCTATTGGCTATTCTGCCTATTTCACTGGTGTTCCTATTCTTGCAAAAGTACTTTATCAAAGGCATGGTCGATAGTGCGATTAAGTAAAAATATGAGGTGACCCCATGAATAACGAAAATTTTCATCCTATACAACAAGTGCCACCAAACGCTCATGCGCTGCATAAGTGGTACGAGGAAACCAAAACGTTAGCATACGAATATAACGGCATCGATATTCTTACTTTCCATGTTCCGGATGCAGAAGACTTGGGCTTCCGCCATGGCTCAGACGGTTCCATGCAAAGCGTACAGTATTATCAGCAGATTTATATTGCAGTTGAGAAGCCAATGAAGGTAAACATGACGTTCAACCTGTCAGCAGATGTTATTAATATGCGTCCAAGAAGAGCACGGGCAAACGAGGCCATACTAGGACAATGCGGCAATGCTCTGATCGAAGGCGTGAATGCGCTTTACGATATAAGCCTTGATCTGCTAATTGACTGGAATGGTGTGAAGTGGTCTTGGTTGTCCAAGAAAATTGAGATTATTAATGACCGGGCAATTGTTCAAGTTGAAGTCGAGCTTAGTAAAAAGCCAATGTTTATCAATATTCGCCCCCATTTCTATAACAAGCATCTAGGTTACAGCTATCACAAGCCATGGGAGTTCAAACCGAATCCGAAAGCCGTTGCTGGTTGGTGCTCTTGGGAAGCGTATCGCCGTGATATTGACATTAATAAAGTCAAACAAGTCGCGAAGTTTATGGCGGACAATTTCAAAGACTATGGAATGGAATACATTCAGGTTGATGATGGCTATCAGAAGATGCCGCTGCCTGCTAACCCTAAAGGTACAATGGCAGAGGGCTGGATGACTTGTGAGGATGAGAAATTCCCGGAGGGGCATCCAGGAATTGTTGCAGCTATTAAGCATGAGGGAATGGCTCCCGCGATCTGGACCAACGCCAATATTACGAACCCGGAATTCCCGATCTATAACCCGGAAGCCGTCCTTTGGAATGGCAACGAAGCAATCAAAGGGGAATGGATCGATTATTTGTACAGCTGTACACCTGAAACTCTTGAGAAGCACATCGTTCCTCTATTTGAGAGCTTTAAGGAAATGGGCTACGAATATATCAAGATTGATGCCATTCGTCATTTATTATTTGATGGGCTGCATGAGTGTGTTCGGCTTGGACTGATGAGCAATGAGGAAGCCGAGCAGAAGTTCAGAGCCTATATGGAAGCGACGAAGAAAGGCCTTGGCGACAAGGTATATTACCTTGCAAGCTGGGGAGAAATGCATGAGGTTGTAGGGTTGGTAGACGCTTGTCGTATTTCGATGGATGCTAATCCTACTTGGGCAGGCGTGCGTATGCAGCTGTTTGAAAGCGCTCGCTGGTTTCATACCCAACGAATCCTGTTCTTGAACGACCCTGACCATGTCTGTGTGCGAACCAAACTGGATTGGGCAAAGACCGTATTATCTTTAATTTCGCTGTCAGGCGGCTTATATATGCTCAGTGATACCCTGGATGCGTATGCTCCAGACAAGGTAGATGTGATTCGAAAAACATTGCCAACACTGACAACCAGAACTGCTGAAACGGGACCTTTGTCGTTGGAATATCCAGCTTACACATGGACCAAGCTGCATGGATTCGCCGTGCAATCGCACGAAACACCAGTCGTTGCGGAAGATGTCTCTCTTGATGATGCCTATCATATGGCCGGAGTTTATGAAGGAGTAGATGCAGAGCATCCATTTTCCTCACTATGGTCATTCCATGTAAACAAGGGCAACAGAAGATGGTGCGTGATGACAAGAGTAGCCACCTTGCCGCTCTCGAAATCCGAAGTAACCATGAAAACGCTAGGACTTGATGAAGCTAAAACCTACTTGGCCTTTGATTTCTGGAAGCAACGCTTTATAGGTGAGGTTCAGGGAGCATATGAGGCTGGGGCTCTCGATTTAGGAAGCTGTGAAGTGGTTGCATTCTATGAGAAGACAGCAGAGCCTCAAGTTATTGCATCCGATAGACACGTTTCGATGGATGCTGTCAGCGTACTGGAACATGAATATCACAATGCATCTTTAAACCTGAAACTAGAAGGTGTAGTAGGCGCTGCGCAAAAGTATTTTGTTTATGTTCCGGAAGGCCATAAGGTAACAAGCGTATCTGAACATGCAAAGGTTGTAACACTTGAAACCAACTTAGTCTGTGTAGAAGTAGCGTTTAAAGAAAAACTCATGGATATCTCTATCCATTTCTAGGAGAGCGCTTATGATCAGAACTATTACAAAAGAGAGCTTTAAACCTTATGGCACTGTCATTGAGTTTTCAGAGAATCCAGCAGATCCACGCTTTGAAGTGGTGGTTACGGAAGTCAATCATCCGTGGCGGCTAGCGGTTCTTCGAGTGGTTGAGAGAGAATTTGATCAGCTGGAATGCCACACGATGTCGCTGGAAAGCTTTGAACCAGTAAGTGGTACGGGTTTACTGATCGTAGCTGAACACGAAACGCCAGAGCAGTATGAGGTGTTCCTGCTGGATAAGCCAGTATGTCTCAATAAAGGGATTTGGCATCAAATGATCACCTTGTCTGAAGAAACTATCGTCAAGATTGCGGAAAATTTGGAAGTGAGCTCAGCGTTTTATAACTTTGATCAAAGTTTAACAATCCATATTTCTGGGAGATGAGATTAATGTGGAAGAAGACGTTGTCACTAGTATTGGCACTTACATTACTGTTTCCTATGGTTCCCTTTAACAATCTTGAAGTACACGCTGCAGCAGGAACCAATTTGTTGAAAAATGCTGGATTCGAAGATGGGAAAGTGGCTTGGAATTTTGTTGGGGCAAACGGAAACTCCGGTTCAGGTGTACAAACCAATAATCCGCATTCAGGAGCTAGAGGATATTTCCTTGATGGTACGGATGAGAACTCGCTTGGATATTTCGCAGTAGAACAGGAAGTTACAGCACCTTACACTGGCAGCTACAACACTTCTGCATTCATCTCAACAGGCGGCTCCAAATCTTCTTTTGGTGTTAAACGAGTAGATAACACGGTATTAAACAGCGTTGTTATTCCAAATGGAGCTACCTACAATTCAGTTCATACTTTATCACCAATTGAGCTTAAGCAAGGCGATAAAGTGATCGTGTATAGTAATAGCGGTACCGGATGGACCAACGGTGATGACTTTTCTTTCGAATATGATCCTTCCAGTGTGCTCCGTAATTTAATGAGTGATGCCGGATTTGATCAGATGGTGAGAATCCCAAAGGCAGGGCAGTATATTCTGACTGCTAAGGTAAGCGGCAGCGGTGAGGTCACAATAACTGCTGGTCAAGAAAGCACAATTATTACTGCTGCAGAAGAACCGCAAGAGGTTAAGTTGATAGTACCTGACTTGGCGCTTGATACAGAGCTTCAAATTTCGGCAACAGCTGGAGCTGCTGTTACAGATTACTCATTAAGTTATGATATTTCTAGTATAGAGAATCATGCACCAACAGCCACAAACGTATCTATCTCGGGGAATTATTGGTCCGGTCAAACCTTGACTGGAAGCTATACCTTCGCAGATGAAGACGAGGGTCAAACGGAAGGAACTAGCCTTTATCAGTGGTATTCCTCCGATACACCTGATGGAACCTACACAGCAGTCGCAGGGGAAACCAAAACTTCATTAGTATTAGATGATGAAGATGTGGGCAAATATTTTAAATTTGCCGTAACCCCAGTTGATATATGGGGGTTGAAGGGTGAACAAGTGATGTCGGATGCTGCCAATCAAATGGTTAAGATCAACTATGTGCGTAACTATAGCTTTGACATCGAAGTAAATGGTTCGCCTGCGGGCTGGAAGTTTGCTAACGGTGGTCAATCTCCGAATAATCCATCTATAGCAAAGACAGGGTTCAGATATGGTTATTTACCTGCAAATTCACCGAGTGCAGAACTATTCTACACCTTCCCGGTCGACAAGACCGCTAGCTATGATTTAAGCATGTACATCAATGCCGCAGCTCCTGGTACAGAGATTGGTGTCAGATATCAAGGCGATACCACAGCGATAAAATCCTTACAAACAACAACAGCAACCGCTGGATATGAGAAAGTAACGTTAACTGATATTGTGCTCGAAGCCGGCTCTAAAGTTGAGGTTTATGCCAAGGGTGGAGCTAGTACAGAAGCTTCTTTGGTTGATGACGTCGAAATGTTCTTAAATCCTGCTGCCCAGGTGCCAGATCTAGCGAATTTATTCTCTTTTAAGGTAGATAAGCAGATTGGCGATGCTGTGATTAATTCTAAAGACAAAACCATCTCGTTCAAAGTCCCATACGGAACCGATATCACTTCACTTGATGTCGTCATGAAAGTTTCAGAAGGGGCAAATGTTAGTCCGTCAACAACGGGTGTAGATTTTACTAAGCCTGTGCAGTTCACGATTTCAAAGAATGCAGTTCATAATGTTTGGACGGTAACGTGTGAAATTCAGGATAAAAAAATCGCCTTAAAATCGAGCAACAAGTATTTACAGGATACTTTCAACTGGGCCGTAAATAAAACAGAACAATTCGTGATGACCGGTAAAAGTGGATTGATCAATAAGTCGGAATGGGGTCTAGGCACGGGTCCAGTAGCTTTTGTACCATCTTACTGGGCTGGATATTATGACAGAACGGCTTTCTATAGCAGAGACTTTGTGCATCAAGCAACTGGCGGACAGATTGCTGGACTTGAAGATGAAAACTTTAATATGTTTAAAATTTTCGCAGAAGGTGCAAATGAGGCTAGAAAGTGGTATACCCTGTGGGCATTTAATTTCGACGGTTCCAACTATACATTAGATTACCATCATGATAACAGCTTTGTACGTGAGGTCCCTGCACAATTCGAGCTTGTTCAACGGGCATACGAGCAGTACCGCTGGACTGGCGATGAAAGATATGTACAAGATGAGACATTATTTAATTTCTACACCAAGGTAATGACTGATTTTGTTGCTCTTCATGATACAAACGGCAATGGACTTGCAGAGGGAACGGGAACAGGTAATATCTTCGCTGGCTCAAGTACCTATAATGAAAGAGGCAACGAACATCCCATAGAATCAGGAGACTCTGTAGGTTCGCAGTATCAAGCTATGCTCGCTTATTCAGGCATTCTAAAGGCTCGTGGTGATGCAGCTGGAGCTGCGGAATGGAGTCAGAAGGCCGCTGATCTTAAGAAATACTTCAATGAAGAGTGGAGTGTAAAAGAAGGCTATAATGGCTTCGCGAGAGGACTCGCCAAAGATGGTACGAAATACGATGGATTCGGTAAAGAAAATAGCTGGTTCATGCCAATGAAGCTCATCACTGAGCCTGGTCAACGTAATGATGACTACATGGCATTTATTGAAGCGAATCTAGGAGCTGGTATTGGCAGCACTCCAGAAGCACCTCATAATATTGAAGCTTATACCTACATTCCTGATATGTATTTCCCATATAACAAGGCCGATCTAGCCTGGAAGTGGATGAAATATATAACCAACGTTAAAGACGTACCACATGAGAGACCATCACAAGGCACAAATGGTGATTACCCTGAAATTTCGTTTACATTTGTATCTCATGTTATTGAAGGAATGATGGGAATTGAGCCTAATGCAGCGGAACATCATATCATTACGGCTCCACGCTTGCCATCTGAAGTGAATGACGTTGAGGCTATGTACATTCCAGTCGGTGAGCATGAAATTAATGTGAAGCATACTGGTCTAGCACAAACCCAAATCACGAACATTTCCAGCAAGCCTCTTGCGTGGGAAGCCAGATTCTACGGCGATTACAATAAAATCAAAGTTGGTACGCAAACCTATGAAGCTAAGCAAAAAGATATCAATGGCGTAAGAGTGAGCTATGCAACGATCACAGTTCCGACAAATGGTACCCTTGAAGCAGTAGCAAGCTCTGGTAGTGCTGGTGGTTCCGACGGCTCTGGCGGTTCTAACGGTTCAACACCAACCATACCACCGATCAAACCGACAGACAAACCAAAGGAAATGATCATTCTTAAGCCAAGCGTTGACTCAAATAACAATGCAAGAGCGGTTGTTAGTGACAATGATGTTACTGACGTTATTAAGAACGATAAGGCAAAAGATGTTGTTGTAAGAGTCGATGCTCCAGCAACCACTAAAAGCGTGGAAATAGTGCTTAGTAAAACGGCTATGAACAGTCTGTCCAAGAGTGATAAAGACTTGGTTATCAACACTGGAATCGGAGATGTTCGACTTGAGAAAGCAACTTTAACCCAACTTGCAGGCAAAGATATTGTTATTAAGATCGAAAAATCAGCAGAAGTTGATCGAAGACCAGCTGTATCCGTCACTATTCTTGCAGATGGGGTACCCGTAACTCATTTCAAAGGTGTTATCAGTGTCTCCATTCCATATGTGAAAGAAGCAGCAGAAAAAACCGAAAACATCGTAGTTTACAGTATGGATGGAAACAGCAAAGTCATCATCCCAAGTTCAAAAGTGATCGATGGCAAAGTTGTATTTAAGACAAAGCATTCCTCAACGTTTGCAGTAGGTCATAATCCGAAATCCTTTATAGACATAACCAATCATTGGGCTAATGACAGTATAGACTTTGTGACCGCAAGACAGCTTTTCTCAGGAGTAACAGCCAGTTCTTTTGCGCCAAATGAACTAATGACTAGAGGAATGCTAGTAACCGTGTTAGGCAAACTTGACGGTGCTAATGTAGCTGGTAAAACTACAAACTTCACTGACGTATCTGCTGACAAGTATTATGCACCGTATATTGCATGGGCGAATGAAAATGCAATTGTAAGAGGCATAGGGAATCAGAATTTTGCACCTGACAAAGCGATAACAAGAGAAGAAATGGCGATGATTATTGCGAACTATGCCAAGTACGCCAATATTACACTTGCCAACGCGGATACTACGAGTACATTTACAGATGAAGAATCCATTTCATCTTGGGCATTATCTGCAGTAAATATCATGCAAGGATCCGGCATCATCAGCGGCAAGCCTGGCAACAAATTTGATGCCAAAGGTACTGCAACAAGAGCCGAAGCGGCTAAGGTGATTCATAATTTGCTTCTCAAAGTAATGCAATAGGCGGTTTATAGAACTAGCTCAGCCCTCATCCTATTAATAGGTGAGGGCTTTTGCTTCTCGCAAAGAAAAAGGGCCATCCGAATGGATAGCCCTAAAAATTAGGGTGACTTCACACTTGCAAGTAAGGCTATTTCTTTAGAATCGAAAAGGCTTTATTCAGGTTCAAGTCCTTGTACAGTTGATCAAACTTTTTGCCATCGGCCGATGCAGAATCAAACGGGTTGGATTGAGGTCCTGTAGCTACATATACCATACCGTTTGCCTCAGCAATGATACCTCCGATTTGACTCTTGTCATCATCGGAGAGCTTGTTCCAATCGTTCTGTGCGAACACAGAGATTGTCATTAGCGTTTGGGAATCCTTCTTGTCCTTCGTTGTGTAATCAAAGCGAACTACATGCTTAGCCGAAGGAAACATGCTGTCGGACTTTTCATCGCGTACCGTATAGTGACCATTCCAGGAAGCAGGTATTTCTAGGCTGAAGTTTGCTTCGGCATTTTTGTACAGCGTGCTTTTCGCTTGATCCTCAGACGCGTTCTGATCTTTCTTCGGCTCCGTAACTTTTTTACCGATCAGATCCCATTTGTCCTTGTTCCATTTCCAGGTGGAAGTAATGTAAGAGGTGGTATCCTCAACGGTAGTACCAACCCGCTCAACACCCTGCAGAGCGTAAGAGTTTTTATGGTTCAGATCGACTGGCGTCAGCTTCATGAAGCCTGCTCCCTGTAGACCTTCCTTTCCTTTTTGCACTCCCGGCAACGGAAGTTCTACAGGCTTGCTGTTTTTCAGAGTGTAAATATGGCTGGTAGTATAACCGCCGCTACCACCTGTATCTGCCGTAACCATGATGTCAGCTACTTTATCTCTGGTAAGATCCGGAACCATTAGCTTAGGGGAATACCCGCCGTCATGCAACGGAACAGAGATCGTTTTCTTCGTCTTCGAATCTTTAATAGTAAGCAGCAGTTCATCATTATATGTATCGCTTTTCTTTTCCTTCTGTCCATATAGCGTGATGACATCGGCTTTCTTGTCACCGGTTACGTCGATTTGTTTTTGCTCTAGCTTGTGCATATTGGAAGGCAGCTTGTAGCTGTCATTACTAGCGGCTAATGCGGTTCCGCTGAGTGCAAGCGATGCGATCATAGTACTTGTAAGGATTTTTTTGAAATTCATGCTGATTCCTTCTCTCTTTTTGCTGTTGGTTAATGTTTGTATTGTCATTATAGTCCTGCTCAAATAGGATTTAGTTACATCTAAATTACGTTAATATAAAACTATTGTAAGAAATTAACCCCAAAAGTTAAAAAAAGCTCACACATAGAGCGTGTGAGCTTAAGCTTGAACATTTATACCCTTACCGCAAATACTTCATACGGTCTTAACATTAGCTGTTTGATATCGATTTCGGAACGATTGTAGTTGCTCATAATGATCTCCGACACGTTCTCATCAGCAGCAAAACCATGTTCCCGCTCAGAAATATTGGCAACAACGAGCCATTTGTCTCCTTCATATATGCGGTAGTAAGCAAATACCTCTTCCGGCGTGTTATCGATCAGTTCAAAGTCGCCCCATACGACAATCGGGTTGTCATGGCGCAGCTTGATTAATTGCTGATACGTATAGAAGATCGAATCCGGGTTATCGAGATTCTGTTTCACATTAATGGTCGTATAGTTGTCATTCACGTGCAGCCAAGGCTTACCGGCAGTAAAGCCTGCGTTGACACTGTCGTCCCATTGCATCGGTGTACGGGCGTTATCTCTTCCCTTCGCATTGATCGATGCGATGATGTCTTCTGCGGCGTACCCTTTAGCCAAGCGATCATGATACATATTGATGGATTCAATATCCTCTACTTCGTCGATGCTCGAAATAGGACGGTTGGTCATGCCAATCTCTTCACCCTGATAAATGTAAGGCGTACCTTTCATCATGTGCAAGAGAACGGCGAACATTTTCGCGCTCTTATCATGGAATTCCTTATCGTTACCCCAACGGGACACAATTCGCGGCAAGTCATGGTTATTCCAGAATAAGCTGTTCCACCCTTGATCGCCTAGCGATGTTTGCCATTTCGCCAGCACCCTTTTTAAGTCCGCAATATTCAAAGGCTTTAGATCCCACTTATCTTTGCCTTCTTGCTGGTCTAAGCACACATGTTCAAATTGAAACACCATCGACAGCTCATGTCGTGCCGGATCCGAATAAAGCTTCGCAATTTCCGGTGTTGCTCCCCAAGTCTCGCCTACAGTAAGGACATCATGGGAGCCAAATGTTTGTTGATTCATTTCCTGCAAATATTCATGCAGCTTCGGTCCGTTACCCGTAATTTCTTGATCCGGAATCTTACCGACCAAATCGATGACATCCATACGGAAGCCGCCTACACCTTTATCCAGCCAGAAATTCATCATGTCGTAGACTTCTTGGCGAACCTTAGGATTCTCCCAGTTCAGATCTGGTTGACGCTTACTAAATAGATGCAGGAAATACTGGCCGCTTGCTTCATCCCATTCCCAAGCAGGACCGCTAAATGTGGAGCCCAGGCCATTCGGAACGCCCCCGTTCACTGGATCGCGCCAAATATAGTAATCTCGATATTCATTATCCTTGCTCTTTCTCGCTTCAATAAACCATTTGTGCTCGTCAGATGTATGATTGACGACAAGGTCCATAATGATCTTGATGCCGGCCTCATTCGCTTTCGCAATCAATTCTTCCATATCGTCCATCGTGCCGAATTCATCCATAATGTCTTGGTAATCGCTAATGTCATAACCATTGTCATCATTCGGGGATTTATAGACTGGCGACAGCCAGATTGCAGTAATCCCTAACAGCTTCAAATAGTCAATCCGATTAATGATTCCTCTCAGATCACCAATTCCGTCTCCATCACTATCCTGATAACTTCGCGGGTAAATTTGATAGACAACGGCGGTTTGCCACCACTTTACTTCTTTTTCTTGTGTCACAGTTTCATTCATCAGATTCATATCCTTTCAGGTTGAATTGTGAAGCTCTATAAGCTCTACGTAAACGTTTACGTAATGCGTAAAAAGGTTCTGATTCTGCATACATGCTCAAAATCAGACTTTTGAATAGCCTTTTACAGTAATTTTTGTACCGACTTGCGTACCACTAATTCATGCGGAATCACTTGGGACTCAATCTTGATTCTATGCTGAACCGAGTCAATCACTTTCAAGCAGCCTTCTCTCCCCATGTCGTATAAGGGCTGTGCTACAGTCGTAAGGGGCGGTATAGACATATGCGAAACCTTGGAATTATCGTAGCCGACTACGGAAATATCCGTTGGTACCCCTATTCCATGTTCAAAACAAGTCGACATAATCCCTAATGCCGCTTCATCGCTTGCGCAGAACACTGCCGTAATATTGGCTTGATCTTCAATGAACGCCTGCATCGCTTGCTTTCCTGAATCAAAGCTGAAGTCCCCGGGCTTTATTAGGTTCAAGTCTACCTTGATGCCATGATCTCGCAGCGCCTGCGTGTAACCATGAATTCTCGGAGCACCGGATATCGAATCATCGGGATTGGCCCCTGCCATCCCTATCACTCGATGGTTATTCTCAATCAGGTGCTTGACTGCCGTATACGCCGCACTGAAATCATCAACTTTTATATAAGGCGTATCTTCGCGATTCGTTTGGGTAGAGAGCAGGATGAAGGGAATGCCGAGCGATGACAAAGAGTCTATTGCGGCCTCTTGCAGTTTAATGGAAACTATAATAAGCCCATCTACTCTCCGCTCCCCCATCAGATTCAGACTTTCATGGATTCGGGAACCGTTGCTGCCGGCATGAGTTAATACCACGCTGTACCCATGCTCATTAGAGATATCCTCTATTCCTCTTATAATGTCGCCATAAAATGATGTTGCAACGTCCGGCATAATGACGCCTATGGTGTTGGTTGACTTCTGCACTAGGCTTCTAGCATTTTCGTTTTTTCGATATCCTAATTCTTTGGCAACAGCGATAACCTTCTTCTCGGTTTCCTCATTGTATCCGCCAAGATTATTCATCACTCTCGATACAGTCGCGGTTGAGACGCCGGAAACTCTTGCTATGTCCTTAATTGTAGCTGCCATCATACCACCTCTCTGACGTAAACGTTTTCTAATTATATAAAACTAACTTAACAGCAACATTAACCACACTGGTTAAACGTTTACGTAACTAATATAAGTTCCTAGTGTACTTCTGTCAACGGTTTTTTGAACCGCTTTCAGATTAGGCAGCCTAATTGATTATTGAATCAGAACTCGTTACGATTGCCTTATAACAACGACATGATCGAGAGGGCACAACCGATATGGACAAACTATCGATCGGCCGCATGGCCGAACTGAATCACACCTCTGTGCAGACGCTGCGCTATTATGCCAAGCTGGGGCTGTTGCAGCCTGAGTATGTGGATGAGAGCACCGGTTACCGCTATTACAGTATCAAGCAATGCGCCAGATTAGATATGATCAACTATATGAAATATCTAGGCATGTCACTGGACAATATTAAGACTTGGTTCGATACCGAAAAAGTAGAGTCTATTCCCGATATGCTGCAACAGCAAGCGGTCCTCATTGATCATAAAATGAAGGAACTAGATCAGATGAAAAAAGCGGTCCAGGTCAGCATTAACAATTACGATACATATATGAGCGCTCCTGGGAACGGACATATCGTTCTGCAGCGTATTCCCGCGCGCAAAATCTATTGTTACGACAGCAGCGTCAATATTTATGAAAATACGCTCGAAACGTACGAATATATATTGCGGGAGCTGCGCGCCCAGGCGATCGTTAACCATCTGCCCATGGCTTACTTCTGCAATGTCGGCTCTATTATCCGGCAGAATACGATTGAACAGGGGCTGTTTGTGTCGACGGAAGTGTTTCTATTTGTAGATCATGACTTTGAGATGCAGACAGGTGTGGAGATTATCCCCGAGCACGACTACTTGTGCATATACTGCGATAGCTTCTTTCATGAGCGGGATTATGCGGGCAAATTGTTCAATTATGTGAAGGAACATGGCTATGAGGTGGTTGGTGATTACATATGTGAAGTAGTCGTGGAATTGCCGGTATTCCATCATGACGAGCGGAATATGTTTATGAAGCTGCAAGTTCCGATCAAAAGGGGTTGACTCTATAGCTACTATAGACTTTATGATAAGGGCATAGGAGCTCCCAATATTATTTGTATCATAGTATGTGAAAATAATAACAATATAGGAGGTTGTCCACATGAAAGAAAGAATTAGAGTCATTCAATACGGTTGCGGTAAGATGGGTCAGGTTTTTCTCAGATATTTGCATGAAAAAGGTGCAGAAATCGTAGGGGCGATTGATCTCAATCCGAACGTCGTCGGCAAAGATATAGGCGAAGTAGCAGGCTTAGGCATGAAGTTGAATATACCTGTTCGCTCTGACGCCGAGCAAGTATTCAAGGAATGCGACGCACATGTATGTATCATTGCGACGACAAGCTTGTTGACGGACACTTATAACGCCTTTGAATTGGCTGCTCGTCACGGTGTGAACGCGATTAGCACGTGTGAAGAAGCATTCTATCCTTGGACAACCTCTCCAGCGCTGACTAACCGTCTGGATCGACTCGCGAAAGAGAACAATTGCACTTTAACCGGATCAGGGTATCAAGATGTATTCTGGGGCAATCTGATTACGGTATTGGCAGGCGCTACGCATCAGATTACTAGAATTGAAGGCATGTCCAGCTACAACGTCGAAGAGTACGGCATCGCACTTGCGGAAGTTCACGGAGCAGGCTTGACGCTTAAAGAATTCGATGAGAAGATTGCCAGCAACAACGACCTTCCATCCTTTATGAGAAACGCCAACGAATGGCTGTGCTCACAGTACGGATGGACGATTAAGTCGATGGATCAGCAACTGATTCCGATGACGCATGATAAAGATCTCTACTCCTCTACACTCGGCAAGACGATTCCTGCCGGAGATGCGACAGGCATGTCCGCAGTCGTTACGACAGTTACCCATCAAGGGCCGGTTATCGTGACGGAATGTATCGGCAAAGTGTACGCCGAGGATGAAGTGGATCACAACGACTGGGTTATTAAAGGCGAGCCGAAGACAGAGGTCAACATCGCTTGCCCAGCAACGGTAGAGCTTACTTGTGCGACAGTCGTCAACCGTATTCCTGATCTGCTTCAGGCACCGGCTGGCTTCTACACATCGGAGAAGATGGCTCCTTCCCAATACCGCACATACCCACTTCATTACTATGTAAAATAAATAAAGTTGATTTCAAGGCGACGGCTCACAGCTGTCGCCTTTTTCTATGGTCTCAAAGTCATATCTTCCCTTCCAACCTATCATACTATATAATGGTAAATTATGGACTTTCCTATGGTTGTGCTCACATGATCCGGAATTAACCTGCAACGCCTATCATAAGTATTGATAATCAGGAGGTGCTTTTGATTGAGTAACAAAAAATATGTAAAAGAGTATTTCTTATTCCCCGACATAGGCATCATGTGCGGAATCTTCCTGGTCAGTATTGGCTTTCTAATTCCACAGCTGACATCCATCGGCCCATGGATTGCTTTTGTCATAGGCATGGCCGCCTATGCCGCTGCCGAGTATTTCACGCACCGCTTCCTTTTTCACATGAGAGCTCCGAAAAACCCTTTCTTTTTAAAATTGCTTAAGCGCTTACATTACGATCATCACTCCACTCCGAATGACCTGAGTTTATTGTTTCTGCCTTTATGGTACTCACTGCCGAACATGGCCATTGCGGGAGCAATTGCCTACTTGATTTCAGGAAGCCTCGTGATTACCAATGCTTTTATCGCGGGAGTGATCCTATTTCTATTGTTCTATGAGTGGAAGCATTATATCGCCCATCGACCGATCAATCCAGTCTCCCCCTGGGGCCGCAGGATGAAGAAGATCCATTTATGGCATCATTTTAAAAATGAAAATTACTGGTACGGCGTCACGAATACGGTTCTTGATCATGCGCTAGGGACTTTTGAAGATCACAAAAATGTTGAGCTTAGCCAAACGGCCCGCAACCTTGAGCAGCGCGGTCAGCAGAAGCTGGATCTGTAGGTTAAATCGCCACCGTGTAAGACAATGTACGTTGAACAGATCAGAAGCCACTTCTAACAATGGAGTGGTTTCTTTAATGAGCCCGATTTTTATCACCAGAAATGGTTAAAGCCTCTATCCATAAATGAATAAGAGGCTTTGACCATTAATGACCACGATGCTTTTCTTTTGCTTTTCGAATCTTAATTTCCCGCTTACGTTCCTTCATGGCTTCATTCTGTTGCTTGGCAGTTATCTTTCGTTCCTGCTTGCGTTTCTCATATTCCAGCTGCATAGCTTCTTGCGCATAGGTGGAAACCCCTTTGTTCCTCAATTCCTTCGAAACCATTCTTGCTAATCGTTTGGGATTAACTCTCTTGGTCTCGGGCAGCTGAATATTTATGCCCTGCGAAAGTCTGGCTAATAACGTAGATATCTCATTACGAATAAAATCCAGAACCTCCTCATCCTTAGGTTCTGATCCGAAGATATACCTTCCAGCCAGCAGCTTCCCTTGGACTTGCTCTTCGAAGACACCTACCCAGAATTGCCCGTCATGATAAATCGTAAGTTTCATGTGAAATCCCCCTCATTTTTAAACAGAACGATGGACATCCCGAGGGGGGAAGGTTACTGACATATCATCTCTACAAGATGCTATGCGCCTGGACTACCAACCAGACTGTGTTTTTTCGCTCTAGATCACATTATATTCACAATTTTTACCTCCTGTAAACCTTCTTCCCGAATCATGTGTTATTGATTTTTGCTTAGTTGAGCATGTAGGATGATTAATCCACTCATGACCAGCGTGAGACCAACCACCACCACCCAGCTAATCCATGTCAAACCATCAGGAGCGATCAGAGATTGTCCCCGTAATGCTTGCCAGTACAGCGAACCAACCAGACCGGCATAGCCCAGGCCGATAGCCCAAACCAAAGCGACACGTTGAACCGTCGAGAGCCGCGGAACACGCTGCTCCGAGAAAAACAAACCAACAAATGGGAGGACCTGAAGAGCATGCAACCCAACAAAATGGGCAATGCGTAGATCACCACCAGTAGTACTCCACCCCAGAAAGGGCAGTCCAGGGCCGCCATCTGGAATGCCAACGCTGTGTGCACCAATTATGAGAGGCAGATGTCCATCATTGTAAGCTTGTAGTTGTGCTGTGGTTGGCAGCAACATAAGGAACCCAATAAACATACCAAACAACATAATAGCTAGGCTCAGGCGCAATGACCAAATCAATGCAAAGTCGGTTCGACGCTCAAATAGAAGCAAGATAGCGGTCAAAAAGGCAGCCAAGAAGATCATTGTTACGCCAATACCCATGATTCGGTACACCATATCGTCAAAGGGGGTGGCTACGTTGAAATGGCTGCGGACACCGCGAATCACCTGTAAAATAATCAGCGCCATGTCTATTAGTACACCAATCGAGATTAAGGGAGTAAGAACCTTTACGATTTTTTTCCAACGCCGTAGAAATGAGAGAAGCCAGACGAATGTGAAGGAATAGACACTAAATGAGATAGCGAACTTAGCTGGCTTGATCCAGCCAGGAGCGCCAGCGATCACACGTTGATCAACGAGCAGCCCTATGCACGTTGCCAGCAGTGTGATGACCATCAGCAACCCAAGCATGGTCAACCATGCATTCAAATCCATTCCCTCACGAAGCCACATGAAGGGGTGAAACCCTTTGCTTTTTAGGAGTGGATTATGATGAGATTGAATTTTATTTGTCATGTGAGGTGTGAATTTCATAAGAACCTCCTTATAAAATAATGTAAATAATTTTGTGGTCCTAATTCTTTAAGTACATTCTAAGAGTCGGAGTTAATGTACCATATACCGGAATATCCCAAAACATTCTCGGGGCGTATAGCTGGATTAGACCAGAGATTGATTTTTTAAGGTATTCGAGGATCATAAACGAAGAAAGGCAACCGATTATATGAAATCAGATGCCTTCAAAAGTTTTTATAGGATTATCCCGTCAGTCCCGGCCCGCCTCGTATAGCTTCTGCGCCACCATGGCCGGCCTTGTGCGCGTATCCGTCATGTGGTCCCCATCGCCGACGATCAGGCGGAATAGACCGAGCCGTGTGGACATATGCGGATTCCAGCCGAAGCCCTCTCCTTGTGGCAATACGCCATCTTGGTAGAAATAAACATAGCCTTTGGGCATAGTCAGCGTGTAAAACGCTTTAAGATCCAGCTTCTCGAATAGCGGCTTCGCCGGTTCCGGAGTGACGCCTGCATACATCCGCTGGGCTAACTCCAAGGTGGCCGTATTGACGAACAAATCCCGAAACAGCGGAAACGGAAGCATAATCGTATCGTCCCTCGATTCGGCTCTGAGCTGCTCGAAAGCTTGCCTCGTTTGGGGCGGCAACTCGTCGGCAACCGACTCGCCGTCTTTCAATACGAACGCGTCCCAGAAGACGAGGCGCTTGATGCGGTCCGGCACCTGTTCGGCAACCTTCTGGATGACTGACCCGCCGAAGCTGTGCCCGACGAGAACGATGTCACGCAGGTTCAGCCTCGTTATAAAGTCGACCACGGACTTCGTGATCATCGCATGCGTGACAGCTTTGTTCGGATCTGTGCCGTGGCCTGCATATTCCGGCGTATAGACGGTATGCCCTTTGCTGCGCAGCTCCGCCGCTATGCCGTCCCAGAAGTGAGCGTCAGCCCAAGAGCCATGCACAAGCACGAAGGTTAGCGGCTGCTCAGGCTGCCGGTAGATTTCATCCGATTCCAGGGCGTCATACCACCAAAGCCATCTGCTATCGGAATAAGGATGATAATACCCGCAGGGCACAGACCGGTAATCTGAGCAGGGAAAATGAACATATTCTGGGCGATAAGGAAACATACACAGACATCCTCTCAAATCGACATATATCAGCATATGCCCATTGTGTTTGAGAGGTTCCCACACTCGATCCGCCGGCAAAAAAGAGATACCCTCTCTTTATGAGTATCTCCACAAGAAATTTCATAGCTATTTTTTCAACTTTGATTTGATAGGAAGCAGAAGATCCAATTGCGCAACTTTATCAAATTCTTCATTGCTCAAATGATGTTGATTAATGTAGTTTAAATGCTCTTCCAAAGAACCATGCATGCAATCGGGATCGCCCCAGTCTGGTTCATACTCATCATTGCTGTTAACCCATTCGGCAAGCCAACCCCATTCCTCGAAGTTCCCCATAGGAATCATGTGGGCGGCATATAATCCTCCCGGAAATTGCTTCTTAACAAACGGTTCATGGACTTCCATATCATCGGGAATGGTCACCCATCTCTCGTACCCATGGTCTGACCCGTCGGGTTTCCCCCCGTTCGGATGGTTAAAGCCATAATGACGCAAATCAGGCTTGATACTGGCAAGATTCGTCTGAATCATAAATTGTTGAAGCTTAACACCTGTGTCGTATTCCGGTGTCCCACCTACCAAGTGTATGGAGGCCACTGATGAGGGTGGCAAATATACAATCCTTACATCCTTCAGCTTGGACAAATGTTTATCAGTCACATTGAGTTCATTCATGCACATCTCCTCCTTAAGATTGGTTTTCATAATAGGCAGAGTTTCAATCATTTGCTGGATTGATTCATCAGTCAGAATAGGAAGGCTCACTTTCACTTCTGCATCTTCCCTTAGTCGGATTACAAATTGATCTAGCACCGTTCTAATTGCAGACAATGCCGTTATTTCACTTGATAGTTCTTTAATTTTCCCTTGAAAAATAGCTATTGCTACCTTGGAATCTTCCTCTTGCAAGAGTCTCTCAATTTCCTTCAATGGAATTCTTAGCTTTCTTAAGATCAGTATCTGTTCCAGCCTTTTCAACGAACATTCATCATAGGTGCGATAAGCATACCCATCTTTTTTCGTACTCTGGATCAATCCGATTTGTTCATAATATCTGAGCGTTCTTGTTGAGATTCCATAGGCTTTAGTAACCTCGCTAATTGTCAGCAGCTCCATAGTTCCTCCTTTCTATGACCAGCATAAGGTACGACACGACGTCAAAGTCAATTAGATCCGTATTCAAATAAATGATAACGACTTTAAATAATCCGCAATCATTAGAGTGCTCTCGTGGTAACCGCTATGCTCATGTTTTCCATAGTGAAAAAAGTCGTGACCCATGCCTTCATATGTAATAAAAGAAATGTCGTTCTTCTCGTCTACCATTCGTTTAACGAATTGTTGATTTTGTTCGTATAGGTCATCCGCTGTGCCGCACATCCATAACGTTGGAGGCAAGCATTTTTTTATGTTATGGATAGGAGATAGTTCTGTCGCTATATCTAGCAATTCTGGATAACGTCTACTCATAATGTCGACCCCGTCCATTCCAGCACCGAACACAACTAGAGCATTCGGAATATGGTCGATAGTTTGATTATCACCATCATCGTTTAGATGTTCAAACATAATAGAGGACACCGCAATGTATCCACCTGCTGACGAACCGCACACAACAATTTGATTCGGGTCTACTCCCAAATCATCTGAATGCTCCCTTACCCACCGAACAGCAGATTTAACATCCATAATGGCTTGAATTGGCGTGAATTGTTCGTCACTTCCATTACGATAGTCAACACAGATGGCAACCATACCTTTTGAAGAAAGATAATTGGCTTGATGTTGAAAGAGTACAGGTGTTACTAATGGTTTCTTTTTAAAACTACCGCCGTTGAAAAAAAGAATAGCAGGTTTGTTCTTTGAAGGTGCCTTAGGCTCGAAGATGTACAATTTCAACTGTCTATCGCCTATCACTTTATACGTTCTTTCAGTCACTGGGAAATCAAATGTTAACTGCACACGAACACCCCCTGAAAAGTTTGGAACAATAGTACCATATTATCCCATTATGGTGAAGTCAATAAAAACAATCTCGTCCATGGCATCATGCTTAGCATCCCGAAACAGGATATTCGTACCCTTCATAAGCTGTCTCTTAACATGCCTGATCTCTATATTCGCAGTCTTAGTCTTATCGAACAAGAAACCTCGCGAAGCCTTTGGGACGTTCGCCGTGAGCTCCGGACTCACGGAATAAGAATTCTGCAGCACACCCGCACTTCCCAAGGGATTGAAGCATCCTATCAGTGCAGAGGATATGAGCGAACCCTTTCGATTCCCTGGAAAATGATTCGTAAGGAATCCATCCATTCACTTTATCCGTATTCAGATTCCGAAATAACGGCATACTAGTCTAAACGTACCTGAAAGAGAGGGATGTGTTATCCGGAACCTCCTCGGTATCTATTTCACTGATCTTAAGAAGATTGGAACCAACTGGGCCGCCGCCATTATCATTGTAGGCCTTGCCATTCTGCCATCGCTGTACGCATGGTTCAACATTGCTTCTTCATGGGACCCGTATGGTCAAACCTCCGGGCTTCCGATCGCCGTAGCCAATCTGGACGCTGGTACTACACTTCAGGGGACAGCCTTGAATATCGGGGATGAAATCGTCAACTCGCTCAAAGACAACCACAATCTCGGCTGGCACTTTACCGACAAGGATTCGGCGATCCAGGGCGTCAAGCGAGGTGACGATTACGCGGCCATCATCATCCCTGAAGATTTCTCTGCCCGCATTGGAAGCGTACTGACCGACGAGCCAGCCAAAGCTGAAATTCACTACTATATCAATGAAAAGATTAACGCCATTGCTCCAAAGGTAACTGTCTCGGGAGCTTCCGGCATAGTTCAGAGCGTTAGCCAAAATATTGTTCAGACTGCAAGTGACACTATTTTTCGAATTTTAAATGAGTTGGGGATCGAACTTAAAAATAATCTCCCCGTTATCAACAAGGTAGAACGTCTTGTCTATAGCATAGAAAGTCAGTTTCCAGAACTGAACGCAGCGATGCAAACGGCCATCCAGGACATGAAGACAGCGAACGAAATCGTTTCTCAAGCTCAGAAGTCACTACCGCTGTTTGAGGACATCGCCACCAAAGGGCAAGAAACCGCTGGAGCGCTAGCCGACTTCGCCAAGCGCACCTCGGAAGCAGCCGTATCGCTTGATCCCCTGATTAAGCAGGATCTTGCCATACTAAACGAAGCCGCTATCTTCATTCAGCAAGTGCTCGATCAAGTCGAACAGTCCAGCCTTGCCCCCGCGGAAGCCGCGGCTGGCCTGAAGAAAGCAGTGGACCGAGCTGGTACTGCCGCTAAAACAGCGGACCTCCTCGCTGATCTGTTCGGGCGGCTGAATCAGGTACTGCCAGGAACCGTAAAGTTCGCTGACGATCTCAAGCGCTTAAGCGATCGCTTCACCGCCCTACAGAACGGCTTAGAAGATGCCGCTGCGACAATTAGTCCGGACGGTACCTTGGGACCAGAACAGCTCGCTAAGCTAAGACAGCTTGCCGACGACGTTGCCAAGCTGTCTGGAGAAGTGCTGACTCGATATGATAAGGAGATCGGTCCTCGAATTTCCGAGGCAATTAACCGCGGACAACAAGCCGCCCCGATCGTTCAAACGGAGATGGGCCGGGTTCTAGAGGGTCTACCGGAAGTACAACGGATTTTGCAGGATGCGGAAAAAGGCCTAGCCGCAGGAAAAGCAAAAGCTACTGAGATCCAGAACCATCTCCCTGAAGCCGAACAACAAGTTAAGGCGATTGCTGATCGTTTTCGAAAACTGGATCAAAGTGGCGAGATCCAGGAAATCATCGATTTTCTGAATAACAATTTTGAGCAGGAAAGCAATTTTTTTGCTGAGCCGGTCGTGTTAAAGGAAAACAGGCTGTATCCGATTCCGAATTACGGTTCGGCCATGTCACCTTTTTTTACAACGCTATCGCTCTGGGTAGGTGCTTTGCTTCTCGTTTCCCTCCTTAGCGTTGAGGTGCATGAAGAAAAGGACCCACCCTATCGCAACTGGGAGGTCTATTTTGGACGTTTCCTCACCTTCCTGACCATCGCCATCGTTCAAGCGTTATTCGTCACGCTTGGCGACATGTATCTGCTCGGAACCTATGTTGTGAATCAAGGCTGGTTCGTCCTGTTCGCGCTCATTAACAGCGCAGTGTTTATGCTGATTGTGTATACTTTGGTTTCGGTTTTTGGCAATGTCGGTAAAGCGATGGGCATTGTGATGCTCGTTCTTCAGCTTGCTGGTGCTGGCGGTACATTTCCGGTACAGATGACGCCGGCCATTTTTCAGGCTATTCATCCTTACCTCCCGTTCACGTATGCCATTAGCTTGATGCGTGAGGCAGTCGGAGGAATTGTGTGGGATGTCGTGTACCGTGATTTATTCTTGCTGGCCCTATTCGCAGCCGCCGCTCTTGTCATCGGCCTCGGCCTGAAAGGACCAATAAACCGCATCGGCAAAGGGATGGTCGAAAAATCCCGGAAATCAGGGCTGCTCCATTAACGACAAATCGCGGAAGCATCGGCTCGCCTGATGGATGCAATTGCAATTAAGGATGCCTTCACAACATATGATAGAGCAGCTGATATTAATGTAGATAGTGTTGTTGATTTAAAGGAAAAACACTTGAGGATATTTTAAAGATGCTCAAATAAAATGAATACATCAAACGCCTGTAGGTGGCTTAAATAGCTGCTTATAGGCGGTTATGTTTTGATGGATGGAGCAGCATTTAATCTGGGCCGAGGAAGAGACAGGTTCCGGAAAAGCGTTACAGTATGAGCTTTTAGCAGAAAGCTGCAGCTGCGACTGGCTGATCAGTATTGCCAATTCAATAACCGAATCAAAATGATCCAGCGCCAAGACCCCTTTTTCAAGGGGTTATTTTCATTTTCAGTAAGCTATAAAACTACTAATGTAACAAATAAGCTCATTCGTGTAACCACGCGGTCATTGAGGGTATTTCAAACAAAAAGTTATAATGCAATTGACTAGTCGACATGATCAAAGTGGGAGGTTAATCAATTGAATATTGAGATCGGTAAAAAGGTCAAAGCACTGCGTTTGCAAAAAGGAATGACTCAAGAAGAACTTGCGGCAAAACTGAATATGTCATCCCAAGCCATATCCAAATGGGAAAACAATGTAACAATGCCTGATATACAACTGCTTCCTAGTTTATCTGTGATTTTGGGGGTTACCATCGATGAGCTGTTTGCATTAACCGATGATACCCATCTAGAACGGATTGAAAATATGATTGGTAATGAACATTTTATATCAAAAGATGACTTTGCTTATGCTGAACAATTCCTTAAAGGAAAACTTAATGATGACGAAAAAAAGGCCCAATGCCTCACATTACTAGCCGAGCTGCACATTCATCGTTCAGAGGAGCACCGTGAATTAGCTTCCCATTTCGCCAAGGATGCACTGATATTAGCTCCAATTCATAAAAGGAATCATAACGCTTTACGGGATGCAGAGAATGGAGTCATATTGGACTGGAACTTCTCTAACAACCATAAACTCATCGAGTATTATAAAAATTTTGTGCCAAATCATCCAGATTACTGGCGAGGTTATGTATGGCTGATGAACTACTTACTTGCAGATGGCAGATGTGCTGAAGCTAAAGAAGTTCTAGATAGATTGAACGAAATCCATCCTGGTTATTTATATCCATTATATGGAGGACTAATATGCAAGGAAGAAGGTAACCTTTCTCAGGCACTCGTTCTCTGGCAGCAGATGACCGAACTGTATCCTCATGATTGGAGTGCATGGTCCTCTAGAGGGGACTGTATGGCGAAACTATGCAGATACGACGAAGCCGTTGAATACTACTCCAAAGGTCATGAACTACAGCCACATCCAAAATATACGGATTCGTTGATAGCCATTTCGCATATATATGAAATTCAAGGAAAATATGATAAGGCTATTGAAAAGCTCGAGGAAATCATTGCACTATTGGAAAGTGACTGGAACATTACGGAGGGTAAGACAGTTGATTCTCATAAAGGAGAAATAGAGCATTTAAAGACACTGCTGATACAATGAACGACAAGCCCCTTCCGCTAAAACGGCAGAGGGGGCTTTTCTTTTCACAATGGCGAAGCTATTCTGACTCAAATCTGTTCAACAATGCCCGTGCTTCTTCATGATCAGGCTCAAGTGTTACTAATTTTCTAGTGTAATTCAAAGCATCTTCTTCTAATTCCAGCTCGAAACAACAAATGGCTAGACAATAATATACAGTGGATACGGTCTCCTCTTGGTCTTCATGTATCGATATTTCTAAATACCTCTTGGAGTCCTCGTACATTTCCATCTCAAACAGTAACAATCCAGCATCAAGTGCGATGCCATAGCGCTGCTCCATGACGTAGTACGACGACCACATAAGCTCTATACCCCGCAAAATATCCTGCTTTTCTTCATCATTTGCATCCAGTAACAGACTAGAGATCTGTTTCGTACTCTGCAAGAAGAATTCCGCGTCATATCCGCCTAAACGCCAAAAGCTTAATATTTGCTGAAGCTCCATACTATCTATATTGGGATCTACCCATTCCTTCAAGCTAAAAAATTCATCCGGACCAAAGCGCTCAATAAATCGACGATAGGCTAACCTTGTTTGAAAATAGTCCATCGGTGTATCTATGTTGATCATACAACTCACATTTATATTTTTATAATGATGCGGGGGAAATAACGCGAGGGCTCCGTTCTGTTCCAATACTTGCTGAATCGCATGGTAGTTTGCCGTTACAGAAAAGCTTCCATGCAGAATCAACTCCGGCGGTTCCGCGAATTTCCAGTTTTCAAGTAAGTGATCCCCTTTGTCTGCTGTTATTAATAGAAATCCCTCCTGCGACAACTCGTTTAAACGTTCTAAACAAGTTAATCCGGCGACTGGAAATAAAATATGTGAATCCTCCAATTGTTCCTGATATTGAGCTATGACATCACGATAAGGATACGTTTCTTGCTCATACTTCGGCGCCCGCCGATGTTTATACTGTAAAGATATTTGATTAAGTAATTCTGATGGTTTTAGTGAATCTCTATGTTTAGGATATTCGACGAGTACATCTGCTTCGTAAATTTTACCTTCACCCACATAAAGCAGCTCTTGCGGAATACTATCAAAAAAGTAGTTAGCCACTATGACTAAAGGCTGTTTTAAATCTCCTTTTCTTATGGTCGCATCTGATACAACCAAGTTCAGATCCGTGTCATGAACAGCATCAAATCGTGCGAAATCGAGTATTCCCTTAGCAATAAAAGTCTGTAGAGCTGGATGCTCCCTCCAGGCCAACACATTGTTCATCGCCAAGTCAGTCATGATATATCGAAACGGAGGTAGTGCGATCCCCACATGGTCTATCAACTGACATAACTCGTGTAACACATGGAAAGCAAATCGCCCCGCTCCAGCTCCAAGTTCCACAATTAAAACAGGTTCTAAGCTTTCTCCCTTATATGCTCGGTCTTGAAGAAACCCAAATATCATTTCTGCGTATGCCGTAGCGATCAATGGATTGCACGTTATATATTGAGGAACTTGGTCGTTGTTCCAAGCCTTCAATCCTTCTTCTTCATAATATTTTCGCTGAATATTCCATATAGGCGCTTCACTAAAGCGGTAACTTTGCTTATTATTAACTGTCATTTAAACCTTATCCTGCTCTCTGGAAGTTATTCGATCCCTGTATTCGGTGTTGGAATCGTTATTTGTAATATCCTATTATTATAACCGCCTATATTTAACTAACACCTTACATATTTTCGTTTGAAGCCGAGCTGCCCTTTATCTACTGCCTTTTGAATATTAACGGAAGCGTTCAAGAACTTGCTTTTTGCGCTGCCTTGATTGACTTCCACCGGGCCAACTTCCTTGGCGATCTCGACTGCCTTATCATGAAGCTGCTGATAGGATACTGCCACAGTGTACATGAAATTGTTCATCGCGTATTTCGTACGTTCAGGGGCATCATGAATCGTATTTTTTACTAGTTCCAACATATCGGCTATTTTCTCTTCGGAAAATTCACTGTCCGGATGATTGCCGAGCATCCAGCAGTAACAGCTCCAGCCCGCAGACATTTTTAGTTCTATATTGCTTGCAATCCATTTATCCGAAACTTCTTGCGCAATATCCGTTTCTGCCAAAGTTACGGCTACCACATAATCCGATAGCATATAAAAATAAGCTCCGTCAATCCACCGTTCAAAGTCCGCCTCAGACATTGCTTTAGGATCCGCGATCACCCCAGCAAAGTACATAGCGTCGTAATTTCCTGTAGCATAGAGCTCCTCAGCCAATGGCTGGTTAAGTTTTATTTTCTTGAAAATGGGCTTCATCGCGCCTGTAGCAACACCAAAAAGTGGTTCGTGCGCGCCATTAGATAGGTATATTTTCTTGGTGCGTTCCTTGCCAAGAGCTTCAAGCTCGTGCATGACCATTTCTAGATTCATTATTCGCACTTCCTTTATTAATGGCTTGTCGTTAGTGATTAAGTCGTCTTTAACATGAATATAACATAAAGCGGCCTTGATCCCATAAAATCAGGACCAAGACCGCTTAATTTATCGAACAATTTCAAACACGGTCCCTTGGTTAGCATCAGCTACTTTCATAGAACCATAAACTCCTAAATATAATCTGGTTTGATCCAGATTCGTGCCCAAACTAACGTAATAAGCGGATTGAGACCCAAAATTATAATCGGTTTCAATAACACTAAAATCATTAAGCTTACAATCTGTTCTTACCCTGGTGTAAGCCAGAACTCCTCTAACCGGAGGTTGAGATCCTTCATTCCGAGCTAGATCGGTAAACACAACGCTTCCCGTTAGATCGGGGATTTCATTCCCCATATAGGACTGGACTCCTGTAAGTGCAGTTGCTCCAAACTTATCGGGTCGGGAATCTTCATGAAAATAACTAGTTAGAGGCTGCAGACGCCGTACAGAAGTTTTTACTGCCTCATCGTAATAAGCAATCGTTTTCTCATTTAAAGTCGAATTTGCAGTGCAGCCCCTTATGATCGAAGTAGGAAAAGCACCCTCCCACCCTCGCCAGCCAAAGTTAATAAATCCTTCTTGGTCAGGTTCAGAATTCATTAACGATGCTTGAACAAGCTGGGTGACCGGTATCGGTTTATATTGGACAAATGAAAATATCGACTCTACCAGATCCTGTCCGACATTCCCCACATATTTGATGTACTGATTATAAACCCTTTGAAATGAAATGCCTGGTATATTGCGGACCCCTTTGGCCATCACCGTAAGCGTCTGCTGAATAGATATGGGAAGTTCATTAAAACGTGTAACCACGGGGGGATTATCGATAAATGTACTCTTACGTACATCAATTTCAATTATTTTACCGGCAATCTCCATGTCATCCTGGCTTAAATTAAATGGATCATAGCCTGATCCACCATCTCCGGTTGTTAGGACAAGTTTCCCCGTTTCAGGTGAAAAATTCAGGCTATTGACACCATTATGATTTAAAAATGGTCTTCTTATGTTAAGTAATGTCCGTCGTCTTTGAGGTTGACCATTCGGTTGTAACATCCATTCTTCAACGGTATCGATATGATCATATTGCGTTTCTCTATTTATCCACCTTCGATTTAAAGTTCCGGGATCACACGGGTTAGGCTTAAAAGATTCAAAAGCACCTGAAAGGGCACCTGTTCCTTGTGTTCCTGCTACTGAAAAATGAAGATAGAAAAGGCCGTTGTAATAAAATTCCGGGTGAAACGCTAGCCCTAGCAATCCCCGTTCATCATATCCTCCACTAGAAACACCTAGCTTTAAGATTCGCGGGCTAATATCTAAAAAAGTTCTTATAACTCCGTTCCGTATGTTAAAGATCTCTCCTACCTGGGTTGCAATAAATAGGCTTTCAGTTGAGTCACCCGGAAGTATAGCCGTCTTCAAAACAGTGGGCATATTTATCTTACTTGCAATGGGCCGTAAACTAACCTTAACTTTTATCAACTGCCTTCAGCCCCCTCCTCTTATTTCTTTTTTTAGAAATATGATCAGGACTGTTCCTTTAGCACTCGCCACTTATGGTACGACTCTCCACGCTTTAGTCACGCGGTCTGCTGGTTCTTTTCTTTTTTCCGAACCACACCAATGATCGCAGCAAGCACTACACAGAAGGCACAAATAATCGTCGATGTAATAAATAATCCGCTGTAACCATTTCCCACAACCTGATGAAGAGAATCCATCAATACCTGCTTGATCGTTGGATCTTGGATCTGTTCGAAGCTAGCCTGCAGGGAGTTGAAATCCATTTGGCTCGGCATTTGCATCATCATATCAGAGCCAGTGAGTGGGATATTCGCTGCTTTCATATTGCTTTGAATGACATCCCCCATATTCATAAACGAACGTGCGATAAACCCTGCAAGGAACGTTGGAGCGAGAGTCATCCCAATCTGACGAGCAAGTGATGTGGTTGAAAGTGCAACCCCTTTGTTCTCTCCTGCTTTCTCAGTCGCTAATACATTTACTGGTGCGCCGATCATTGAACCAAAGCCTACACCGACAAAAATGCTGGCAAACACCATTTCCCATTTCGTTGTTACCCACAGTGGGAACAGCAGGAATCCAAACGCCGCTATGGAGCTTGCAACTAACAATGTAAAGACAGAGCCCTTTTTATCAACCAGCCGTCCACCGAATGCCGCCCCGATCCCTGAAGCGAGAGCAAGCGGTGTAAACCAGTAACCCGCTTCCGTGCTGCTTACGCCAAGATACTGCTCAACAAAACCTGGAACGAATATAATCGATGCGATAATCGCGCCCGAAAACATCGCAAATACGAGCGTCCAGCGGAAAGTATTGTCTTTAAACAGATATGTTGGCAGAATAGGGTCGATCGATGATTTTTCTACGTTTTTCTCAACAAAATAGAGGATGATAAGCAGCACAACCCCTGCACCGAAAAATCCTAGGAAAGATGCTGAGGTTAGGCTATCCACAAAGTTCACGCCATCCAAATTCGTAAATCCATACATCATGGATAACATCGCTAAGCTGAGCAACGTTACGCCGACCCAGTCCATACGTGATTTCGTAAGAGTCTGTGTTTCGTGAATATATTTCACACCGAATACAAGCAGTAAGATGGCAACTGGAACATTAATTAAGAACAGCCAGTGCCAGCTTCCGGTAACATCCAAGATAAAGGCACCAATGTTTGGTCCAAGAACGGCTGCAATTCCGTTCATACCACCTAGCATCCCCAGCATTTGTCCTTGCTTTTCTCTTGGAAAATTATTGAGGACAAAGGAGCTAGCGATAATGAAGATACCGCCGCCGCCCATGGACTGAAAGAATCTTGCGATCAAAAACCATGTAAAGTTCGGACTCAATGCAACTAATAATGATCCTAAACCAAATATTATGACTTCTAGGATAAATATTTTTTTGCGTCCATATCGATCGGAGAGTTTCCCGATAATTGGAACACTTATGGCTAAACCTAATGTGTATACCGTGATCGACCAAGCCCCCCAAGTCGGGGATACGTTAAATGCCTTGGTTAATGTCGTCAACGCCGCGGTAATGATCCCGTTATCCAGTGCCGCCATAAACACCCCGACAGCGAAAACGATCAAGCTTACTTTTAATTCACGTTTCATACTCACACCCCATTTTAGAACCGAAGATTGAGAATCCTTAGATTCTTGTGTATACTAACAGCATATAGTCACCCGTGACTATTTATTCGTGATCATATTTTAGCAATTCATTTTTATATAGTCAAGTGTGACTAATTACATATGATTAACACAATTTTAAGAAGGTGACAACTATGGATGAGCGTATACTCTTAATTCTTGGATTATTAAAATCCAATAGCCAGCATGGATATCAGATTAATGATTTTATTGAGCGCAACTTGGGACGAGTATCCGACATGAAAAAAGCAACAGCCTATTCTTTATTGAAAAAACTGCATGAGAAAGGCTTTGTCGATGTAACGATTGAGCAAGAGGGGAACCGCCCATCTAAGCAAGTGTATTCAATTACCCCATCAGGTGAAGAAAAATTCTATAAATTGTTGCGGCAGTCCCTTGTTGTTGTGGACGATTATGTTCCACGGGGTGATATTGCATTATGCTTTATCGATCAGCTTCCAACAGAGGAGGTTATCAAGTATTTACAAACCAAATTAATAGCGATTGATAAGCTGCTCGCCACTTATGAAAATATACCCATGCGCGCCGAGCACACCAAAGGTGTGAATCTATCGATCGAACACCGAATTGCATTGTTCCGCTGTGATCGGACATGGCTTACAGAGACAATTGAAAAACTTTCCGCAGAGGTTTAAGACAATAGAAAAAAGCAGCAGCCCGCTCCCATAAGGATTGGCTGCTGCTTCTTCTTTTAAACGGCTCACTGGAATGAACGATACAAGATAACTTACTTGTCTGAAATAGCGCCAAGCACACAATTAAGACTGACAAACATGAGATCAAGATGATCTTGGTCCGATTCGACATCTCTCGTCATGATGAGATTGCAATCTTCGATACTGAAGGCGCCTGTGTCTGATCAGCTGGCTTCTCTTTAATAAACGGGTATGAGCTTAGAACTGAGATTCAAACATGTTGTACAGCATCATCGCACACTCTGCACGAGTTGCTTGAGCTTGTGCATCAAATATTCCGTTCTGCTTACCATTCATCCATCCGTGTTTAACAGCAATGGCTACTGCTTCTCTTGCCCATGGACTAATGGAGTCGGCATCCTTGAATGTCAGCTCACTTCCTTGGTCAGAGCTATTGCTAAGGGCTCCAGCTGCTCGTGCTAACATCAATGCCATCTGCTCGCGAGTAATCGGCGCATTCGGATCAAACTTATCTGCCGTTACCCCCGTTGTTACGCCAGCAGCAACAGCCGCTGCCAGAGCATCTCTATACCATGCATCAGCAGGAACATCGCTAAATCCTGTTGGCTGAGATGCAGGCTTCAGTTCAAAAATGCGTGCTACAAGCGCCGTAAATTCTGCTCGTGTCAGCTTACCGTTTGGATTATAGCTGTTTGCGTCAACACCGTTAACAATATGCTTTGCATTCAAGGTACGGATCGCCATATTCGCCCAATGTTTATCAGGCACATCAGTGAACGTTCCTTTCCATTCCTTAAGCTCATATATACCACCTGAAGTAATGCTTGCTGTTAGATTGTTTCCAGCGCGCTTACCTCCTACGAATGTTTCTTTACCATCTGCTCCAATCGCATAAATACCGCTTAAGCGAGTATCTTGACCCGCTTCTACTGTTAATTGCAATTGAACAGGCTTTGCAAATGATTCATATACATGTGCTCTGCCATCCTTATCAAGGATAGCAAGCTGTAAATCTACACCTTTACCATCCGCTTGCGACTTAAAGGAAATCGAGAAGTTAGCCACCTGCTTTACATCCAGCTTTAATGCAGCTAACATGTCTGCAAACACTTCATTAGGAATGATTAGTGATCCCTCTTGACGTGTAACTTCAAGAACACCATCTTTAAGCACTTGAGCTGCATTAGCTGGCAGCAGAATCTCTGTGCTTCCATCCTTCATCTGAATCGTTACTTTGTTCCCTGCTTGCGGTTTCAGTTCATCTTCTGTTACATTCTGCTTACCTGGCTCATCCTTAACCTGATCCTCATCACTCTCATTGTTTGGAGGTGTTGATGGCTGCTCCTTATTCACAACCTTGAGTGGAGCGGAGGAGGTCTTTCCGCCATATACAGCTAATACTACTGTTTCTCCTGCTTTAACTCCTTGAATCGTAAAACCATTCACTTGAGCAATTCCCTCTGATGTCGCCGTCAATTCGACTCCATCCACAAGATTTACGCCAGTAATGACATCGCCCAGTTGATATTCCGCGTATACAGATGCTTGCACACTCTCGCCTACTTTAATGCTGTTGCTTTGAAGAGTAAGCTTGATGGAATTCAATTCAGGTGTCGGCACTACCGTGCTGTTTACCGAAACGAGCAACTCCATGGTAATGCCACTGAAAGTTGCAGTTACTACTGAAGTACCTTCCTGTAAAGCCACTAACTTGTTTCCAGCGACCGCAACAATTTGCGGTTTCTGGGCTTCCAGTGTCGTCCAAGATGATACATCAAACTTGAGCGGACCATAGACTGCACTTGTTACAACCTCATGCATGTCTCCCGGCTTCAACTGAACCTGAATTGCATTCAACTGTATACCATCAAACGCATGAACCTTTATTGTTGGCACCTTAACTGCTTCACTAGATCCGATGCCTGGAATTGTAGAAGTAATCTCATAGTTATGAACTCCTGCCGATGGCGTTGGAACGACAATCTTGACTGGTGTTTCACCTGCACCTACTGCTTGTGCAATGATTGAACCTTGTTCTTTGACCAATATTTGAGCATCTTGAGTAGCTTTAACCTTGATCATCACATCTGAACCCTCTGCAATATCATTCGGACTGATTGGCTCTAGTAATTGAACAGTGGGCGGATCTACGTTAACTTCGGATTTTTCACCTACTCCGGATATTTCCTCTAAGAACAACCACCAGGTATTTGAATGTCCAAAGCTGGCTCTGATATAGCGAGCTTCGAGCTCTTTCGGTGGAGAATAGGTATAGTTCAGAATCTCCATACCAGATACTGCAGGAACCACCTGCGCCTCACTACTGGTTACAACCCCAACCTGTGTCCAGTTTACACCATCTGGTGAGATAGAAAAGGTTACTTCAGACGATCCATTTACACCCGCTTCGCTCCAGCCAGTGAAAGACATGGTGAGCGCAGAAAGGTTATAGTTCTCTTCAAGATCCAGGGTAACATCATACATAACAGCGGGGTCGTCGAAGTAACCCTGGTTTAATTCGGGATGTTTGTCGCGATCAGACACCGCATATTTTCCATCTGTCAAGTAATGTGCTCTTTCAACCGCTTTATCCCATTCTGCTTGTTTGACGAGATTTGCATCCCGGTAAGATAAACTGACAGGCTTACCAACAGAAATCGCATCGGAGAAATCAATGTCTTTGCCTTTCACAAATTGATAAATGGCATCATAGAGGTATCTTGTATTGTTCACATTGTAAGATAAATCTACAAGAGCATTGGTACTCATATACCAACCAATTAGTGAAGAGTTCTGATATCCCAGATCTGACGCGCTTCCCCGATCAAGATACTCCTTGAATTTAGTAAGATAAAGGAAGTCCGTTTCTGCTGCACCACCAAGCTCCATTTCTACACCAAGTCCATACATTTTGGAAAGCTCAGCCGATTCGGTAAGACGACTAGTGTTGGCTTCTTTTGAGAAGGCATAGTTCGGTTGCATAATGGCGTAATCAAAACCGAAAGATTCCCACTTATGGAAACCTTGAGCTTGAAAAAGAGGTATCCAATAAATCTGTTTTCCGGTGTCTTTAACTACTTTGGTAATCTCTTGAATAGTCGCGGCGGCTAAAGGATCCAGGCTTTCATAAATAACCTCATCATAATAATAGAAGCCATCGAGAGTTATATTTTTATAGTGCTGCGCTTCAAAAAGCTCAATAGCTTTGTTTACATACCACTCTACCGCAGCACGTCGATTCTCTATTGCTTGTTCATTCCCTCCAGAGGCCTCCGGTGTGAAGTCAATCTGTTTTCCATCAATCACGCCCCAGTTGTCCTTCACATGAACAGGGGGGAGTATGGTCATTTTTACGCCGATTTTTTTATTCGGATCATTAAGTGCTTCTTTCGCTTGTCCTGCCGCTATATCTAAGGCATCTAAGTTATAGGGATCGTCACCATCTGGACCATGCAAAGTATGTTCAATATACTTAAGCCAGCCTGATTGTCCAGAATAATTCTCTGGTGGAGTACCATCCACATATAAGGGCATTTTTCCTTCGCTATCAAGAGTTGGGTGTGGCAGGAACGTAAGAGAATCAAAAAGCCAATCTTTTATTTGCCCATCTTTGTCCACATAGGTAATGGTTCGAATCAGATCATCTACTGTTTTGTAGGTAGGCTGCTGTGAATAGTCCCAGCCCGAATAGATTAGCATTTCGTGTTGAATTCCCTGTGACTGATCCGTAAAAGCATATTTATTTTTTTTAATTGCAGGCAGGAAGGGATCTCCTGTTGTAAAATCATCGGCATTGGCAACCGATTCAGGGGTTCCCATTACATATACTTCATCGATAAATGCCCAGACCCCAACCTCGTAGTATATTTTCACATAGCGAGCGTTGTAGTTTAATCCAGAAAGCTCATAAAAAACATGATCCATTGGGTCGGAACCCGTTGGTTTTTGTGAATCATGGATCACTTCGTCTCCTCGTACCTCACCCACCTTATAATATTCTTCGCCATCTTCGGAAAGATAATAAGTCAGCCCCACTGGAAACTCTATCCCATATCCACTGTGATACCCAGCATGCAGAGAGAGTTCGGTGATGTTGGAGATCTGGCCCAAATCAATATTAATTTCTCTACCGATATTTCGGTAGTTTTCGAGATAGAGGGAACGAGCGCCATTACCATTCCATGGTTTCCCTACCCAACCGTCTTCAAATTCTGCGGTGGATGCGGTTTGGCCATCAGTGATTCGATCAACGATTTGCGTCTCTACTTCATTTACAGAAAGACTACTATCTGTGGGATGGGGGCTGGTGCCTAGCCCGGTTAGGATTAACTCAGCCTTCTTCCCTAAAGCTAGATTCTGTTCTTCCCCGTAGCTTTTTTGGGTTGTAGATGTTCCGTAATCTGCGGAAGCAGAAACGCCTTCCACTATGTTGTCTGCAGCGCTAACATGCAGCGGGAACAGACCAACAATTAACATAAATATTAGTGCGCTAGCAATGTATTTTGAAGCACGCTTACAACAATTCATTTTCTCTACATCCCTTCTTAGTACATTTAGTTTATGTGCAAGAGATTACGAGTCCGATGAATGCTCCACAATATTGCATGCTTTGCAGCAATAACGCAGCTATAGATCGGATCCATCGCAATTCACTTGCCCAAGAAGATACGTGAAAATGCTTTGCCCTGAACTTTGTAAAGCGGAAACAATTTGCTAGTAATCGATCTCACAGCCATGACATAGCTCTGTGTGCATCGTATGTAATCTCGCCCTCCCTACATTATGAAACACCAGAAAAATGGGCGAAATTCATATTCTAGTGAGACCGCTTATTTTCTAATAAAACCGTATTAGCTTATCCTTCAGCAGTCCCATTAGAAGCCCAGAGGTAATCTCAGCAACTGTCCAGCCCGATTCAATTGCCCAAGGCCCCCAGCCTTGGTCAGCCGGAGATCCAAATACTTCTCCCAGCCTTACATCAAATCCCCTGGCCCAAGCTCCGTGCAGCACGGGGTCGTCACTGTACAATTGAGCTGTAATCATGAACTTCGCCGTTTCTTCCCATAACTGCCAGAAGTAATCGTCCTTCGTTACGAAATGAGCCTGTATAAAAGCAACCGGCAGCCAGTTATTCGAATATAATAAATCGACAATTGGATTACCATTCTCCACAAGTAACGAGCTTTCCCCTTGCCCCTTCTCTTGCCTCATTGCCGCTTTATACCCTTCATCCCACTCTATGTAAGCCCCGGATACGTGCTTAAATTTTTGCAAATCTTTCGTTACACGGTACAACCATTGCTTATGCTCAGGTTTGTCCGTTACCCAGAATAACCAGCTCAGAGGCAATATTAGGCGACAATACTCCTGCGTCTCACTCTGCTCTCGAATCGTCTCAGGGTAAACAGACAAGATGGCATCTAGACCTTTAATGGCTGTAGTTAGAAACTCTTCTTTTCCCGTTAGCTTGTAAGCTAACAATAATGCTGCATAATAATAGCCATTGTAATGTGCGCTAGGTAGATTCCCCGGCTCATCTCGCAACTTCTGAAGTTTCTCAGCAGTCAAATTTATATTATCCGTACGAAACACTCTTGTTCCATCGGTTCCCGTAGTACGAACCAGAAACTGCAACGCGGCTGTTATGTCATCCAAGTGATTGTCTGTACCCGTATACAAACACTTTAACAATTGCGGCATGACAGCACGAGCCACATCGTCTTGATAGCATATTCCCCACGCTTCTTCCGTCCAGCGCACCATTCCATATAATTCATCTGCTTCCCGTGAAAAAAAACTGTCAAAAATACATTGCTGCAGCTGATTGGAAACAGTCAAGCCTCTGTTGTCCTCGGCCCACAAATAGTTCAAGAAGTAAGGCATGGACACTTCTCCGATGCAATCTACTCTTCGCATCGTGCTAACCTTTTGCTTCCCATCGGGATAGATTTCCGTACCGAAGCCTTCAAGCACACCTGTCTTGCCTTCGTCATACAAGGTGCCGGAACGGTCGAACCACTCCATGGCGAGATGAACGCTTTGCTGAACTTGCTGCTGCAGTTGCCGTTCATCATCCCACTTCCCTGTTGTGTACGCTGGAGTAACATCCACTTCTACTTTCTCATCCATTAACCAGCTTACTATAAAAGATACGACTTGCTTGATTCCGGCATTCGGTGAGAATCTTGATTTCACAAAATTAGCCATTCGGAAGGAACAGATGAGCAGGTTGTCCGGCTGATCAAACCATAAGGCTCGATCGGATATCGACTTGTAGATTTCATCCTGCACGACAATCTGATCATGTCCATTGATTGCCGTATATTGAAGGATGGGCGCCGTATGAACGCAAGCGATCTCGTGCGGTTTCAAGCGCATCCCGCATTGGTCGTCTATCAGCATCCCTACAGACAAGCCCTCTATCGCATTCGAATCGGAACAATAGACAAGCCGGTCAAAGCGTGTGCTTACAGGCGGCTCGAAATAAACGTGTCCAATGCTGGCAACGTACTCGGCAAATACTCTTTTTCCTTTATTAATTTGCGCTTCAATACAGATACGCTCCTGCGAAGAAAACAAGATCGGCTGATTGGATGTTCCGCCAATAATAGCAATGGCATCGAATAATTCCAAATCGGTGTGCAACAATTGCGATCGGCTAATGATTGTAAGATGAGGATCTAATTGAAGCATATGCTCCAATAGATCGCTGCTCTCCTCCGTAATGACCGCTACTTTACTGTTCGACATTGACTTCCCCCACATTCAAATGTTTGTATGAACGACTACTTCATCCCTGTAATGCTTATTCCTTCAACAAACTTTTTCTGTACAAAGAAATAAAGGATGATGATCGGAAAGGTGAACAATGCAGCAGCAGCCATCAATGGGCCCCAAGCGACACTGTTTTCGCGAATAAATTGCTTAAGTCCAATAGACAACGTCCATTTATCAGGATCATGCAAATAAATCAATGGGCCCTGGAAATCTCCCCACGCTCCGAGGAACGTTAGCAATCCAATCGTCAAGATGACCGGCACAGCTAGCGGCAAAATAATAGTTGAGTAAATGCGAAACTCTGAAGCGCCGTCAATTTTGGCAGATTCCGTAAGCTCATGAGGCACACCCATAAAAAACTGACGAACTAAAAATATATTATAGGCAATCCCTGTTCCAAACCAGGTCGATAATACAAGCGGCCAAAACGAATCTACTAAATTTAGTTTATTAAAAAAAACGTAAATCGGGATCATCGTTACTTGGCCTGGAAGCATAAGCGTACCCATCATTATGATGAACAAAAACGTTCTTCCTTTAAAATCTATTCTAGAAAATCCATAAGCTACAAGTGGCGCAATGATAACGACGCCGATTACAGAAAGAAAAGCAATTACCAGTGTATTGAATGTAAATAAGCCAAATGGAATCATACTAGTGGCATCCGCATAGTTGTGCCAATTGAGTGTTTCAGGCCACCAAATGACCGGGATAGCGAAAATTTCTTCCTCCGTTTTCAATGAGGTGAGAATAAGCCACAGAAAAGGGAATAAGAAGAGTATACCTACTAGGGTTAATATAAAATGACTGAATATTTTCTCTTTCGCTGATCTATTCACCCGCAATGCTTTAGCAGCCATTATTTGTCACCCCCGTAGTGAACCCATTTCGCTGAAGTTCGGAAAACAATAACTGTTAGAATAAGAACTAGAACAAATAGTAACCAGGCCATTGCAGAAGCGTAGCCCATTTTAAGAAAACTAAACGCATTCTGGTACAAATAGATGGCATAGAATAAAATCGAATTCTCTGGTCCGCCAATCGCTTGACCGCCATCTGCAAAAATAAATCCTTGCGAGAAATACTGAAAAGATCCGATTAAGCCCATAATAACAAGAAATAACGTCATTGGAGAAATGGAAGGCCACGTAATCTTCCAGAACTTTTGCCAAGCTGTAGCTCCATCAATCGAAGCCGCTTCATAATACAGTTTCGGAACGTCCTGCAATGCGGCCAAATACATAATCGTTGTCGTTCCAGTGCCCCAGAAGCCCATTATAATTAATGACGGCTTAGTCCAATTCGGATCTAGCAGCCAGTTCGGCTCTGGAAGCCCCACCATGCCTAGCAGTTGATTAATGAGTCCATACTGCGCATTAAGCAGCCACATCCACAACAATGATGCTGCGACGACAGGCACGAGCGTCGGTAAAAAATAAATGGTACGATAAATCGACTGCCCTCTCACACCCCGATTTAATAACAAGGCAACAGCCAGTGCGAACGCCAATTGTGGGAACAAGCCAAACACTGTCATGAATATCGTATTGTATAGCGACAAGTACATTTTGGGATCTTGAAATAACGTAATGTAGTTCTCCATACCGACCCAATTAGGAGGAGAAAATAGATTGTAGTCCGTCATACTATAGTAAAACGATGTAATGATAGGCAACAGCTGAAAGAATAATAAACCGAACAACCATGGAGAAATAAACAGCAGTCCTGTAATTAATCGTTTTCTAGCTCTCTTCTTTATTGCTTTTTGGGAAACTGCGTATTCACCCATATCGCATAATCTCCTATCCAAAAAGTAATGGAGAACAGTCGAAGTCAATCATTCTACTGTTCTCCCAAACTATTATTTTTTCGCCTTGTCGGCAATAGGCTGCATTTTCTTCACTACATTATCCATTGCTTCCTGTGCGGATGCTTTGCCGAGCAATGCCTTTTCAGTTTCTTCATTCAAAGCTTGCAAGTATTCATTAATATAGATACTGTTTGGGAAACCTGTGAGGTTTTCACTCTTGGCGCTTTCGTAAAAATCTAGCATGGTTGCTGCTCTCTCGTCTTTAAGCAATGCCGGGTTATCTAAAGCACTCGTCAGAACAGGAATCGTGCCTCTATCAAGCGCATACTCGATTTGAATGTCTTCAGTCAATAGAAACTTCATAACTGTCCATGCCTCTTCCGCATGCTTAGCTTTCGCTGGAATGAACATAGCAACTGGGCTAACCATACCCGAGTTCTTCAATTCAGGATGAGCAGCTGGGTAAGGGAACGGAGCAATACCGACCTCGCCATTGTCGCCACGGTTATCCACGTAGCTGTACTCCCAGCCAATCATCATGCCTAGATTACCTGTTAGAATCGGATCTTGCGGTGTCTCTGCTTGGCCAATACCTGATTTGAATTTAGCAATTTCGTCGTTGCCAAATTCTTTGTAGTAATTTGCTTGGTAAGCGATCGAATCAACGTTAGCTTGCTGATTACAAGTTAACTTTCCGCTGCCGTCATCCCATGATCCGCCGAAAATACTCGGCCAGAATACATTGTCGATCCAAGGATAGTCCGGCATAAAACCGATTGACGTAATGTCGCCCTTTTCATTTTTCTTCGTCAGTTGTTTCGCTACATCAAACATTTCCTCTAACGTTTCAGGCGGTGCTGTAATGCCAGCTTCTGCAAACGCTTTTTTACTGTAAAGCAGCTTATTAGCCATACTCATAGAAATTGGAAATCCATAAATATCACCGTCAACTTTCATGCGATCAAGTGCTGCCGGGTTGATTTGGGTCGTATCATAATTATCCTTCTTAATCAGTTCTTCGAGATTCATTACAGCTCCCGCTTCAGACCACGGACCGATATTATTCCAATATGTTATTATTAAGTCTGGCGGGTTGCCTCCAGATATAGCCGTTAGTTGTGCCGTAGGATCCTGATTGCTCAGTGCCTTTACCTTAATGTCACCTTGGCTTTCATTAAATTTGGCAACAACATTATCCACATAAGTTGCATCTTTACCAGCGTACGGGTTCCAGAACGACACCTCTACCGGAGCTTTCGTCTCTCCTTCTTTCGATGTATCGGTATTATTCGATTCGTTTCCGGAAGACGAACATGCGCTTAGTCCCATACTTACGGTAATAATTAACGATAAGAGCACGATAAGTGGTTTTTTTCCATAACTGTTTTTCATTTTGACTCACCCTTTCGATATAATTAGTATCATGGATAACGACTTCGCCATCCTTTGGGGAGGCGCAACCTCACTAGTGCAACGTTTACTGAAAGTCCTAAGCTATATAGGTTGTGTTTTCACCTCCTAGGAAGCCTTCCTGAACAAAAGAAACGGGCATAATTGGGCTTACACCGTAGTCTTGGAGCGCTAATCCATTATCCGTTCCAAAGAAAATCTTTTTCTGTCTGTAATGGGAGGTTTTATTCGCTTTTATTGAATAAAACGGTGATATACTCCATTTTTAAAGCCTGGACAATTTGAAAGCGCAACCAAATTATAACTCCCGTTATCTGGTAAGTCAACATTATATATCACTAGTTATATTTTTATAAACATCAAGTAGAAACGACTTTTCCATCCTTATAGACGGGCGCGTTTCTTCGAGAAATATCTCAAGTATAAGTGTGAAACCTATACTTTCTGAGATTAAAAAAAGGGCGCGATCTTCGCCCCTTTTCACACGTATACAGATTTTCTATTGTGACTTACGACAAAACGAAACGGTTTCGCCCTCAAAAAACTTCACATTCGTTAAATAAATTGTTTTAGGTTCGGCATTTTTATGACAAATCATATCATGAAGTCGATCAACAACTGTCACGGCTTCAGTTGCATCAATGTAATAAGTTGTTAATTTAGGTGTACTCCTTCGAACTAACTCCGTTAAACCCCATCCAATTAAACTAATTTCATTCGGCACGCTAATACCGCGATCTTTCAAACGTTGTAATGCACCGAACTGAATTGCCGTATTTACGCTAAATGCTGCAGTGTAAGGGATTTCTAATATTTCCATACGCGTACAAAGTTCGTATCCGTCCTCATTTTGACTCACTTGTACGAGTTCTTTATTAAATGGTATATCGTATTCCTCCAACGCCTGCTGGTAGCCCATAAGAGTTTTTTGGTGTACTGACGTTTCCAAACTACCGCTGAGCAATGCAATTTGCTTATGACCTAACATAATCAAATGTTTAGTACACTCATAAGAAATTTTGACAACATCTGGTTCAATAATGTTAATATTTTTCTGTTTCACACTTCCATAAACAACATAAGGAACACCCGATTGCTCCATTACGTACAATATATCATCATCTACAGAGCCTATAAGAATAACACCCGCAGCTTCTTTCTTCCCTAAAAAATTTTGCACTTTCATAAAATCGTTTATTTTCGAACGAATATGCATAAAGATCAATCCATACTCATAATTGCTAGAAGCGCGCTCTATATTTTTTATATCAGAAACATATAGTGGATCATCACATTCACGATTATAAAGAATGTATAAGATTTTGGGAAGAACGGTTTCGTCTCTATATCCAAGCTCTTTCGCAGCTTTCAGTATTAAATCTCTCGTTTCTTCTGAAACCGTGCTACTCGGTGTATTGTTTAGTACAAGTGAAACGGAAGTTCTAGAAATCCCCAAGTAATCTGCGATGTCTTTTTTGGTTACTGTCATCTCATCACTCCTTATCCTTAAGACCGCAGCCTGAATAACGAACGTTATGCTATAATCACAAATACAATTATACAGAAAAACAAAGACTAGTAAATGGGATTGTACATAAGTATTTATCCCTCGTAACTTCCGAAATAACACCCGTTATGAAAATTTGTTTATTAAATGGATTGTTTTCTCTTAACTTCAATGGATTTACTCCGTTTAGGTTGTATTTTTCACTCAATTTTACTTTGTGGTTATACAGTTTACAGAATAGAGGAGAATTAACTGCGCAAAGCCGCAGGGGAGATCGCCAGAGACCCCTTCTGCTTGGTTTTATTACTGAGGAGCAACATGCAGCTGTGTTCGAGTCGTTCTACATAGAACTTCTCTTTAATCTAGGCTCTGTTATTCTATATTGTTGATTTTCAACCAATAGAAAATTCGCCTTATCATTGTGGAGGTTAATTAAACTAACGTGTCCCCTTAGCTCAATAGCAAATGAATCACAACTCGTTATTTCTCCCAAAGCTCGACCAGTCGACCTTCAGGATCTTACATTAAATATTCGAGATTTAATTTTAAGTTCCTTTTTCAACTATACAGTCGGTTAATGCAACAAAAATTATCCTCATTTGAAATAGACGTTATTCTCCTTCAACATTAATTCCGTTTTACAATAAGGACATTTGAATGTTTGCCCTTCTTTGTATTCAACGTTCCCATTACAATTAGGACAATTTAATTTAAGTAATTCCACTGGCCACCCCTCCTAATGTCTTTATCTATAAAGGCAAAATTATAGATTGATCTAAAGTATCTGATTATCTTTAAGATCATATCACAACTGGATAATTTTAGTCGATTTTAATAAAATGACTTAACCTATGACAAAAGACCGAATCTTGGTAGTTTATACCTATTCACACCGTCAGTTCCGGGACGTATGATAGATTCGTAGTTACAATTAACCAAGTGAAAAAGGCAAATCATAGGAAACTATGAGACGCAAAGCCAAGGGCCTGTACCACAACGTTTTTTATGATGTGGATGGCAGCCGGTTGCCACAAGGCATCATAGTATTAATTTCTATGGACCTTGTATGTAAGGTTCTTTTTCGCATGCCTTTTTCTCTAAATCCATTATGAAAGGTAGAACAAGATGATGAGAAAACGATTTAGGAGTAGCTTGCCATTACTCGTGTCGATGCTACTTGTGTTGCAATTGTTCTTTCCAATTGCAAACGTGTACGCACAAAATGCTGCCTTGGCTGGCAGCAGTATTTTGCCACCGAGTAACCTCGACCACCAACTTGTAACACCAAGTGACGTAAAACTCACATGGAATTCTGTTTACCAAGCGACTGGGTACAATATCTATGAAATAGGTGACGGTCAACTCAACCTGCTAGGTACAACAAAATCGAACTATTATAACATTAACGCTCTTTCGGAAGGTTCTTACACTTATGTCGTTTCAACGTTAAGTGCTGAAGGTGAATCTGGGCCATGTGCGCCGATTACGGTTAATATCGTTTATCCGATAATGGCGGCACCAGCTACCTTAACTTATACCTTCCAAAATGGAAACGATCTTGTACTGAACTGGGGATCGTCACAGTATGCTGAAACCTACAGTCTCTATCAAATTGGTGCGGATGGAGAAAAGACACTAGTCTCTTCGCTCAAGGACCGTACATACAAAATTACAAATGCACCTGCAGGAACATATACCTATGCGGTGTCCGCTGTAAGCTCCAAATACGGTGAGTCACCACTGTCCAATCCATTGGAGGTAACGGTGGGGCTGCCAGTTATGGCTGCGCCAGGTAATCTTGCGTACACAGTAACAAACGGTGGAAAAGACATCAATCTGAAATGGAGCTCCGCCACCTATGCAAACAGCTACAAAGTCTATCAAATTATCGACGACCAAAAAGTTTTAAAAGATACAGTGACTGGTACAAGCGTTACTTTCAGCAACATGTCTACCGGTACCTATGTTTATGAGGTTCACTCCTATAGTGACCGCTTCGGTGAATCAGAACAAGGAAGCCAGATCTCCGTCACTTTAGGTGACGTAATCATGGCTCCACCAAGCAACCTGTCTTATGTGGTGAAAAACGGAAACGATATTACTTTGAGCTGGGCAACGGTTGCTAATGCGAATAGTTATAAGGTTTACCAAATTGTCGATGGTCAAAAAGTATTAAAAAGTACCATCACCGGTACAACTGTAACGTACACCAACCAACCGTCAGGGGTTTATCTGTTTGAGGTTTATTCTTACAGTAATAGCTACGGTGAATCTCCGGACGGAAGCCAGGTTACTATCACCTTGAACGATGTGGCTATGGCTGCTCCGGATAACTTCGCTTATAAAATCAACAATGGCAACGACATCGTTTTAACCTGGGGAACTGTAGTCAACGTTAACAACTACAAGGTTTATCAAATCATTGACGGTCAAAAAGTGTTAAAAAGTACGGCAACTAGTCCAACCGTGACATTTAGCAACATGCCGACGGGAGATTACAGCTACGAAGTGCATTCTTATTCCACCCGTTTTGGCGAGTCGCCGGAAGGAAGCAAACTCACGTTTACACTGGCTCACCCTGCGATTCAACCGCCGCAGAATTTGGTTCAGAAGACCCAAAGTGCGACCAGTTTCTCTTTAAGCTGGGATGCCGCGTCGTATGCAAATAGCTACAAGGTTTATCAAATCATCGATGGACAAAAGGTATTAAAAAGTACAGTGACCGGTACAAGCGTGGCATACACCAATATGACGCCGGGTGAATACACCTACGAAGTTTATACCTATTCCACTCGTTTTGGGGAGTCGGCGGAGGGAAGCACACTTACTTTCACACTCACCGGACAAACCATGCAAGCACCGACAAACTTGACGTATACCATTACAAACGGAAACGATATTACATTGAAATGGACGGCAAGCAGCTATGCAACAAGCTACAAAGTATATCAGGTGATTGACGGACAACATGTCCTGAAAAGCACAGTAACTGGTACATCCGTTTCCTATACGAACATGCCGGAGGGAGATTATGACTTTGTAATTAAATCTTTCTCAACGGTTTTGGGTGAATCGCCTGAAGGGGCAGAAGTCAATTTTTCATTGGTTCTTCCGACGATGACAGGTCCGGGCAATCTTGCCTTTACCATCAAAAACGGAAATAATGTTGTGTTGACTTGGGCAACAGTACCTTACGCCAACAGTTACAAGGTTTATGAGCTGGTAGACGGTCAAGAAGTGCTGAAAGCAACTGTAACTTCCCTCACTGCAACGATCGCAAATGTACCAGCGGGCGACCATATTTATGTGGTGCATTCCGTAAGTACGCGCTTTGGTGAATCGGCAGAAGGAAGTAAAATCTCATTAAATCTGGATCAACTGATGATGGAAGCACCGGGAAATCTTACACAAAGTATTTCCAACGGCAATAACATCACACTGAAATGGAACTCTGTCACTTACGCAACCGCCTATAAAATCTACCAGATCATTGACGGGGAAAAGGTATTGAAAAGCACCGTAACGACTACGTCTGTTACGTATCCTAATATGCCAGCTGGCGATTACACCTTTGAGGTCCATTCTTTTAGCGACCGCTTCGGTGAGTCTATTGAGGGAAGTCAAATTTCACTTACCCTGGTTGCTCCGATCATGCAAGCTCCAAGCAACCTTAAGCAAAGCATCGCTAACGGGAACGACATTATTCTTAGTTGGGGAGCAGCAACCTACGCAACAAACTATAAGGTTTACCAAATCATCAACGGGGAAAAGGTGTTGAAAAGCACCGTAACGGGCACATCTATTTCCTATCCTAATATGCCTGCAGGTGATTACACCTTTGAGGTGCACTCTTTCAGCGACCGCTTTGGTGAATCTGACGAGGGAAGCCAAGTTTCATTGACTCTGGTGTTCCCGATCATGCAAGCACCAGCTAACTTTAAGCAAAGTATTGCAAACGGAAACGACATTAGACTTAGTTGGACAGCAGCAACCTACGCAACAAACTATAAGGTTTACCAAATCATCGACGGAGAAAAAGTATTAAAAAATACTGTAACAGGCACGTCCGTTTCATTCAGTAACATGCCGGCGGGTGATTATAGCTATGAGATTCACTCGTACAGCACTCGATTCGGAGAGTCACCAGAAGGCAGTACGGTGGACGTCACACTTGTTTGGCCTGTTGTACAACCTCCGACGCTGACAGCAACAATCTTTAACGCGAACAATCTGACATTTACCTGGCCAACAGTAACATGGGCGAACGAATACCGTCTTTATGAGATTGTTGATGGTACCCGCCAGCTAATCTATAAAGGAACAGCATTAAGCTACAAGGTGTACAACCTGAGTGAAGATACTCACCAATATGAAATTACGGCGTACAGTACTCGCTTCGGTGAATCTGCTCCTTCAGAACGAGTGGTTGAAGAGATTATTTATCCCGTGATGCAGCCGCCTGTGGCAAGCTTGAAACTTACAAGTGACACAAGCGCTAGGATTTCATGGAACTTTGTTACTTACGCTAATGGCTACAATGTCTATGAAATCATTGAAGGAAAACCAGTTCTTCTAACCGAGAACCTGAATAACCTGTCTTACACAGTGTCAAATCTGTCGTATGCGGACCATGAGTATTATGTCACTTCATACAGTAACTCCTTTGGCGAGTCAGACCCGTCCAATATCGTGATTGCGAAGCTGATCCTAGACACGACGCCACCAGTAACGAAAGCGAATGTACCAGAAGATTGGACGAATCAAAGCCCGATTGAAGTGACGTTGTCTGCAACAGATGATATTACGGGTGTTGCGAAGACCTACTATGCTGTGAATGACGGGGCTTTCGTTGAGGGCCATACATTGTCTGTCAGCGAAGAGGGAGTAACCAAAATTTCTTTTTACTCTGTCGACAAAGTAGGAAATACTGAAGCCGCTAATGTCGTCTATGTAAAAATCGATAAAACGGCACCAGTGACCAAAGCAACCACAGATTTGCAATCAGCTGTCATCAATCTCACTGCCACAGATGAACAAAGCGGAATACTTAAAACATTGTACTCCGTAAATGGTGCAGATTACGTGGAAGGAACAACAGTAACTCTTGAAAAAGAAGGGGCAAACAAGGTTTCCTTCTACTCAATCGACAAAGCAGGAAACAAGGAACCAGAACAAACTGTTGAAGCTACACTTGACCGGACTCCACCAGTCACTACGGCAGATGCACCCTCGACTTGGTCCAAGGATGATGTGACCATAAGGTTGACCGCTACAGACGCGCTAAGCGGCGTTGCGAAAACCTTCTACTCCGTCGACGGTTCGGCATACGCGGAAGGAACATCCTTCACGATCAGTGAAGAAGGCATTCATAAGATCGCCTTCTACTCAGTGGATGCGGCCGGAAATATTGAAGCGGCGAGCACTGCCGATGTGAAAATCGATAAGTCCGCTCCTGTCATTACCATGAATTTGAATGAACAATACGACATCGGGGATAAGGTACAGTTGACTTACGAAGTAATAAATAGTTTGTCGGGTATCGTTTCTGAGAAAATGACCGTTGTCGGTCCGAATGAAACTATCGGAACCGTGCTCACAAATGGTACCGTAATCCAGCTTGACAAGCCGGGCGTTTATAGCGTCATCGTTACCGTTACCAATGCTGCAGGCACAAGTACTACGATACAAAAACAATTCACGGTAGCTACCATTTTCGATTATGTGCTTTTTGCCGGGGATCCGACTAAAACTTTCACATTAAGCGGTTCAAACAGTAATTTTAGCGGGAAAGTGCATGTCAATGGGAATGCCGCAATTTCCGGAAGCAAGCATAAGTTCGATGTATTCGAATATGGGAATTCGTTAAAGGTATCCGGCTCCGGCACCACGATTGCTTCCGAAGTAAAGTCTACTTATACGGATATGATTCAAATAAGCGCGGATGAATACAAGAATAAAGCAACGACAATTTATAAGGGTAATAAGCACTTCTCCGGAAGTAATATCAAGATCGATGGAATCGTGTTCGTAGACGGAGACGTCACCATCTCCGGAAGCCAGATTAGCGGTACAGGGACAATCTTTGCTACCGGAAGCATTAAAATAACCGGGTCGGGATTAAAATATCAGACCAACAATGATTTGGTTGCCTTCTACTCGCTAAAAGACATCGAAATGTCAGGAAGCAACAACGAATATAATGGGTTATTTTACGCTCCAAACGGATCAATTAAGATAAGCGGAAGTAAAACGACTGTCCATGGTTCGCTGATTGCCAAAGAAATCCGCATTTCCGGTTCAAACTTCAATGCGGTCTATGATCCAAGATATAAAACAGTGTTTGGCTCGGCACAATAACATATTCACGGTCATCAAACGAAAAGTCACTCATGACGACCTTCATTCCCATTTTTGGGGGTGAGGGTCGTCTTTTCATTATCTATGCAGGCCCTTTCTATTTTACCTCTATTTATGATAAGGTTCAGCGTAACGGGTCTATCGGCGAAATTATTCGAGAGTACATGACGATATCTCCACTCGCATTCGATCAAAACAAAATAACCAGTTAGAGTAATGTCAGCTCAGAGGATTCATAGTTCAAATTGCATTCTTGTGTATTAACATAGGAATATTGAACACAGAGCATACCGCTTCTATCCTGAATACTCTGCTGTATAAGCAGAAGTGATCTATACAACCCGCATTGCATCATGGAATGAATCACTTGATCAGCTGTGATGATCGAAAGTGATGTGTTTACAACTTTGAACCGACATTTCAATATTTCTTTAAGATATCTATTTAAAAGACAGTTCTCTGGAGCCAGGTTATCGGCAATAGCCAGTCGCTTAGCAAAATAGGTCTCGGTATAAACGGGGGTTACCTGTTTATCTTCAGTATGAAAACAGCGTTTTATTTTCCATAAATCTGAACCAACCGATACATCAAATTCACGAGCCAAGGCTTCATCCGCTCTGCTGATTAGCGGGCGCTGCCACTCAACAACCAATGGTTCCTTCGTTTTCATCTGATACAAAAATATCTATCCCCTAACTTTATTGCCGTTTCATTTTTTTGATGATATTCTATCACATGTAATGACATATAGCCATTTAGAGGAGCATACACCATGCCTTTGTACGACCAAATTATCCAGGACATCATGTCTAAAATAAATAGCCATGAATTAAAGGAAGGCGATATGCTTCCTACTGAAATAGAACTTAGCGCACAATTCAAAGTAAGTCGTCCTACAGTACGCACAGCCATGCTCAAGTTGGTTAACGAAGGATACCTGACGCGAGTAAAGGGCCGGGGTACATTTGTAACCAAACCCAAACTCGTACAAGAATCTTCACAATTTATTGAAAGCTACAATGAAGAAATGTCGGGTAAGGGATTCGCCCCACGAACCATCGTGTTAGATTTTAAAGTGATAACTAAAAATGATTTGGTTTGTTCCAAATTAAATATCTCTCCTGGTGATAAAATCATTCTGTTACGACGCCTACGTTATGTGCAACCTACGAGTGAAGAAAAACCCGTTGTGCTGACTACCGTATATATTCCTTATGATCTTGTACCTGATCTGATGAATTATGACTTTGAATCGTTTTCGTTATACGAAGTGCTAGGCAAACATGGGATCACGGTCACTCAAGTCATTCGTGAATTGGAAATCAAGATGCTGCATGGAAAAACGGCACGCCTACTCGAGGCAAAAGAAAATTCTGCTGCTCACTTTATCTCTTCTATCGGGTATGATACGAATGGGCGAGTAGTTGAATACTCAGAAAGCTTCTATCCCGCTGATCGCAATAAGTTTATTATAAAAGTTTCAAACTAGCATAAGCACCCTGATTATAGAGCAATCTTTAAGGTTCAATAACCTGAGATTGCTCTTGTTTTTATGCAGATAATTCCATAGTAAATGGCGATTTACAACGGTTTAGAAGGTTGCTACAATACATATGTTATTACATTTAAATAATATTACGCCTTGGAGGACATTATGTCAGAACATACATTCACGATCTATTTGATCCACCACAGTCATACTGACATTGGATATACCGATTACCAAGAAAAAATTGAAATGCATCATGTTCATTTTATTAAAGAAGCTATCGATATTCTAAATGCAGCACATTCAGGAAAAGAAGAATGGCTTGGATTCAAATGGAATTGTGAGAGCTTCTGGTGTGTAGAGAAGTTTCTGGAGTACGCTTCGCAGGAAGAGATTCAAGACTTTATCAAGTATGTTCAATCTGGCGAGATTGGACTCTCTGGCAATTACTTAAATCTTACGGATCTGGTGGATGAAAGAGTCCTTCGTGATACATTTGCCCGCAGTGTAGAGACGATGCGAGGCTATAATCTTTCCATGAAATCCGGCATGACTGCTGATATTAACGGCTATAGCTGGGGGTACGCGGATGCGCTTGCAGACCATGGAATCGAGCACTTGATGTCCTGCATCCATTCCCATCACGGCTACCATCCTTTATTTAAGAAACAAACACCATTCTACTGGCTGTCACCAAAAGGAAATAAAGTGCTAGTGTGGAACGGTGAACACTATCTGGTTGGAAATGAACTTGGCATCACGCAAGTAGGTGAATACGAATATACTATACGCGACAATTTCACTTCTGCCCCTCTAGATAAGTTCACGAAGGCTGAACAGCGGATTGAAGCTTATGTTCGAGTGCTGCAAGAAGAAGGACATCCTTATCCTTTTGTTCCGCTTAGCATCTCGGGTAGAATGACAGATAATGCACCGCCTAACACCAAAATTATTGAGTTTGTTAAAAAATACAACCGCCTTCATGGGGATCAGATCCGACTGGAAATGGTGACATTAGATGAATTCTTTACGATTCTAAAAAACAACAACACGGAGATCCCTACCTACTCCGGCGACTGGACGGACTGGTGGGCTGATGGTGTAGGCTCTACCCCTAATGTCGTACAGCATTATCGTGAAGCTAGCCGCAAGCTTGATATGGCTCATAAGCTTGATCCTGATTTCCAGTTCTGCAGCAAAGAATTGTTGGATAAAGCGAGCTACAATCTCATGTTCTATGCTGAACATACTTGGGGATATTCGTCCTCTGTCTCTGAGCCATGGCATCCGGGAGTCAGCAAATTAGATTTACGGAAAAGTTTATACGCGCAGAAAGCCAATGAGTATGCTTCGCGTGCTTGCGATCAGATTAGCTTTGCGAATGGGGAGACGCCATTTACCTTTAAGAACGAGCTTTCTATCATCGCAATGAACCCGCACGATATACGCGTGACGGATATGATTCAAGTCGAACAAGAAGTGCTTTATAATGAACACTTTGAAGTTGTGGATGATACTACAGGGCAGACTGTGCCGTATCAGATTGGGTCTTATTCGCGTGGCAAGACGCTGAATATCTTGGCGACTTTGGAGCCTCACGAGAAGAAAAAGTATTCCATTCGGATCACAGAAGCGCCACCACTGCATTCCTCAGGTCATTATGCACCTATAGGGATTGATGGAGTAAATGATCTCTCTCCGTCATTTAAGCGTCAACTTGATGAGGGCAGTGTGGTGACACCTTATTACCTGGAGAATTCATTTTTCCGTATGCAATACTCTCAAGGTGAGGGAATAATCTCGGTCTTGGATAAACGACGGAATCAGGAGTTGATACGAAGCGATGCTCCTTACCGAGCGTTTACCCCTATATATGAGGTAACCGATGTTACAACGACGCAGTGCGATGAACGTAAACGGATGGGACGCAACCGCAAAGCAACTTCAACTCGTCGTTATGAGGGTAAGCTGCGAGGCGTAGATGTGCTAGAGGATGGTAGTGTTTATTCCAGAATTGAATTGCATTATGATCTGGAAGGAACCTCATTCTGCTCGCTCCTGATTACAGCGTTCAAGGATATTCCAAGAATCGATGTAGACTTCCGCTGCCATAAGGATAGTGTGTGGAATCCTGAGAATCTGTATCTGGCTCTTCCATTCACGACAGGACAATCCGATGAGGAGTTGTGGATTGACAAGACCGGAGCCGTGCTACGTCCGCGTATAGACCAACTACCTGGAAGCTGTACGGATTTCTATGCAGTGCAGAATGGCCTATGCCTCTGTTCCTCTAAAGGTTCCATTGCAGTAGCTACACCAGATACGCCGCTCCTCATGATGGGCGACATTAAGTCGCATGAGATCAAGCTTGCTGGTGAACCGGGAGTTCACAATCTGGACCATGTATATGCATGGATGATGAATAACTTCTGGGAGACCAATTTCAAAGTGGATCTTGGGGGCTTCCATCAATATCGTTATACACTGATGCTAAGTGATAGCACGCATGCTGCAGATGTACTGAAGCAGGCTAAGGTAGTGAATACTTCTGTGCTTGGATTCCAGTCCTATCAATAGATCTACAGGTTACAAATCGTGAATCTCATTGTTGCTTAAACTTCATATGAACCAAAAAAGCGTAAGGATTCGATAATTTGCAGCTCGAATCCTTACGCTCATTCTTTATTTATCAACGCATCGCAATATACCTTCATAGCATTTCGCATAATCACACTCCGCTATTTATGATACGGTTCACCGTCACGGACAGCACTTTTTGTTCGGATCAAAAATCGCGGAGGCACAATATGCGTAATCTGGCATGCGACATAAGCGTTCAATTCCGAATTCCAGAATCCGAATACGTCACCTGGCTGTATCGTCATGTTTATCCTTGTCCTCCAATGGTGCTTGTTATTGATAAATAGAAAATTACCGCCCAAATCTATATAAGACTTGGGCGGTAAAATAATATTATTCAAGATATATGAAGTAACCACTAAATAACGTTGTCGTCTGCCAAGCCCATATGAGACTCTTTTATTCAGCTGAGTTAATGGTCGGCTCTGTCGCGGTTGCTTTTTTAGCAAGACTTCCTGGCAACTGCCATGCTGTTACCACTGCCAATACTACAAAGATGATATCCTTGCCGCCGAAGAATTCTGTGATATTCTCTTGGAATATCGTTAGAACTTCGCTGTTGAATATTCCAGAGATATCTTCATTATAGTAATACCCTAAAATAAAATATTTACCAAGTAATATTCCAATCAAACTCGCAATTACGGCCATGACTTGATGTACTGCGTTAACATTCTTTTTTGCGAGATAGTAAACCGAATAACCAGCCAAGCCCCCAATGCCCCATGCCACAAAACCAATCTCGTAATCCGTCAGTACTGCGATTAACGCCCACACTGCTCCCCCAATTACCGCAGCTAACAATGCGCCAAGTACAGGCAAAACTATTTTATTGCTCTCCAATGTCATACTCTCCCTACAAAATATGTATTTTATACAACACATTCTATTAAACACCAAAATAATCCTCTTTTCTACATTAATTTGGTAAAATTCTTTGACATTTTTATGTAGGCGTAGCCACGCAACTAAATAACCCCCAACCTATGAGTTGGAGGTTTATTTCTCTGCACTACCTGGGCTTGGCTGCCTTGGGCACTTCTGTCTGCGCTTCAGTGAACTCAATTTGATGCAATTGCCTATTAAATGAAAGGACTGAATCAAAACCATCTCTGGCCCGTACACCAAATTTCCGTAAACATTGTTCTCTGGTAACAGATGAAGAGGAGGGGTTAAGTGTATGTTTCTACCGGAATATCTGCACTCACCAGGGGGAAGCCCATATTCTCGTTTAAACACGCGTATGTAGGTTTGCTCATGTTCATAACCGCATTCAATTGCTATGTCGAGGATTCGTTACTCAGTTTCCATCAATGTCTCCAAGCTGGCGGACAGCTTTCAAGATCGGATATAGCTTTGTAGCGGCACGCCGAAATCGAACTTGAAGAGCCGACGCAAATGAACAGTGGAGATCGGGAGATCGGCTAGATATTCTGTCTCCGTAGTACCAGAAACATGTTCTTCTATTCGTGATAGGAGCTCAGATAGTACGGTCAAATTACACTTGGGTTGCTTTACTTCGCGTTCAATAGCTATCTTAATGAAACATAATTGCTACTAGCAAAGTTATACCATAATATGGGGGTGGATTGTAGTTTCTTGCATATATAAAAAAGCCCCTAAGTCAACCTAAGGGCTAGAATTTCTTATAAATCATCGAGCTTACAGGCCTCCGGGCCTCTTACCCCCAATTTTTTACCGTCACTTATGATACGATTCCTCTCAGTTAATCTTCACCGCGGAGTTCCGCTCCACCAGCACTATTCACATCAACTGGTGCGGCAGCATCATGCGGCCGAAGGACTTGTTTCAACAAGAAAATCAATAAGACATTACAATTAAGATCAATTTTTGATAGAAGTAATCGACAAATAATGCTAGAATTACCCAATGTGCTAGTAAAATTATACCATCTAGAAAAAGGAGTATTACATTCATGAAAAGATTTTCATCTTGGTTTTGGAGTGCTTCAATCATTTGCACGGTTGTTTTAGTTTTATTAACCAGTGTTATCAATACTGAAAAGTACGATTTTAAAATGACAGCCGCTCCTTTTTACATCCTCGGTCACTCGGAAAAATATAGTGGGAATGATGGCTTTTCTCTAGCTTTAGACCTTTTAGAATCTGAGAATGCTAAAGAGTGGGAAAAGGCAGGTCTCGTTAGCATGATTGAATTGGATATGGGGAGTTCTAGTTCTCTTAAATCAGGTGATGCCGCTACGAAAAGAACCATAGCAACCTCTTTTGGGGAAACAGATTTACGATACCATTTTAAGTTGAAAACAGGTAACTTTGTTCCTACTACACTCGATTTTTCAACAAACATCTTATACAACGTTTCTTACATATTAAACACCCCTTCAAAACTCATCCATAATATTAAGCTCGATTTATCAATTTCCGAAAACGGCCTTTTTAAAAGGGCTATCAGTAGTTTAGATGTCTGTCTCTTTATTCTTTTAGACGTTCTACATGCGATTAGTGGCGTCGGTTTAGCTCTTGTCATGGCTTTCCTGGGCTGTATTCTAGGTCTAGTTTTCCACCCAATACAAAGCTTAATTAATTTCTTCCCTTCAATATGGCAAGTCCTAGTGACTACCTGGCATGCTATAAGCTATATTTTTAATATTTTCAAATAATCTCTGCATACTTAACTAGAAGAGGGCTATAGTAGCCCTCTTCTTTTTCAAAATTTGCGTCACTTATGGTACGGATCCCCGTAACATCTACAGAGCGAAAAGAAGGCCCAAATTCACCTTAAGTACGCGAATTTGGAGCCTTCAGCAATATTACCTCTAATTCTATTTGCTAACCTTTTTAATAGTCTCCCGATAATTGCTTTCTATTTCTTATGTTTAGTAGTTGAAGATGCACTTATAGGCTTGGCATCCTTAAACTTGTCTTGAATCTTAGCAACGATATCCTCAGTCGAGTCCTTTAACGAAATCGTCAACTTGTCTTCCTTACCTTCTAAGGTTTGATTGATCACAACTCCAGTATCATTCCCTGTCTTCGCTGCATTCTCCTTCATCTGTTCAATCATTTGAGTTAGAATATCACTTGGGGGAAGACCGCCTGCAAAACCAATCGTGTTCTCGATTGCAGTTCCTGGCTTCGCGGCTACACTTGCTGTAAACCCGGTCATCCCGTTGGAATCCCGATTCCCCTGCTTTTTTTCGATTATTGAAGATGCACTTATAGGCTTGGCATCCTTAAACTTGTCTTGAATCTTAGCAACGATATCCTCAGTCGAATCCTTTAACGAAATCGTCAGCTTGTCTTCCTTACCTTCTGAGGTTTGATTGATTACAACCCCAGTATCATTCCCCGTCTTCGCTGCATTCTCCTTCATCTGTTCAATCATTTGAGTTAGAATATCACTTGGAGGAAGACCACCTGCAAAACCAATCGTGTTCTCGATTGCAGTTCCTGGCTTCGCAGCTACACTTGCTGTAGCCTCCACTTTAATAGCGGTTCCTTTTGCGTTGGGAACGTCGCCGCTCGCAGCATATGCGCTCATCGGGACAAGTGCAGCTGTCAATATGGTTACTCCTAACAAAGCTTTGTTCATCTTCATCTCACATTCCTCCTATTTTGTATTCAAGGAAACATTTCCTTTGACTACAATGTAACAGCGCTAAATGGAGTTAATGTATAGCTAATGTGGAGTTTACGTGGATTTCATACGGATGTTAGCGCTAAACAAGACGCCCTGTTCCGTATTTTTCATCTCATGGTAAATCGATAGAGCTTCAAAAACCATTCTAACGATATATAGGCCCAATCCGCTGCCCCCCGTATTTCGGTTTCTCGACTTTTCCAACCGGTAAAAAGGTTCAAATATTTTATCGATATACTCTTCCGGAATATGAGCACCCGTGTTCATAACTTGAAAATTCAACATGCCGTGACTCGTCTTTTCCAATCGAATGGTCACTTGTTCAGATAGATTAGAATAGACAATCGCATTGTGAATCACATTTTTTAACGCTTTTTCGATGAGCTTAGCATCCGAGTATATCAACAGGTTAGCCTCAATTTCATGGATCACTCGAATGTTTTTCTCCAATGCAAAATATTCAAGATGTTTGATAATGACGCCGATCATTTCAGACAGGTTGATCTCACTATATTTGGGTAAAAGAACTTGATGTTCAAACTTGGATATTTGAAGGATTTCCTGAACTAACTGTTCCATCTCATCCACAATTTTGTAAGACCTCCTCAAATAGGTGTCTCGATCCTGATAGACCCCGATTCGGTGGATCATTCCTTCAAGCTGGCCTTTCATAGCCGTGATCGGCGACTTTAACTCATGCGAAAGGATTCTGAACAGCTCTCTGCGTTTGGCTTCTATTTCTCGTTCCTTCTCCATATCGCTTTTCAACTCTGCATTCGCGCTTCTCAAGTCCTCCATCGTTCGCTGTAATTTCGCCGACATTTCATTCAAACTGTCAGATAGTTCACCAATTTCATCCGTTGATTTATGCTCGATTTTAATTCCAAAGTCCAGGTTCGACATCTTTTTCGCCGCTTGGTTAATCGCGAGCATCGGTTTGGAAATAATTCTTGAATAAAGATAAGCTCCGCTAATAGAAACAAGAAGTATAAACAGACCTATATAGGGTAGGAGCATGAGCAATACCTGAGATGCTTCGTTTATGGGCTGCAACGTTGCGTTCAATCGAAGAGTTAACGTCTTGTCTTTAAAAACAATTGGGGTTGTAATGACATAGGCTTTCGGAAAGTCCTCCGGTATAGACTGGTCAACCGATATCGGGGCCACAGAAGAATTGCTTACCGCAGCAGTGCCATACATTACCGAATTAGGATATACGACTTGCCCCTGTTCATCCAATAAAAGTGGGAAAGCATTCATTTCTTGCGCCAATTGATTAATACGTGTCTTGGCATCCTGAAAAGTAAGGTCGCGAGCGTCCGCCACCAATTCCTTAACTCCGGCATTCAATTGCGTCTTTTTATAGTTTTCGTAGAATATCGGCAGAAAAAAATACAAGGTAGAATAAATTATTGTCGCAGATAGAAACAACAGCAGCGAGGTGACGATAAAGATCTTAAACGTGATGCTTTTCCGATTAGTCAGTATTTGCAGTTTATTGATCAATCTTATACCCCACCCCTTTTACCGTTTTGATATACGGGACATTCAGCTTTTTTCTTATGTTTTTGATGTGGGTATCGATAATACGAGTATCTCCATAGTAGTCATAGCCCCAAAGCTTGTCCATTAGGTTCTCTCTGGTTACAAGCTTCCCCTTGTTCTCGAGCAGCGTCTGCACGATTTCGAACTCTTTAGTGGTCAGCGTCACCTCGCTAGCATGAATATATGCTTTGTAACTGTCACAATCCAGTTCAAGTTCATGGAACTTAAGGAGCGTAGAATCCTCTCTGGAGTAGCTTCTCCTCAGAACCGCCTCGACTCTTTTAATCAGGATATGAAAAGAGAACGGTTTCGTGATATAGTCATCGATGCCCAGCTCGAAACCTTTCACTTGGTCTTGTTCTTCTTCAAGAGCAGTTAGCATGATGATCGGAACATTCGACTTGCTTCGAATGATTTGAGATACCTGGTAACCATCCATATTCGGCATCATTACATCCATGATGACCAAATCAATATCTAATTTGTTAAACAGCTGTATTCCTTCTATACCATCAGATGCAACATGTACAATATAATGTTGAGCCAGGAGAAATTCTTTAATCACTTCTTGAATATCCTGATCATCTTCAATAATCAGTACCCGATACGACATATTACTCTCCCTCCTATTACATTCATTATATTAAGGGAATCTGGAGTCTGTATGAAGTGGTTTATTCTCCCGCAAAATTAATATTACGAATGGTATGGGTAAGTTTTAAACGGAGAGTTCAATTTTGGCTTCGTCCAAATCTGTGACTGGTTCTGCTTGTCCAAATATCATGACGCGCATATCGGGCATTTTTTCCTTCAAAACATCAACAGCAAGAGGTTAGATCTATGGAATTGATTCAAAAGGCCTAATATTTGATCGGATTTTACCGATATAAATAGTAGATAGAATATTCTCAAAATAACCACATCACGTGATAACTTAAAGGAGGTATTTTATTATGGAAGTAAATTTTCAATATGAAGAAAGTAACTCTCTACCAATTAAGACTATATCTGTAATAGGAAGCTTTAATGGTTATGATCCTAGCAAAGGGGTTATGGTCAACGAGGATAGTAAATGGACATTTAAATGTGATTTGCAAACAGGTGAGCATCCCTATAAATTTCTTATTAATGGAGAATTAAAGCTTAATGATCCAACTGCAAATATATATTTTCCAGATGATAATGAAGAGCTTTGGTCTATAGTCAAGATTAATGAAAATGACCAGAGAATGTACAATAATACCCAATATACAGCACATATAGAAAAATACAATATAGGCTCTACAGTAAGTGAGCAAGAAAATAGCGTGAATAAGAAAATTTTTAATATGACTTTAGATAAAAAAATAGTAACAAGGTTTCAATTTACCAATGTAACAGGATTACATACTGTAACAACAGCATGGTATACACCTGCAGGAGAGTTGTTCCAAGTAACTGAGAATAATTTATTCACACCACCAAATCATGAAGAACCAATCATGTTATGGTTTTGGATGGATTTAACAGACAATACTCGTAGATATACTTTTGGGAAATGGACAATGAAATTTTTTATAGATGGTGAATTCATATTAGAAGATCAATTTAAATTAACCCCAAACCCATTATATTCGCCGCAAGGAGAAATAAGATACTAGTTTATAAGTTTAACTTTGCAGGATATAACCACTTATCAGTGATTATATATTATTTAAAAAGAGAAGGATGTGAAAGGTTATGAGAATAACTAGCAACGTCAACCTTAATTCAAGTGTTATCAACAAAAGCATTGATAATAAGAACAAAGGTAAAACGGTTGAAAATTCCAACTCAAAATCAGATATACAAATGGCTAACATGAAAGAAGCTAAAGACATATATGAATCTTCAATTGTTAGTGCTGTAGGAAGCTCTTCAGAGGTTGCATCTAAAGAAAGAGAGACAACTAAGAGTTCCATAGGAGAATTTTTTAAATCAGTTGCTGATAAAATTTCCTTTGCAGCTAATGAGGCTTCAAGATTTGTTAAAACAGCAGTTTCTGTAGGTGAAAGTGTTGTTAAAACAGTAAAGTCGGTTTCAAATGTTGTTGTCGATACTGCTTCGGCTGTAGCAACAACTATAAAAGACGTGTCAGAGTCAGTAGCTAACAAAGTAAAAGATACTGCATCACAAATAGCTAGTACCTTTAAGCAAGTAAAAACTACCGCCGCCGAATTGAAAAAAGCAGCTGAAGATGTTAAAAATTCGGCTACATCTCTAATAGATACAACAGTAAAGACAGCTGTTTCAGTAACGAGCGATGTTGTGGGGATAGCGGTGAAAATTGGGATATCAGTGAATGATATTAAGGCTGAGTGGAACAATCCAAATGACGGCATTATAAAAAAAGTGGTTCAAACGGGCAGAATAGCTAAAGATGGAATAGAATCTGTAAAAGGATCAATAAAAGAAATAGGAAATACAGCTTCAAAAGGAATTGATGAAATTAAGAAGAATTACAATGACATAAAGAGTAAGGTTGAAACTTCACTGTCATTAATTCAAGAAGTTAAACAGTCAGTTGTATCAGCTAGCAAGAATGTAATTGATACAGCAAAAACAGTTGCAACTGAAGTTAAAGATGCAAGCAACATTGTATTTGATAACATAAAAAATGCTTCAGCTAATATAAAGAACATAGTTAAAGATGGGTATAATGAAATTAATGAAACTATACAAAACTCAAGTAATGAAAAAGATAAGAATAGCCTAGAAAATAACATTGGAACGACACCTTTATTTACTTAAAGGATGGTCAGCAAGGGTAAGCTTACAAAGAGGACCTATTAATAGGTCCTCTTTTGAGTTTAGCTTGATTATCCATTCACTTCATTAATCCCCCAAAGGATAGCCCAACTCCCCAAATTGTGACTAGGAAAACATGCCAGAGCCGGCATCATCCCGACGTAAATTCCGTAGTCCAGAAGAATTCAATCGCGGACGTCTTTCTGTATGAATGCATGCAGTCATGCTCTACCTCTCCTTTACATGAGTGATGCAATAAACCCGCAAACACAGACGAAGGCACCCCACTCCGAGGAGTGGAATGCCTATGGGTTTCATTTACTATATCTTAGATACACAGCCATTTCGAAAGGGAATAAGCCCTCATCATCTTCCTTTACTTGCTTCTACATCTCTTTTTAATCTGTTGATATGTTCACCATCTTTAGTTCCATCAAACGTAAAATCTAAGCTAGAGTGATCATCTTTTGCCATAATTGCTACTTGATAACCATCAGACTTTATTACTTGTAATGGAATAATATCTTGTGTAGAAATTATTTTGTATATTTCATTTGCTTTAGTAGGTACTACACTGTTTAGAAGTAGTTTTGCAAAATCTAGATCTTCCGAATTGTTCTCATGCAAAGATAATGTCATTAATTGCATTTCAGGTACTACCTGTGCAAATGAAGTTTGGTGATAAGCACCATCTTCCTCTATGGCCCGTCTGACATAACTTATACCATCTGCCCCAAATTTCTCATAACCGTTGCTGAGAAATAAACTAGGTACTTCTTTTAACGGTATCTTTGTAGTTGCAGTTGGTAATTTGATTGGTTCACTTGATGTAGAGATATAAGCTGTTCGATTGACATAACCTATTTGTAAGCCCAATGCATCAGATACAACTCTTAGGGGCACATAAACCGTATTATTTTTCATTTCAGGCCTACTCGATAATTGAATGAAACCGTCGTTCACTTCTGCATTGTGATAATTTACTGTAAATTTGATATATTTATTATCCTTGGAGATAGTCGCTTCCTTTTCTTTGTTATCCCATTTCACTTTATAATGAAGATTCTCTGATAGAATTCTTAAAGGTATCATAGTGTTACCATTTTCACTTATATACCCTTGACCAATTATCTTATTATCAAGTGATACTGTTACAGGATTCGATAAAGATTTAGCCTGAACTTGTATTGGTGCAAGTGCTAACATACCTACTAAAGTCATCATAATAATCTTTTGTGTTAATCTATTCACTTTATTGACCCTCACTTCAAATTATTCTATTCCAACTATTTATTTCGTAGTGTTTACGACCACCGAATTGCATTTCTCCCTTGATGTAACTTAGATGAGTAAATATATATGAAAATAATATCATATTATTATATACTCCTATTCAAAATTAGTATGTGAGATATATTCCTTATCCCCCCCTCCACCGCACCCACTTTCGTTACGATTCCGTCAAATGGTGCACTAGCATCTGCTCCGTTAATTGAATAATCACTCCTTCTGATCTTTTAAAGCTCCGTTCATCCTCCGTTCATCCTCCGTTCATAATTCAATTGTATACTCATCATGCAACAGAGAAAGGGAGGCACAGTAAATGAATATGGCATGGAAAGAAATCAAGAAGAGTAAAGTGAAGTTTATTATTCTAGGCTCTATCATTTTTTTAGTTAGTTTTTTAACATTTATCATATCGGGACTCGCTAATGGTTTATCACAAGATAATGCATCTTTGATCAAGGATTTACCTGCTGGTCATTTCTATATGAATGAAAAAGCTAACGAAACTTATAATCTTTCAAAAATAGATCCAAGTGTGCAGGAGGACATCTTAAAGGAACAAAAGGATGCCGTTGCACTCTCGATTCAGATGGGTTTTGTGAATGATGCAGAGGACAATCAGCATGGTGTAGCGTTTGTTACTTCAACCGAATCCCCATTATTTGAGAAAGTGAATCCAGGGGAAATCATCTTAGATAGTTCGCTTGAAAAAGAAGGCATTAAAGTTGGAGATGTCTTAACGAACAATCAATTCAGCGGTGAATTTAAAGTGGTGGGATTTGCGGATCAAAAAAAATATAGTCATGCGCCAGTTGCTTATATCCATATGGATGACTATAAAGAAATTTACCGCGTGAAAACTATGCAATTGCTCTTTATCCCAGGACAAGATCAAGCACAGGCTATAGACGGATTACAATCCTTTTCGAACAATCAGTTTCTAGGCACTATTTCGAGCTATAAAGCAGAAATGACGTCCCTTAATATGATTATTTGGTTCCTAGTTGCCATCAGTGGCATGTTGTTTGCGATTTTCTTCTATATGATGAATGTTCAAAAGATCGGACTATATGGTATCTTGAAAGCCATTGGTGTAAAAACAAGTACATTATTCCGTATGATGTGGTCTCAAATGTTCTTCATCACGGCAATCTCACTAATATTATCAATTGCACTCAGTCAGGGCTTTAATATGATCGCACCAGAAGGCATGCCGTTCAGCCTAACGACTGCAGCGACCATTGAATTATCAATTCTGTTCTTAATCATTGGATTTATCGGTGCAACTCTTTCTGGTCTTCAGATTAGAAAAGTTGAACCCCTACAAGCCATACAGCAAGGAGATATCTAATATGACTACCTTCACAATACAAGATGTCAAAAAAACATTTACAAATGGCGAAGTCGACGAACAAGTATTGAACGGGATCAATCTTTCCCAACAAGAAGGGGAAATAACAGCACTCGTGGGTGCTTCAGGTTCTGGCAAAAGCACACTTCTTACGATCGCAGCAGGTCTTCAGCGCGCATCTGATGGACAAATCATTTTCGAAGGAAAGAACATGACCGAAATGTCGCAAGAAGAGATTCGCAAAATACGCGCCAGTCAATTTGGGTTTATTTTTCAATCGTCACATCTTGTGCCATTCCTTACCGTAGAAGATCAGCTCATGCTGATGCTTAACGTATCAGAGACCAAAATGAGTAAACGTGAGCAAAAAGAAGAGGTCACGAAGATACTCAAATTGGTAGGCATGGATCATCGTAAAGATGCTTATCCTTCTTCACTGTCGGGTGGGGAAAAACAGCGGGTTGCCATTGGTCGTGCCATCATCCACAAGCCCAAAATGCTATTCGCAGATGAGCCAACTGCAAGTCTAGACTCGACTAGATCGAACGATGTCATGACACTCATCCGCAAATTGACTAAAGAGTTGAAAATCACCACCTTGCTGGTCACACATGATGAAGAAATGCTCTCCTATGCAGATCATGTTATCACCATGAAAGATGGATTGATTGTAAAATAAATAATGAAGAAGCACCTACATGACTAGGTGCTTCTTTTTTTGCGTTATATGGCGAGAAAATTCACCCTACTTTTCGAGCTAACTTAATTTTTTTCTTTCATAATTTCTATACATTAACCATGCAACAATTGAGAAAATAACGGGTCCAGCCACACTCCAAATGGTTGTTTGCATATCCCCTTCTAAAGCTGGCTGTATGATACTAAAGAAATTTGCAAATCCAACGGTTAGAACAACGATCCATGTCCAAATATTAGCGCTCAATTGCGTCTTATATACAATAAACGGCTTATTGATTTGCACTTTTTTCTTAAAATACGGGAATGCAAGTGCTATAAATATATACGGTATTGTCATAGCCACGTTAGTCATCGAAACGAGTATGTTAAAGAATACGGCCATGGTGCTTCCACCGAACGCGATTAACGCGATCATCACACTAACGATAGTAGCTTGAATCCACATCGCATGAACAGGCAGACCATTCTTTGTTTCTCCAATCTTTCCGGGCCACAATCTTTTAGGTGTTCCTTCAATCAATTGCTTTAGCGGTGAAAACATTAAGGTAAAGAACGCACCGGAAAGTGCCAGGAACATTGAAAGTCCAATAAATCTTGCAACCCCATGTCCCAGGGCTGTAGCTGTAGCATCACTTGCTCCAAAAGCGATGCCTAATGAGTAACCTAAATTGGCCATAACTATATAACTCACGTTTCCTAGGTTAACATTTGCAATACCCATTACAGATGCCCAGTTTGTGAATATTCCAATTAATAGTATTCCTAATGAATACCCTACAGAAATGATAGCTGCAGAAATAAGAATTCCTTTCGGAAACGTTTTTTCTGGATTTTCTGTTACATCCACTAAACCGCCCACTGCTTCAAGTCCGCCATAAGCAAAAAGAGCATATACGATAAAAGCTAACGAAGCAATAAGATCTCCTGCATATTTAGGATTTGGTGTTTCCAAAAATGAATGCAATCCTGTAATCGGCTGTGCCAACTGTCCATGATTGCCTACAAGTACTGCAATTGCACCCACCCAAAGAAATACATTCAATAACAAGACCGCAGTACCACCTAAAGAGGTTACTTTCTTAATCTTATCCAGACCCTTTGTTGATGTGTAGGTTACGATAAGAATCCATACAATTCCAAGTATTCCCAAAACCTGAGGTCCTTGAAGATTAAAGATAGTCCAGCTTTGTGTTGTATCTTGTCCAAAGATAGCATTTGACACTGGAACCCACATACTAGATGCGACATTAACCATCCAAGTGATATAAGAAAAATACCACATAAACGTTCCTATAAATGCAAATTTGGGACCGATGGACTTTTCCATCCATGAGTAGATCCCACCCTTTTCCTCTTTAAAGGCAGAACCATATTCAGCGACCATTAATGCGAAAGGAACAAAGAAGGCTATGGCTGAAAATATGAACCAAGGAATAGCAGCATAACCCATCTTATAAAATGATCTTGGAATGTTGTTGAAACCATACACAGAAGTGAAAATCATTAAAACTAGGGATACTAAAGTCAACTTCCTGGTTGTGTTTGTGTTTGACACACGTTTTTCCTCCCCTATATTTACCTTCAACACACAATGTTTACTTAGTATCACCTAAATTGATTTTTTTAATTGTTCACTTTTAGCAAGTCTTAACAGGATTACTTTAAAAATTTTCGAGAAAATCCCCACAAAAAAAGCGCCAAGAACATTGAATTGTTCTTTGACGCTTCAGTATCAATTAACGATGACTTTGTGCTTACTTATGGTACGGTTCACCATAACACTCTAACGGCGAATTTTTAGGACACCTTTAAACTAAGAGTGCCCTATGCTCATATTCAAGACGTTCAACTTCAGCTTTTCTATAACGTTAAGAATGGAACTCATATGGTACCGCCCCGGTGTATTTTAAAGCAACTTAATCAGCTCTTCTAGCTCATCAACCAATACTTTTGCGGATTCAAAATCAGTATTTTTTAAAGCCAATTCTATTTTCATTTCAACTGCTTTTTTATTTTGTTCAGCTTCTAAATAGTCTTTATTAAAATGACTAGCATAAATCAGCTGTCTAAATTTACGCATACTCATTTTTCTTATCGTCTTATCGTCGATGATTAATACATAATCCATACCATTTACAACAGAATAGAAATCATGAGAAATCATGAGAATCGCACCTTTATAGTCTTCAATGGCTTTCTCCAATGCGATTTGTGAATAGGTGTCTAAATGGCTTGTCGGTTCATCTAGAAGCAATACGTTTGCTTTACTGGCGGCAACTTTGGCCAATTGAAGCGTATTTTTTTCCCCACCAGATAGAGATTCTATCTTCTGATTAACGATTTCTCCTTCAAACCCATAGCCAGAAATATACGATCTAATCTCATCATACGTTTTAAACCCAGCATCGATGAATTCTTCCAGTATTGAATTAGAATCCTTTAGCATTTCGCCTTGAATCTGAGATAAATAAGCCACTTTAACATCAGCATTTATTTCAATTGAATCCTGATTGTTTTTATAGATATCTCGGAGTAAAGTCGTTTTCCCGGTACCATTTGAACCAATAATGGCTACTTTATCTGTAGATCTTATCTCAAAGTTAACATGGTCTAGCAGCAGCTCATCAAAGGCAACACGATAATTATTAACATTTACAACAACGGTATCTTCCAGTTCATGATCTATATCAAAACGAATATTCGGTTGCTTCATATCAACAAATGGCGCTTTAATTCTACGTGCTTCCAATCTTTCTTGAAACTTAACTCTCGCTTTTAGTGCTCTCCCTCTAGATGCATCCGCATTAACAGTCGCGATAGCTCTAAGATTATCAATGATGTTATCGTATCTTTCAATTTCTTCTTGTTCAGCGACTGCAATTTCTTGCAACTCAATTTTTGTCTGAAGTAATGAGAAATTATACTCAATATATCGACCATCAAACTCTTGGATCTCCATGTTTTCAAGGTGAATAATTTTGTTGAAACAATGATTCAATAGATATCGGTTGTGCGTAACAACTAGCAGTATCCCTTTGTGAGCATTAATAAGTTTTTTAAGAGCATTTAGGTTTTCAAAATCTAAAAATACATCGGGCTCATCCATAATCATCAAGTCGGGACGATTAAGCATCTCCTTCATCACTTGAATAAGTTTGAATTCCCCACCACTCAGATCGGATACCCTAACATCTTTTAGCTTCATGAGGTTTGCTAGATTTAGTTTCTTATTAATGTTGCTTTCGAAATTATCACCGCCGATTGCATCATAAGCGTCTAAAGCTAATTGGTACTTTTCGAGTAACGGCTCAATATCCGATGATGTTTCCATTTCAGTACAAAGAGATTGTATTTCATTTTGTATTTTAATAAATTGGTCTCCTATATATTCAAAAACGGTTGTTTCTTTCGTTCTGTCTAGTTGGGAGAACTGACTTACATACCCAATTGTGCAGGTTGGATCTATCTCTAACTTGCCCTCGAACAAATATCTTTCTGGATCCATCAGTATATCGATCAATGTACTTTTACCACTGCCACTTGTTCCTATAAAAGCGCAATGCTGTGCTTCTTCTAACGTAAATGAAATGTTTTTATATAGTTCTTTTTGTGGAAATGAGAAGGATAAGTTTTCAACTTTTATCATAGTATTACCTTTCTTTATAACTAAATTTGTGATTATTATTGAAAGTATTGTAGAGCATAGAGTTTGAGTTTATCGTTGTTAGAGAGTAACACTGTTTACAACTAACTTCAAACCATTTCTATCCCCTCTGATTCCGGAATTACCCTGCGTTCCATACCTACCGGAATAGGTCCATCCTATTGCCCCTTCCGCTAATGAAGCAGAGGGGGCTTTTTGTGTTCCTTGCAAAATAGTTCGTAGTAAGTAGAAGATTATGATAGCAATCTAATTTTTTATATCGTATGATTCTTCACATACAATAAGATTTTGCAATAATAAGCTTCATAATATATACCTTATTACACTTTAGGGGAATAAGGCGTACTGCGGATTATTTATATTTTCCGTACGGGTGTTTTTTCGGAATGGAGAGACTATGAAAAAAATTATTGTCTTTATGATTGCATTACTTATACTGTTCACCGGATTCACAACACCAAGTTATGCATTATCAGATTCGCAATCTGATTCAATACAAACATTGTTGGATGATGCAAGCCGTATATCAGGTGTACCGGGAATGTCAATCTCAATACTTACGAACAATGAAGTGCTCTACTTTTCTTCCGGGTACGCAGATCGTGAAAAGGGACTGTCAGCAAGTGAAAATACTCTATATGAGCTGGCTTCGGTAAGTAAAGCTTTTACCGGCATGGGTATTCTGCTGATGGAAGAACAAGGACTGCTGTCAATGTCAGACCCTATCCAGAAATATTTGCCTTGGTTTACGTTAAAGTATCAGGGGAAACACGTTGATATGCAAAGTATTACACTCAATAACTTTTTACACCATACTAGCGGCTTAACAAATGGCAGTCACAGTCAAAACATTCCACAAGGCAATACGCCGGATATGTTGCAAAAAACCGTAGAAATGCTCGTAGATTCTGAATTGTCGTTCTATCCTGGTGAGCAGTATAATTACGGAACTGTTAATTATGACGTATTAGGTCTGGTTATTGAGATTGTGTCGGGACAAAGCTATGAAGACTTTATGAGGGAACAGGTATTTCAGCCGTTGGGTCTTCACCAGACGTATGTTTATAAAGAAGATGCTCAAGCCACCGGACAGTTGGCACAGGGCTACCGTTCTTCCTTTTTTATGACAACTCCATATAACGCACCGGATTTTTCCGGGAATAAACCCGCAGGCTACATCATTTCTTGTACAAAAGATATGGCGCGTTGGATGGGCATACAGATGGGTATTGTGCAGGACATACCCGAAATATTCCATACGGTTATCGAAAAATCACATCAGGGTGATATGTCTGTTCCGGCTGTCAATGAAATGTATTATGCGGCGGGCTGGTCGGTAAACGCCAACCAAACGATTATAGAGCACCCAGGGGGCAATCCCAATTTCGGAACCGAAGTAGCCATACTGCCAAATGAACGAACAGCCATCTGCTTGCTGACCAACGGCGCAAATATCAATAGAAGCATGGTACTAAAAGTTAAAGATATATTAGACGGCAATCTGACGCAGTCATATGGAATAAGCGGCACACAGCTTTTGGACATCATTCTGTCGTCTACCACAATTATTCTTTGCCTATTGGCTGTTCTGTTCTTTCTCTTAGGATTACGCAGAAGGAAAACGAATGAGCGGCAGCCAATGACAAAAAAGCGAATAATCGTAACAGCTATTTTGCTGATTGCTACGATTGTCCAGTGTATAATGTGCTGTGCATTAGATTGGTCAACGATACTTATTTGGCAAACATATAGTGTTCTTACAGCTTTGATTTCGTCGGCATTATTAACAGCAAGCATTACATGGTTTGTATACACTCACCGATATAATGCCTCGCTCCGAAAATAAGCATTTCATTCGTTTGCCTTATTGAAAAAACGCGAACATTTCTTTTTTATGAGAGAACAATATCAGCAAAAAGGAAGTGCCAGGCACCCCCTATTTTTCGCCCTACTTATGGTACGGTTCACCGCGGTTAATCTTCACCGCACGATAGATCTGCTCCACCAGCACCAGGCGCATCAACTGGTGCGGCAGCGTCATGCGGCCGAAGGAGAGCTTCGACTGCGCGCGGCGCATCACGGCTGGCGAGAGGCCTACCGAGCCGCCGATGATAAATACCACGTGGCTCGTCCCATAGGTAGCGAGCTTGTCGATGTGCGCCGCGAGGTCTTCACTCGACCACAGCTGGCCGTCGATCGCCAGCGCCACCACATGTGCATCCGGCTTCACATGCGCCAGGATGCGCTCGCCTTCACGCTCCTGCACCTGCAGCAGCTCCGCGTCGCTCATATTCTCCGGTGCCTTCTCATCCGGCACCTCCGTCACTTGGAACTTCACATACGGTGCAAGCCGCTTGCTGTATTCCGCGATCCCCTGCACCAAGTATTTCTCCTTCAACTTACCCACGCCAATTAACTGAATAAACATCTATGTATAACCCGCCTTTTCCTTATAATATGGGAACTATCACTGTCCCTAACCTACTGCCCGCATATGATAAGCATACAAAGAGGAGAGCCCGCGCTCTCCCCCATCTCTGCTCCCATCATGCTTCCTTCGTATAGTGTAACCGACAAGAACCGTCTTAGTCCATGCGAACCCACACTATATCAATCCATTACAAGCATTATAGTAGTTCTATCCCACACCACCATTCGACACGATCCCCTGTAAAAAGAGGGAGAAGAACCCCGAAAAACAACTAAAAAGAGCAAGCCATGAGACAGCCTGCCCTCGAATTCTCGCTATAAGAATAATAAGTCGATAATTGCCTACCCATCAACCACCAAACAACCGTTTAAACCAGTTCAACACATCGCCCGTCAGCGGAATTAAGCCGAAGCCATGCTTCCCGATCACTACCACACCGTACACCCACTCGCCTAGAGCAACAGCACCAAAGGCATACTTACCCACAGCAACCGCGCCTAACGCCCACTCTGCAATGGCCACCGCTCCAAGTGCAATCTCACTCGCTATGGCAACAGCACCTGCGGACAAGCCCCAACTGAGCGCCACCGCACCTAATGCCAGCCACAAGCCTAACGCGATCGCACCTATAGATAGCAATCCTACGCTGATCGCTCCGACTGAGATTAGCCCAACTGCGATATCGCCGATTGCGATCAATCCAACCGCGACCTTAGGCTTTCTCATTCCGCCTCTCCAAGAAGATCCATCCCCATATCCTGATAGATTACTTCGAATACTAATCACCGGAAATGAGGAAGAAGGCCATTGATAATCTATTTCTCGCCTACCCCCATTTTGATCAACCATGTAACGTGTAAAGTGCTGATGCCACTTCATCTTCATCCCGTCCTCTACATTAAGCTACTACCAATTATAGCTTGTATCCCTCTATTTGGAATCCAACTCTGACCTGACCTTTACTCGGTCTCTAGACCGACTTTCTCTCAGCTTATTTCAACACTCAACCGTTATCCACATGTGTATAACCATTTACAACAGCGCTATCCCCCGTGTTATCCCCACAATACCCAGCCTATACACAAAAAAACAAGGGCACGGACACTCATCCACAACCCTTGCTCTCATCTTTCTATAATCGTAACTACCTGTCTGCACTGGCCCAAGGACACTAAAGCCCAAACTCTAACCCAAACTTTAGCTTCATCCCGCTCCCTCTCATCTACACAACGAGGAATTGAGCCTCTTGTTCACAGTCCATGCAGCACTTAATCGGGCGTTCCCAGTCACTAAACTCATTTTCATCCAGATTGACTACATCCGGAGCATCCTCATACTCATCTACAAATTTCTCAATTGCCAACTCGATATGCTCTTTGCAAACTACGTACATGACGAACCCTCTTTCTTGCCTTCTAGCTGTCTATATAGCAGCGACTTCGCATTACTTCTTCACTCTACCGCATTTGGTACAGATGATCAAGCATGTTCAATGCTTCTTTATGCTTCCGGCTTCTCATCCAGCTTCACCTGTGTCGTCATCAGCTTCCCATCTCGGTAGAAAGATACCTTCATCTCTTCACCGATCTTCTTCTCTTCATACAGATACTTACGCATATCCAGCGTCGAGCTGATATCCGTATTATCGAACTTTACCATCACATCGTTCAGCTTCAGGCCGCTTGCCTTCGCTGGACCCGATGCTTCCAATACGATAACGCCTTCCTTCTGCGTATCTGGAAGCTGCAGCTCCTCACGCTGTTCATCTGTGATTGGTGCATATGGATTGTTCAGATCCACCGTATAGACACCCAGGTAAGGACGCGCAACCTTCCCCTTAGTCTCCAATTCATCCACTACAGGCTTCGCAACATGCGACGGGATCGCGAATCCGATACCTTCTACTCCCGTCATCTTTATCTTCATCGTATTGATTCCGATGACTTCACCGTTAAGATTCACCAAGGCGCCGCCGCTGTTGCCTTCATTAATAGCGGCATCCGTCTGAATGACGCTCTGTTCCCAATCGTACACACCGTCTTGATTCAGGGAAACAGGAATCATTCGATTCGTATATCCAACGATACCGGCGGTCAACGAATCCCCAAGTCCAAGCGGATTACCGATCGCGATGACCGTTTCTCCTCGCCGCAATTTATTAGAATCACCGAACTTGGCAACTTCCGTGACACCGGCGCCGTCCATTTTCAATACTGCAAGATCCGTGATCTTATCTTTGCCTACAAGCTCGGCATTCTTACGTTGTCCATTAGGCAGCACCACTTCTAGAAGATCGGCGCCATCCACCACATGCTCATTCGTCAACACGTAGGCTTTGTCATTCTCCAGCTTATAGATCACACCAGACCCCAAGCTTGCATCTGCAAGCTTGCTGTCCTCTTCCAAGAGGTTCTTCTGCTTATTCACAATGCTGACAACCGTAGGACTTACCTCATCCGCGGCCTGGACGATTCGTTCATAAGGATCATTCATGACCGCTTCATTAACTGCAACAACTGTTCGTACAGCACCAGGAGCCACAAGCCATCCATATATCGTAATTGTCAATATTGACGTAACTACAGAACTAATAACTGCAACTTGTAACGTTGACAGCCCTTTGCGCTTGCGATCGGGACGTGGTCCACGCCATCTGCGAATACGCAAACGAGGCAGACGCTTGCTTGATAACCAGGAACGGCTACTGTCTCTGCGAATCTTCGGCGAATAGAAATCATCATCAAACAAACCCATCCGCACCATCACTCCCTCTTACGGCGGCATTCATGCCTCTCCGGTTGCTCCAATACCCTCATATGAATGTCTTCTATCCTTCTTGGAACAGGAATGGGAACCATTCAAACGGTCAACACTAATGAACAGCGCATATGACGAGTCTATGAACCAATCTATTGAAATATACCATGGACAACAGGCCGGATAACTAACCATAACTGAATATAGCAGATAGCCTCTATCTTGAAGTAAATTCTATTAATGTGTCATAGACTATATGAACTGTACATATTCTATCATAAGTAAACTATGAACCGCGAACAATATGAAAATAAACCTAATAGAAGGAGCGATCAACTATGACTTCCAACTCATCCAACTGGGCTGAGATCGATCTGATCGGCAAGCTGGCCGATCTGAAGCATGATCACTACCGTTTGACCTTAGCTGTTTCTACACTAATGGAACTGCTAGTGGAAAAAGGAATACTAGAGCAAGAGGATATATCGCGGAAAGCAGCGGAGCTTGATTCCTATATCGCTTGCGCCGAGTAGGGCGGCAGTACAGAGCCGCCTTCGGATATTAACGCCGCACGGGAGTCTTCGCGTTCACCGTATCCCATGCGGTAGGCTTATCAAAATACGTATCATACAGCTGGAATTCCGATTCCTTGAAGAAATGACCGCGGTCCTCCATCACATTTTGCACCGTCATACGAGCCAAGTCCTGATGATTATGCTCTCGACTTAGATGCGCCAGATACACTCGACGAGTATTGCCCGTCATCACATCACACAATGCTTCACCTGCGGCTTCGTTTGACAAGTGACCTTCATCACCGAGAATACGACGCTTAATATTCCAAGGGTATCGACCCATACGCAGCATCTCAATGTCATGGTTGGATTCCAGTACGAGTACGTCCGAATCCGTAATCGCATCGCGCACCTTGTCACTCATATATCCGAGGTCGGTTGCTACACTCAGCTTCGTTTCACCTTCAGTGAAGGTGTATGCAACCGGCTCTGCGGCATCATGCGAGATGCCGACAGACTCAACGCGCAGATCCCCGAAGTCACGAGCCTCTCCTGTCTGCATCACGATCCGATTCTCTTCCGCAATCTCACCTATATGCTTGTCGAGAGCTTCCCATGTCTTCTCATTCGCATAGATCGGCACCTTATGCTTGCGCGCGAACGCGCCCATCCCTTTGATATGATCGGAATGCTCATGCGTTACGAGGATGCCGTCAATATCAGCGCCGGACAACCCTTGCTCCTGCAGCAGCTGTTCTGTTCGCTTGCCGCTCAACCCTACATCTATCATCAACGTTGTATCATCATTTTTCACAACCGTCGCATTGCCAGTAGAACCGCTCGATAATACCGTAAAGCGTAGACTCATTACTTCTCCTTCTTCCCTGCTGGCACGTGCTCAACCGCGCCGTTTATTGCATTCATATAATAGACATCTCCATTTTCCAACAGCAGCCGCCAAGAAGGCGCAGCCACCTGCGTATCCGTGTCAAATACTTGACCGTGATAACCCAGCTTCACATCAGTCACAACGGAGTTAGGCGCTAGATGCTTCTCGATGACCGTATCCAGGGCTTTGGAAGCAGGCAGTATCTTCTGATCCTCTGAAGTCTTCGAATTCTCGATCTCGGCATACTGTTGACGGAATGCCTTAATCATCTGGTTCTCATAATACAGCTCCAGATTCACTTCAAATAACGGCAAGCCATTCACCATCTGCTGATGCATGATGAATACCCCGTCTCCACTAAGGGCCTGATCATGCTGATACATCTCGATATGCGGTATCTCGTCTTCCATCTCTTGAATCGTATCCCGCTTCGTCATAAACAGCACTTTGCTCTCCACCGGCTCCTTCATCGGAGTGGGATCGACATCTTTATTGATCATGCGATACGTAATCTCACGCAGTGAAGGAGTCTCCGACGGAATACTGGCGGTAACGCTAATCTGCTTTACATCCATAATCTTGCGCGTCTCCTCCGAGAGCGACGTCCAATCCAGCTCCTTATTCATCTGAGCACTTATATCCTGCCACAGCTGATAGCCCAACACGATATTCAGGAGCAGAAAGGCGTATATTAAGATGCTCTTCGCACGACTCCAGTCCATGAAACTCCTCCTCTCCGCTTCAACATTACAATCTCAACAACTGAGTTGATCCATCGTAAAATGTAATCTGCCACACCGGTCGCAAATGAATCTGCTTCTCCATCAGAATCGGTTCATATACCGGCTCTACCGCCATAATCGAGTTCATCCGGTTCGTAGCTCGCAGGGCTTCGATTAACACCTCTCCACCTGGAAGCTTGTGAATCTCTTTTTCCTCTGCACGGGTACCCAGCTGCAGCAGCGAACGCTCATAGTTCATAACCATTCCTTGCTGAAGCTTCACCTGTAAATATCCAAACTTGAAGTCCTTCGTGGATATGATCGGATAGGAACCCCAGTATAGCTGGAACTTCAAGGTCCTCTCAGTATCACTAAAAGTCTTAAAGCCGCTTGCAGATACAGTGTCCTTATCGATTGGTATTTCGGCTAATCGGTAGCGACCGTTCCATCCGCCATGCTTATTGACAAAGTTAACGGCTTCCCACACATCAGCTGACAAGTCGTTAGGACCGTCTGTAGGAGCAGTTGCATCCGTATATGTCATCCAGTACTGTTTACTCTGCAGCTGCAAGCCGCGCTTGCCATCCGTATAGATGGTTGATCCGTCCGATTCACGGATAATTTTCGTCAAGGCAGGGTCAAAGAACAGGCTCTTCACCATCTGCTCTGGAGCATAGCTTGTGTATGGAAGCTTAACCTCCACCATCTCAAGCGGCTCCTTCGGGATATAGAATGCTCCGTTGACAAGCTGATAAGGCGTCAATTCGCGCCCGAATTCTACCTGCTGCTTGATGTCCTGTACCGTCAGGTCTGCGCGAGTTGACTCATACACCCGCTCCCCATCAGCGGTCAGGAACAAGACGATCACATCATTGTCCTCTTCCGAGGTATAGATCATCATCTTGCTCACACTTTCCTGTTGAAAGGCGGGATCATCTGCGATCGGCATCGCCTTCTGCAGCAGCTTTACCGGGATGGCTGAATTGTACTTCAGCTCGATGCCTTCAGAATTCGCCTGTATAGACGACCAATCGATCGATGTCGACGGCTTCATCTGAAAGCCATCATAAGATCGCCCCTGCAGTTTGTCCAAGATAATGTTATAGAAGGTCGTTCCTGGAGGCAGCAACGTATGCTCGTTATTGCCCATATGAAGAATGATCTTCTCTGGGTATATTAAGTTCTCGATCTTCTCTTCCGGTCCCATCGGTTCGGTGACGACATAATCCCCGGCAGCTCGCTTCTCTCCATCAAAGTTCGGCATGCTGTAAGTCAGGAAGAAGCTCTGTACAAGACTGAGTACGACAAGGAAGGTAAGTGCAATTGACTTAAATCGTTCCATTATACGCCCCCCTCACTCTTGTCATCCGCATTTGCCCGAACGGGTGATTGATCTATTGGAAGCGTAAAGGTAACGCAAGTTCCTTCGTTCCATTCCGACTCTATATGAATTGAACCACCGTGGACGTTTACCATTTCCCGGGCAATCGATAGTCCAAGCCCAGTGCCGCCCATACTGCGCGAGCGTGCTTTATCCACACGATAGAAGCGTTCAAATATCCGTTCCAGATCCTGCTTCGGAATTCCCATCCCGTTATCCTGTACCGTTATAGCGACGTGCTTCCTATCCTCCGTCAACACAGCGCTAAGCTCAATGACGCCCTGTTCAGGCGTGTATTTGACCGCATTCGACACCAGATTATCCAATACCTGATCAATCTGGTCACGATCCATCACCACCATCGGAAGCTGCGGGTCTACTGTCACATCGGCATAGATCTGCTTGCTGCGGAATTGGAAGGAGAAGCGGTCCTTTACTTCTTCCAGGAGCTCTACGACATCTATTGGCTGCATACGAAGCTTAGCTTGCTTCGAATCAAGACGTGACAGCTGCAGCAAATCTGTTACTAGTCGGATCATGCGCTCGGTTTCATTCTGTATAACACCGACAAATCGACTAGCCAGTTGAGGCTCCTCCAGCGCACCGTCATCCAAGGCTTCCACATAGCTCTTAATCGTCGTGAGCGGCGTTCGCAGCTCATGGGATACGTTCGCTACGAATTCGCGGCGCGATTGATCCAGCTTCTCCTGCTCAGTTACGTCCTGCAGCACGACGATTGTCCCTGTAATGCCCTCTCCACGGCGATGAATTGGCGTGAAGGTAACACGCAGAATCGTGTCATGCCCTTCCTCACCGTCCACTCTCGAACTGAGCGGCAGTAGCATTCCATTGATCTTGTCCTGCATGCGCTCCTTCAGCTCTTCTGCAGTGATATTCAGCAGGGCGGTCATGTCTCGACCTTCCCAGTCTTGTCCTTTTACGCCGAGCATCAGCCCCGCTCGTCGATTCATGACGATAATGTGTCCTTGATCATCAGAAGCGATCACGCCGTCGCTCATGTTCGTCAGAATCGAAGTCAGCTTCTCCTTCTCTTCCTCGTTCATACTGAGCGCTTCCTGCAGCCGCTTCGTCATATTATTGAACGCTTCGCTTAATTGTCCGATCTCATCGTTGCCATGCACCGTAACCTGACCGTCATAATGCCCTTCCGCAACCTTAGTGGCCTGCTTCGTAATCTCCTTGATCGGATGTGTGATCGTATGAGCCAGTATGATGCCAAGTACAGCTGTTAATCCAAGTGCGATAGCCATACCCGATAAGAAGATGCGGTTGATATCATTGATCGTCGCATATAGTTCATTCATGGAGCCGACGGCATATACCGCGCCGATCGTCTTGTTTTCGACCGTGATCGGCAGCGCGAGCACTTGCTTGCGATCATTATTTTCATCGATAATGACCTCTTCGTTCTCGCGAATCCCCTGCAGGGCGCGGCTAACCACCGTTTCAGTATTCTTCTTGCCTATGATATTCGCATTGGATTGCACGGAAGTGGCCAGTATCTTGCCGGTTGCATCAAGCACTTGTATCTCGACCCCGTTCATCTTGAACAGGTTCTGAAGTGAAGTATTCAAGTCCTCGATCACATCTTCATCCTCAGTGCCGACTTCCCCTTTAAGCTTCTGAACGGCCATTAGCAGCACGTAGTTAGCGGTAGTCTCCAGATCTTCTGTAAAATTGTTGGTTAAGGTGTTCTTCATCGTACTGACGAAGTAAACCCCAATAAGCTGCATTGCGATTAAGATCAGCAATACATAGATAATGATCAGTTTGGCCTGAATCGTACGAAAGAAACGGCTAATCCAAGCCATCACATTCCTCCGTTACGCGGATTGCGCATCATATAGCCAAGGCCTCTGCGGGTGATAATATACTCTGGCTTGCTTGGGTCATCTTCAATCTTCTCGCGCAGACGGCGAATGGTTACATCCACTGTCCGCACATCGCCAAAATACTCATAGCCCCATACCGCCTGCAGCAGGTGCTCACGCGTCATGACCTTGCCGCTGCTCTTCACCAGATAATGCAGCAGCTCAAATTCACGGTGTGTCAAATCTAACGGCTCACCATTCTTATAAACGATATACATATCCGTATCAATCAAGAGCTCATGAAGACGAACCCCTTGCTTCTCTTCTTCAGCTGAGGCTGACTCGCTAGAAGTCACTTTCGCCAGACGACGCAGATGGGCCTTAACCCGCGCTAACAGCTCGCGCGTACTGAATGGCTTCGTGACGTAATCGTCAGCGCCCATTTCAAGACCTAGTACCTTGTCCAACTCCGTGTCCTTGGCTGTCAGCATAATGATCGGCATTTGCAGGTGCTGACGCACCTCACGGCATACATCCATGCCATCCTTGACCGGAAGCATGAGATCCAGCAGGATCAAGTCAGGCTTCTCCTTCAACGCCAGCTCAACCGCTGCCCCTCCATCAAATGCACAAACGACTTCATAGCCTTCTTTCTCCAAGTTGAATTTCAGTATATCTGCAATCGGCTGTTCATCGTCAACGACCAGTATTTTGCCGTACATGAACTCCACCTCTTTCATCTCTTCTTGACCACTATTTGACCACTATATTGTATCATACTTGCCCCAATAGTCAGAAGCAAACCGCTATCGTCACCATCGTTATTATGAAGTTTCCTCTAAGGTTCAGCATGATTCGTATCGGGAGCACGGACCCGCATAATAAAAGCGAATAACCCGAAGGCTATCCGCTTTTCGTCGTATCGATATAGATTAAATGATTGCAATAGAGAATGACAAGCTTATAAATATTTGCTAGGATTGACGACTTCACCATTCTTATGGATCTCAAAATGAAGATGCGTTCCCGTAGAGTTGCCGGTGCTGCCCATAATGCCAATCTGTTCACCCTGCTCTACGATTTGGCCCTCTTCCACCGTAATCTTGCTAAGATGGCCGTAAAGCGTCTTGTAGCCATTGTTATGATCAATGATGATGCAGTTGCCATAGCCATTCTTCCAGCCGGCATACTCGATAACACCTTCATCTGCTGCTGAGATCGTCTTATCCGAAGAAGTCATATCAAGTCCCTTGTGAGTTGTGCCCCAACGGGATCCGTATCCGCTTGACAGACTTGCATTATTTACTGGGTATATAAATGAACCTGAGCCCTCACCGTTTACAACCTTCGTGCCCTTCATGACGATCTTGGATACGGGTGCATCAATCACTTCTTGCTCGATCCATTCCTCTTTCGTCAGCAAGCCGTTGTCCTTAATCAAACGGTAGGTCATTCGTTTCATCCCTTGCTTGCCTTCTCGAACTACTTTGCTCTCACCTGCAGGCATGTCGGGATTCTCGCGAATCTCAACCTGAGGCTCTGTAACTACATATTCGGTATAGCGCTCAACCGTCTTCACGGTTACCAATGGATCAGGTTCTGTAATATCAAGAACTTGCCCCACTTGCAGATACTCTTCACCTACACCAGGATTGTTGCGATAGATCGTTTCACGCGAAACATGCATTTTCTCGACAATAGAGCTGACCGTGTCACCTTTCTGAACGGTATATTTTTCTTTCTCCGTATGTCCTGATGTCAGCAACATTACGGCCTCTTCCGGCGTCAATACTTTGTCAGGGGTAGTCTCTGTCTCTACTGTGGCTACACGTTCGCGCAGCGATACGGATTCAACATGAGATACTGCCTTCGTCGTTTGGGCTGACTTCGTAGCGGACAATGTCTTAACTGCTGGTTTCTCATTCAGATCCGGATTATACTGATTCTTAATCTGTGCGATTACCTTATCGGCTGTAGCCTGATCCTTAACGATACCTACTGTCTTGCCCTCAACTTTCAGTTCTACGCCTTCGGCATAGCTAGGGATAACCTCAGCTACCTTCTTCAACGTTTCTACTGTTGCGGGCTCTGCTTTAAACGCTTGTTCTTCTACTGTATGTATCGCAGATGTATCTATCTTCATGATGGCATTCGGATTATCTGCCTGAATTTCCTTCAACTTCGCATCGTAGAGCGCGTCTAATTGATCTGCGCTGGCGATCTCGCCAATAAATTGTTCACCGTTATATACTTGCAAGTATGGAATTGTATTGGCCTTAACATATGCAGTTCCGCCCCAGATCGCAGCTGTTAATACGGCTGCGCCTCCAACTGACAGGAGCAGCTGTTTGCGAGATTCATATACCCAGCGCTTCATAGCAGCCGGCTTATCTTCTGAGCGCCATGCCGCAGTGAGCTTCTGCCACATTGATGATGCTTCGCTCTCGTTCCGTTCCTCGTTTAGATTCTGATCCATGATAATCTCCTTATCTTTATATAAACTGATAAAGATTAATATTTTGTTACCTTTTATAATGTATCATACTAAAACTAACGGTTGCAACTACCAGACGTGGAAACGCTTCATAAATAGACAAAATAATAGACTGCCTATTGGCAGCCTATCGCAATTCATATGATCTTAAGATTAAGAGGCTGGAATTGTCGAATCCTTCCCTGCTTTGGAACCAGCTAACATATCACGCATCTTCTTATACTCTTCATCATTGAGGTGCTTTGCTAGAATCTGTTCCACTTCCGATATCTCTGAGGACGTCAAGCCGCCTTCCATCAACGTCGATATTCGCTGCCAATCCTCCTGTGGGAGCTTCTGTAGCAGCGTTCGGAATATCTCATCCTTCGCATTGGCAGGCAACTGCTCCTTGCTGTCCTTTAGAGCTTCTGGGGTCACGATGACCTCTTCCTGCTGATCGAGTCCGTTAGCTTCTTCCGATACAGATCCCCATACAGGAAGAGCATCATCTCCTGTAGGCTTAGACTCTGTACCTTGCTCCGAACCTTGAGAAGCACCTTGAGTTTCCGTCGAACCTGCTGAACCCGATGATTCAGATCCATTCCGTGATCCACCCGATCCTTCCTCTCCCGTTCCTGGTTTCACGGCTTTACCAATGCCAGACGGGTTCAGTTGGGTTCTATTCCCTTGTTCCGGCTTCGGTGCAGTACCTTTCCACAATGAACTCCATAACGTGACTGCCGTCATCGGTTCCCGCTTGATCGGAACATTGAACTGCTGCAAGGCTGTCTGGATATACCCATCTACCACAAGAGCCGTCGTCCCAATCGTCAACAGGCTCGAAATGATGCTGACTGCCGCTATTACGACAACCATCTTAACCATCCTTATGTACCAACGCATATGTCACGCCTCCTTCTTGCCGCACTTGCACTCGTTGTGTCAGACGCTTCCCCTGCTGCTGACCTTACGTGCGTACGTAAATCACTTCTTAGTATGCCCGCATCAGCTTCATTCCATGCATAACTGCATGTGGTTCCAAACACCGTGCGACGGATCACGTTATCATTCAAAGCAAAAAAGCCCTTCTCGAAACATCCGCATATGCATATGCGTGCTTCAAGAAGGGCTTTCCTATTCTAAATTAACGATAAATCGAGCGAACTTGGTTCGTTTGCTCACGATTGCGGCCAACAGAGAAGATCGAGATCGGAATACCTGTTAGCTCCGATACGCGCTTTACGTAGTTGCGAGTTGTTTCAGGAAGATCCTCCAGCGTCTTGCACTTCGAGATATCTTCCGACCAGCCTGGCATTTCTTCGTAAATCGCTTCGCATTCAGCCAGCATCTTCAGGTTCGCTGGGTAATGCTCGATGACTTCGTCACGATACTTGTAAGAGGTACAGATCTTGACGGTCTCAAGACCGGTCAGTACGTCCAGTGAGTTCAAGGACAAGCCCGTGATTCCGCTGACACGACGTGCATGGCGTACCACGACACTGTCGAACCAGCCTACACGACGTGCGCGTCCTGTTGTCGTGCCGTATTCATGCCCTGCTTCACGAATGAAGTGTCCAACCTCGTTATCAAGCTCAGTCGGGAATGGACCATCGCCAACACGAGTTGTGTACGATTTCGCTACACCAATAACTTCTTCAATCTTAGAAGGACCAACGCCGGAGCCGATGCAGACGCCGCCTGCAGTTGGGTTCGATGATGTAACGTACGGATACGTACCTTGGTCGATATCGAGCATAACGCCTTGAGCGCCTTCGAACAGCACTTTCTCATTGTTGTCGATCGCATCGTTCAACACGACAGATGTATCTGCTACATACGGACGGATGAATTCAGCATACTCCAAGTACTGCTGCAGCATTTCCTCTATATCCAGCGGCTCGCCGTTATACATCTGAATTAGTTCATTCTTCTGTTCACCGAGGTGACGAAGCTTCTTCGTGAATTCTTCAGCATCCATCAGATCCGCGATACGGATACCGATGCGCGCTGCTTTGTCCATATAAGCAGGGCCGATCCCTTTGCGGGTCGTACCGATCTTATTCGGACCTTTGCGCTCTTCTTCCAGCTCATCCAACACCATATGGTATGGCAAGATGATATGAGCTCGGTCGCTGATACGCAAATTATCCGTCTTGAAGCCGTTCTCGTGAATATATTCAATCTCTTCAATAAGCGCCTTCGGATTGATTACCATGCCGTTTCCGATGACGCACAGCTTGTTCTCATAGAAGATACCGGACGGTATCAGATGAAGCTTATACTTCTTATCGTCGATTAATATTGTGTGGCCCGCATTGTTACCACCTTGGTAACGAGCTACGACGTCCGCGCTCTCAGCGAGAAAGTCGGTAATTTTGCCTTTTCCTTCGTCGCCCCATTGGGTTCCTACAACTACTACTGTAGACATAATCTCTACCCCCATCGGGTGTTCACACACCAAATTTGACTGCCTTTGGGTAAAAAGCAGCTATCACAGTGTATCAGCCTTAATGAGCAAAGTCAATCAAAAAACGAACATTAATTAATTCCCAATCCTTAACGTTCGGAAACTTATATGAAATTGGTTTGAGGACTGATAACAATCCATGAATCTATTATGAAATGGTACATTAAGTAAAACAGACCGGTTTCATACACCATCCGTTACGGGACATATGATGCGGCTTGAAGCCCTATCATCATTATCCCGCATGCGGATCGCCATGATTCCGGTCGTAGCTAACAAATTTATTGAAATTTTTGAGGAACACCAGTTCAACTGTACCTACGGGACCATTACGCTGTTTTGCAATAATGATCTCAATGATGTTCTTCTTCTCTGTGTCTTGGTTGTAGTAATCATCGCGGTACAAGAAGGCGACGATATCGGCATCCTGCTCAATCGAACCGGATTCCCGCAAGTCGGACATCATTGGGCGCTTATCCTGACGCTGCTCAACACCCCGGCTTAACTGGGACAGTGCAATAACAGGAACCTCAAGCTCACGCGCGATCATCTTCAATGTACGCGAGATCTCCGATACTTCCTGCTGTCTGTTCTCCCCTGCCTTGCCGCGGCCATGAATCAACTGCAGGTAGTCGATCAGAATCATACCCAAACCGTGCTCTTTCTTCAAACGTCTGCACTTCGCACGAATATCCGCAACGGTAACACCTGGGGTGTCATCGATGAAGATCTGGGCTTCCGACAGCGAGGCGATCGACATCGTCAGCTTCTCCCAGTCATCGTCCTCCAGCGCCCCAGTACGCAGCCTTGTCGCATCTACGTTGGATTCCGCACAGATCATACGTTGTACGAGCTGGGCGGCGGACATCTCGAGACTGAAGATCGCGACGGTTTCCTTGGCACGTACGCCTACGTTCTGCGCGATATTCAGCGCGAAGGCTGTCTTACCAACGGAAGGACGAGCCGCAACGATAATTAAGTCGTTTCGCTGGAAACCAGCTGTCATCTTATCCAGATCGATGAACCCTGACGGAATCCCGGTTGTCGTCCCTTGATTCTCGTTCAAGGTCTCGATCTTGTCGAATACCTCCATCAGGACATCCTTGATCGCGATGAACCCGCTCGATGAGCGGCGATTGGAGATCTCCAATATGCGGCGTTCCGCATCGCTTAGCAGCGCGCCGATATCATCCTCAGCGGTATATCCTTCACTGACGATCTCTGTAGCCGTGCGAATAAGACGCCGCATCATCGACTTCTCTTCAATGATCTGAGCGTAGTAGTCCGCATTGGCCGCCGTTGGTACAGCGTTGGCAAGCTTCATCAGATAAGAGACGCTGCCTACTTCATCCAACTGCTGCTTCGCCTGCAGCTTAGCCGCCAACGTTACCAAGTCAATCGGCTGGCCTTCTTCTGCCAGATCGATCATCGCTTCAAATATAAACTGATGAGCAGGATTATAGAAATCCTCAGGTTGGACCCGCTCCATCGCGGTAATCAGCGCTTCCGCATGAATCAGGATCGCCCCGAGAACCGCCTGCTCTGCCTCCAGATTCTGCGGCGGCACACGATCGACAAACATGTCGCTCATCTTATTCCTCCGTTACATGTACCTTTACGGTCGCACGCACTTCAGGATGGAGCTTGATTGTAACATTCGTATATCCAAGCGTACGGATCGGCTCCGACAGCTCAATCTTGCGTTTATCAATCTTGAGGTTCAGATGTATCAATGCCTCAGCGATCTGCTTTGTCGTGATAGCACCGAATAAACGACCGTTCTCACCGGCCTTCGTCTTCACTTCCACCGTCGTCTCAGCAAGCTTAGCCGCCAGCGCTTCCGCATCAAGCTTCTCCTGCTCTTTGCGCTTCGCTTCGGACTTATGCTGCTGTTCGAGTGTCTTCACGTTGCCTTCGGTCGCAGGACGACCTAGGCCGCGCGGGATAAGGAAGTTAGTAGCGTACCCTTCGGATACTTCCTTAATCTGTCCTTTTTTACCTTGACCTTTGATATCTTGCAATAGGATGACTTTCATTCGAACAACCCCTCTTCTGCATCAATTTCGGCTAGCACTTGCTTCAGTTGCGTCTCTGCTTCCTCTAGGGAGCATGTCAGCTGTACTGCGGCGTTCGTCAGATGACCGCCGCCGCCAAGACGCTCCATGATGATCTGCACATTCATCTGCCCAAGTGAACGGGCACTAATGCCGATATATCCGTCTGAACGTTCGCTGATGACGAACGAAGCTAGTACTCCTGTCATATTTAATAGCGTATCAGCTACCTGAGCAATGAGCAACTGAGAATATTTTCGCCCAGGCTCGGTAACCGCTATGGCAACATGATCATATATCATTTGTGTATGGCGGATCACTTCCGCCTTCTGAATATATTCCTCGAAGTCTTCTTTCAACAGCTTCTGTACAAGAGCAGGATCGGCGCCATGACGGCGCAGGAAGCTCGCTGCATCGAAGGTCCTTGAGCCTGTTCGGAGCGAGAAATGCTTCGTATCTACCGTCATTCCTGCCAGCATGACAGTAGCCTCCAGCACGCTGAGATGCTGGCGGTTATGAATATACTGCAGCAGCTCGGTCACTAGCTCACATGTTGATGATGCATATGGCTCTAGATAGATAAGCACCGCATTCGAGATGAATTCCTCGCCTCTTCGATGGTGGTCAATGAGTACAATGCGGCTGGTCGTCTGCAGAAGCCGGGGCTCCTCAACCATCGAGGCCTTATGCGTGTCAACAACGACAACGAGGCTGTCCTCGCCTGCCATCTCGATCGCTTCGTGGCGTGTTATGAATCGTGACCATAAGAGCTCATCCTTGCTAATCATCGCCACCAGGCGATCGATGGATGGATTGCTCTCCTCAAGCACGATATAGGCATCCACCTCTAACATGCGGCATGCATTCAACACGCCGATCGCTGCGCCGATCGAATCCGTATCCGGATTCCGATGGCCCATAATAAGCACGCGATCGCTCTGGCGAATGAAATCCCGCAGCGCGTGCGCAATCACGCGCGCGCGCACTCTTGTGCGCTTCTCTACGGCATTCGTCTTGCCGCCGTAGAAGGACAGGCGCTGGCCTACGCGCACAGCGACCTGATCGCCGCCTCGACCAAGCGCGATGTCCAAGCTGGACTGTGCCATCTGTCCAAGCTCAACGATGGACTCCACATCCGCTGCGAACCCCATGCTTAAGGTTACCGGCAGCTTGTTGTCCATCGTCATCTCGCGCACTTCGTCGAGAATGACGAATCGGGTCTGCTCCAGCGCTTGAAGCGTCTGTACGTCCATCACCATGAACTGTCGTTCGGAGGATAGACGCTTCATCAGAATGCCATTGCCCGCTGCCCATTCCGTCAGATGGCTGGTCACACGAGCGAGCAGCGCTGCCCGCTGCTGATCATCCAGCCCCTGCGTCGACTCATCCAGATTATCCAGCACAACGATACCCACGGCCATCCGTTCCTGCTCGTATCGAGTACGCAGCGCTGTCATCTCTGATATATCTGTAAAATAAATTAATCGTTCCTCGGAAACAACCTGTACTCTGATCATGCGCTCGCCTATTTCAAGCTCATGAACGTTATGATTGTCTTTAACTGAACCAGTCGGTGCATGCAACTGCAAATCCAGCTTAGGAAACAGTTCTCCCAGCTTACTCCCTGCAACACTGTCTTGTTCCAGCATGTCTGATACATAGCGGTTGTGCCATTCTACAACCTGTTGATCGCTGTAGAGCAATATACCGTACGGTAGTTCTACAACTGCTTCATCACCCGCGAGCTTGACGCGATGCCCCAGCGTATTCAGATACTTCTCCAGTTCAAGTTGAAAATTGCGCTCTGCCATAAATGTAATGACAAGCAGCACTGACAAGCAGAGAACACCTAAGATTGCGATCATCCAGTTGTAAAGAGCTAATACAACCGTCAGTCCCAAGACAAATATAAGTGCCCAGATGGTATGTTTAGCGTACCATCGTTGGAACCACAATTTTGGCATATCCTCTCACCCTATTGTTTTGGTCTTGATACCATCTGCCGCAATGGAAATGCCATATCGATGATGCCGACTATTCGCAGCAGTATATAAGCAAACGGAATAATCAGTGATGTAATAAGGATTGCCACTGGTATGATCTTCGGCCAACGTTTAAAGTCAGCGAAGTAGAACAAGAACGATATTCCCTGTATTATGAAGCCCAAATGCAGGAGGGGCATTAGGTTAAGCAAGATTACAAGCAAGAAACTGTCTGGTGAGTCCCCTACAAATATCTGCATTATGATCGTAATCAGGTAATACCAGATAAACGATTTCGGAAGCATCCAGTGCTTGATTGGCTTCATCTTATTAACATGCACACCCTGTGCCGTTAATAAGCGGTTGCTAATGGCATACGTAATAGCTCCCATATAGATCGAGCTCATGATCAGCATCACTGGGATCATCTTATTGAGCATAATCACAAGCGCATCTACCATTTTCCCTGCTTTATCAGGTGTTATGCCCCCTGCTTGCTGCAGAATATCCATGCTCAATTGAACCTGACTTCTGATAAACTCAACAATATCCAAATCAAAGACAAATGTTCCAATCGCCAACAGAACCAGTGATTCTGCTAAAAATGTAATGGTCCCCGCAGTGAATGCGTTCCATCCAGAACGATTGCGTTTAAACATATAGCCCATAACGATACCTGGAATTATAAAATATATCGAAGCCAGCACAACCACAGAACCAAATGTCCCGGCTAAGAAAAAGACGACGATCAACAGCGCCACGACGTGAATCACGAACGACCTGATCGACTGCGTCGTAAATAGCATGACGAACGGAATCGCCATAAAGCTCATCGTAATGAGCTGAATAGGATTGCCAATCGATAACAACAGCACCACAGCTGCTATTGCCCATGCAATCGATAACCAGCGTTTATTCAAACTATTTCACCTCTTGCGTAAATGTTCATCCAACTTTGATATGTCTTGATACCATTCTTCAAGCTGATGTCCTTCCTGTATAGAACGCTGTAATTTATCTAGGATGCTGTCGTCTAATTCCCGATAGGAGATGCCTACGCGTCGGCCTAATATATAACTGCTTACAATTAGGCTTGCTAAGCTGTCAACGACTTTCGTGGTGCTGCCTTCCCACAGAGACCTGAAGAGGCGCGCTACATAGTCTATCACTTCGGTCTTCAACCATTCGATGACTTTGGCACGCTTCGCTAAATCCATCTCCTTGTGCATCCTCGATTGTCACACCCTTCTATAAAAGTGCGTTACTGCCCATTATAACATAATTAGTGAACATCCATCGCTTTCGTTACGAACTGCTCGCAATATTCAATAATCTGGCTGCGCCGTACAATTCCTATGAATCGATTCCGGTCATCTACTACGGGTACAAAGTTCTGAACCTTGGCCAACTTGATGAGATCTTCCATGTTAGAATCAATTCTTACTGATTTTATCAGCTTGTTAAGTTCTACTTCTTTAAGTAAAAATTTCGAAGCGTTCTCAAAATGAATTGCACCATTCGAGTTTTTCATATGCCATAACAGATCACCCTCAGTTACCGTGCCCACATATTCCCCGTTATCATTAATGATCGGCACTGAAGTAAAACGGTGATGTTCCATGCGCTCCAAGGTTTGGCGAAGAGTTGACTGTTCATTCAGACAAACAACTTCATGTTTCGGCAGTAAGAAAAATGCAATATTCATCCGTTAGGTATCCTCCTCATGATTAGCGGATCATCCCTATTATTATAAAACCTACCTAATTATAAATTAACACATTTACTATTACAAAAACAAAAGCCAGCTGCCCAAGCAGCCGGCTCTTGCTATAAAGGTTATAAATTAATCATTGCTCATCTGACGTGGAACCATTAATTGATCTTTTGTTGTTTTTGGATCCAACCAGTTATTGATTAGCTCCTTCACATAAGTGAGATCTTCTTCATCCGGCATGTAGTACCATACTCCGTCATCCATCTCGCCTTCACCATGCAGCATATAACTGCTGATTGCTGGCGAGGTATCCTGCTTAAACATATATTTGGCCAGATTGATCATGTTCTTAGGCTTCATATCTGTAGTAAAGTTATTGCCTACCACCTCAAGAATCTGCGGGAACTTTCCGATCTGATCCAACTCAATAGCACGATCCATTACGGCTTGTATGAAGATGCGATGACGCTCGGTTCGATTCATATCCGAATCCTCACGGTAACGTACATAGTACAGAGCCTCTTGGCCATTATAGAGCTCCTTACCGCCTTCAATCGTGAACTTCTCATGATTCGGATCTTTGTTCACAATGTCTTCTGTAATCGGCAGTCTTATGCCTCCAAGAGCATCAACAACTTCCTTAAGGCCCTCAAAGTTAATCGTCGCATAATGATCAACTGGACTATCCAACAGGTTGGATATCGTATCCATACTCATCTTAGCGCCGCCTGTAGGACCGCCCTTCGCGGTTCCGAATGCGTATGCGTGATTGATCTTATCTGTAGTGCCATGCCCTACGATCTCGGTATACGTATCACGAGGTATGGAAACGAGAAGCACCTTATTGTCCTTTGGACGGACAACTGAATAAATGATCGTATCCGAACGACCTATTTCGTTGTCTCGTTGGTCAATGCCCAGTAGAGCGGCTGAGAACGGCTCCTCTAATTCGCGATCAACAACTGGCTTCTCGGCTATAGGCTGGTAAGATGGATCGAGCTTATGTTCCACTGTATCGGATAAGAATAAATCAAATGCTAATATAGCTAATTGCTTGCGGAACACAAAGCAGCTAAGCGCTATAATCAAAACGACAGCAAGTATGATCCACCATTTCTTTGCAGATTTTTTTTTCGTTTTCATTTAATTGTCCACTTCTTCCCCTTATGATATCCATAATAAATCTCATGATGTCAGATTGAATACAGAGCAGCTAATGAGCAATTAACCGCCCCATATCCTTAATCAGACTTTGACTTAACAGACTGCTCTCCAACACCACTTGAAGCTTGATTATACAGATCAATATGCAATTGATCCTGATCATTCACTTCAACAACAAACACTTCTTCCGTTCGAAGCCCTCGCTTGGTAAGCTCTGCTTCAAGCCACGCTCGGCTTTTGCCAATCCGTATCAATTCATCTTCCAAAATATTTCCATCCATCAGTACAATGGACGAAAGAAGAAATGATTCATCTTCATCCCTATCTCCCAGCTGGGAATGAATATGGTCAAGCGTTAGAGGTTGGAGATTCTTCTTGAGCATCACATTAATCTCACCGCTTGGTTCCATAACGGCAAATTCTACATCCGATACACGGAAGGCATTACGAGTGCGCAGCTGCGCCATCATTTCATCGATGGTTAAACGTTCCTTGCGCATGTTTTGCTCCATGATCTTTCCATTCTGAATAATAATCGTACTTTTACCATCTACCCAATCACGGAATCGCTTGCTCTTCAGCTGCATCCATGATATCCCGACAGATGTTAATACCCATACAATCAGCGAAATGATCCCTAGAACCCACTTGCCATCAGGGTTTACCGTTATATATACGACGACACTGCCTATGGTTAAACCCGTCATGTATTCAAATAATGACAACTGTGATACTTGCCGCTTGCCAAGCAGCTTGGTCATAATATACAAGATCACCATGGCAAGCCATGTCCTTAAGATTACGTAGATCCAATCCTCCATGAGCTCCCTCCTGCTGTATGCAGTTAGGCATAGGATGGACAAGAGTGATCTATTTTACGTATCCTAACGTCCTGCCGCTATCTGTAATATTAGGTTAATCGATATTCATTCCCGCTCTCGTATATGATGAGATAATCCCATGCTTTCTTTCCAATATGCATTGTTAGGAACCTAACATGTTATCCGTGATATAACACCTGCTCCAGAACAATAAATCTATTTTACTAGCATTGCGACAAAAAATAAAATACTAGTTTGTTATTCAAGTCATTTTTCACATAATCTAGGAGATATATTTTACTTAAATAGCCCATATCTGACTTTATACAATCACAAACACCAATTACGTACCCGAGCATAACCATAAGAACTTATCTAGACCCACTTAGGCTTGGTAACATGCTATAATAAGGTTAAGTTTAAGGATTATTTTCCCATCTATATATAAGCTAAATGAGTGTATTTTATTATTCATTTTCCTATGTGGAATATATGCCGAGGAGGTAACTGGTGTGAGCGAACGAAAAGATTCTATTGACGCCATATTCGAAGAATATGAGAAGTCTGGGGGGCTGCAAGACTTGCCTGGCAAGGGAAAACCCATACCAGAGGAAGCACTTAAAGGCGATGTGTTGAATGGCATCCTGAAGAATGCCAACTATGTTCCCGCTTGGGTCGAGCAGCAACAGCTGATCGCCGCTATGATTCGGAAGGCTATCCAGTCGTTTGACAGCGGTCACCATCAGGAAGGTGAAACGCTTGTTGCGCAGGTTAATGAAGCGATACGCAAATACAACCGTTCCTGCCCTCCCATTATGCAGCGCGGTCTCGTAGTTCCTGAGTCACTGCGTGACAAGCTTGCGCTGTGGGAAGCCTAATATCATAGCTTGTGTACAAACAAAACCGCCGACCTAAGGGTCGACGGTTTCTTATAATACGGACTACTCCGTAGTGTATGGCAGCAATGCTACTTGACGGGAACGCTTGATAGCGATTGTCAAAGCACGTTGGTACTTCGCACAAGTTCCTGTCACACGACGTGGCAAAATTTTGCCGCGCTCGCTGATAAACTTTTTAAGCAAATCAGTGTCTTTGTAGTCGATGTGAGTGATCTTGTTCGCTGTGAAGTAACAAACTTTACGGCGCTTGTTACGGCCACGACGACCACCACTGAATTTACGCTCACGGCCTTCGCCGCCATCGTTTTGCTTGAAGCTCATATCTGTTCAACTCCCTCGTTTAGAATTCCATGTCCTAATAGGCTTAAGCGCCATTAGAATGGCAGATCATCATCCGATATATCGATCGGTTTGCCGTCGTCCGAAAAAGGATCCGCTGCTGGACCACGCGAGAAACCAGAATTGGAGTTACCGCCACCACGTGACTGGCTTGGCGCAGGTGCTGCACCATATCCTCCACCTTGATCTTCACGAGAACCGCCGCCGTCGCGATTGGACTCCAAGAACCGCACATTATCCGCAATAACCTCGGTTACGTATACTCGTTTGCCTTCGTTATTATCGTAATTCCGCACTTGGATGCGTCCTTCAACGGCTGTGAGTCGACCCTTGCGCAAATAGTTTGCACACGTCTCAGCCAACTGCCGCCATGTAACGACAGGAATGAAATCCGCTTCACGTTCCCCGCCCTGACTCGAGAACGGACGGTCTACCGCCAATGTGAATTGCGTTACCGCAACCCCAGACGGAGTGTAGCGCAATTCAGGGTCTTTTGTTAGACGACCAATCAAGATCACGCGATTTAACATCGTATCCCTCCTTCAACAGCTTGTTTACTACATGACAGGCATTAAGCCACGTCGTTTGTTACGAGATGACGGATAACTTCGTCAGCGATCTTCAGCTGGCGATCCAATTCCGCTACTACTGCAGGCTCAGCTGTGAAGTTAACCAACACATAGATACCATCGCGGAATTTCTTGATCTCGTACGCAAGACGGCGCTTACCCAATACGTCATGTTTCGTAATTTCACCGCCGTTAGAGATGACGCCCTGGAATTTTTCAACAACAGCTTGTACAGCTTCTTGCTCAACATCCGGACGAATAATGTACATCAATTCGTACTTGCGCATGTAATTCACCTCCTTATGGACTTTGGCCCCTGGAATCATTGCCAGGAGCAAGGAGCACGAGTAGAACTCGCACTAAATTAGTGTATCAAAAAGCGGACCAAGAAGCAACTAATTGCTTTATTTTTCAATGATGACATTTCCTACAGTGCCTCCCCGCCTTTACCTCCTATAGGTCCTCCCCTTATCGTACACCATATGAGATGCAGAGCTCGTCATATCCCGTCTTATATTTGAAGGAGGTTATTCATCATGGGTGAACGCACCGAATATAATCCCGGCGACCGCGCACCAAACGACGCCATCTACATCGAAGTGGGTGAAGTCAGTTTCCACACGGAGATCATGAATCCCAAGCAGATCAAGTTGAAGAAGGGTGAGCGCTTCCCAGATACAACAAACAAGGATCGTAAGTGGAAGAAGAAGTCCCACGCTATGGTACATTAAAGGCTCTAATAACTTTTTTTGAACTCGATGTATAAACGTCAGCTAAACGACCATAATAACAACTGACGGTACGAAGCGAGGTGGCGTTCCATTGAACAGTGGAGCTGATAAACCAAGTAGACTTGTCTTTACCAAATGAATGTGAAGCGAGGGGTTGTGCTAAAGGCTATTAATGGTCTCACACACAAGTAAGCGGCATGAATGATTTCATGTATGTTTGATCCAAGCGAATCGTAAATGAAGTAAGGCGTGTAAGTCGATCCTTGTACCGTCAACTAGAAAGAGACCCTGCGTACGCAGGGTCTCTTTGCTTATGTATTAGTGCGATACGGCTGACTCGCTGAACAAACAAAAAAACGACTCGTATGAGTCGCCGTTATTAGCAATATGGTGGCGGAAAGGGTGGGATTCGAACCCACGCACGCCTTGCGACGCCTAGTTGATTTCGAGTCAACCCCCTTGGGCCTCTTGGGTACCTTTCCGCAGTGTTATTGATCATAACATAAGTTTAGAAAGGATGCAAGATATTTTATATGGTCATGCACCCTATCCACTATGTGTTATTCATTAGTTAGAATCCTCGGCTGATTGGTCTTCCTTTGGCGCTGCGGAATGCAGCACTTTCTTCATATTCTTCTCAAACTTTACACGAGGTACGAGCACACTGTGCTTGCAGCCCACACACTTAATACGAATATCCATGCCCATACGAATGATTTCCATCTCATTCGTGCCGCATGGGTGCGGCTTCTTCATCTGAACGATGTCACCCAGACCAAAAGACTTTCGATCCATATTAGACTCCTCCTTTTTCCTGTCGATGATAAGTTACCATGCGTGGATAAGGCATCTCGATATCATTCTCATCCAGAGATCGTTTAATAATCTGATTTAATTTACGAGATACCGAAGCTTGTGTGTTGGGTCTGCATTCAGCGATTATTCGAATGACAACTTGAGACGGTCCCAATGTTTGTACGCCCAGTACCTGTGGAACTTTTGTAATGTTTGTTTCTTGGTCTTGTATCGACATTAACGTCTTCTCAATAACTTTAGTCGCATTCTCTATATTCTCTTCGTATGCAATACCTACATCGATAACAGCGATTGAATTGTTAAGTGAGAAGTTGGTTACTTCCGTGATGCTGCCATTTGGAATGATAAATACTTCACCAGTCCAGCTATGAATTCGCGTCGATCGCAAGCCGATCATCTCAACTGTTCCTTGGAACTGACCTACCTTAATGACATCCCCTACCGCAAATTGATCCTCAAAGATGATAAAGAATCCCGTCATCACATCTTTAACCAAGCTTTGCGCCCCGAAACTGACGGCTAGACCGATGACACTCGCACCTGCTATCAGCGGAGCCAGATCAATGTTGAAGACGGACAAGATCAACAAGATCATGACGAAATTCATCGCTAACGACGTTACGTTCTTGAGCAGCTTGCCTATCGTTATCAGTCGTCTAGGGTTAACAGAGATCCTATCTTGCTCTTTTGCTTTCATGGCATGATTAATCATCCGATGAACTATACGTATCACAACTCGAGTAATTAAGAAGATAAGCAGTATTTGCAATGCTCCGATTAGCAGTGACTCCCACGTATTATCCAACCAGACCATAAACTCATCTTTCCATTTATCCAATACCGTCAACGTCTGTTCTACACTTTCTTCTATAGTCTGATCTGTGTCTCCTGCTGTTGCTATATACCAAGATTTCATGTACTACTCTCCTCCTGCACTGCTCCAAATACACGTATAGGTTACCTTAGATTCATTTATGGGACGAAAGATTCCTCTAATGACAACTTGTTCTGATAGAATGATTTCTTTAACTTGCTCCAAATGCTCTTCTTCAAACCGGATTGATAATGCGCACCCTGCTGTAATAGCTTTTGGCGTAGGACATGTATCAATCTCCAGATCCGCATATTCAAGCAGCATCTCTGCTCGCAGCGCTTGTTGGGTAGAATCGAATGCCATTACCAGCCAAGCCGGCTCGCCTATCATCACGCTCTTCCTTTCTATTTTACAAGATTAATAGAATGATTTCAGTTCGTTTATTCACGAGAAGTATATTATTATGCGCTCCTCCATATACTAAATAATACCATTAATAGAAACGGAGGCAGCGCCTTTGAATTTTCCATTATTTCAGCGTTTAGCGACGACTCCTGAGCCGTCACCTTATAAGGTCGCTTACGATAAGCCAGAAGCGGCTTCTCTCATTATGGATGCTGTTTCCGATCATTTACGTGTTCGCGCACCTCATCAGAATATAATAGTTGTCTGTATCGGTACGGATCGATCAACAGGTGATTGTCTTGGTCCGCTCGTAGGAAGTCAATTGATGAAGCTTGACAGCAAGAACTACACGACTATGGGCACTTTATCTGAGCCTGTCCATGCTATGAATCTTCAGGACACACTGGATCGACTTGAACAAGAACATCCTAACTCATTTATTATAGCTGTCGATGCTTGTCTTGGGCAAAGTTCAAGCATAGGACATATCCAAGTGCTGTCAGGACCAGTGAGACCTGGAGCAGGGGTAAATAAACAATTGCCTCCGGTCGGCGATATGCATGTCACGGGCATCGTCAACATCGGAGGCTTTATGGAGTATTTTGTATTACAGAACACCCGACTTCATCTCGTTATGGAGATGTCAGAAGTTATCGCACATGCGCTTCATCATTCTATAAGCCGAGTACAAGCTGTCTATTAATAACATATATAATGGATACTATGACTTAGCCATGTGCTGCCGCGCGGTTTCCATGGCCTGTTTCTCTTCCGGTGATAATGCATAAGTGGAGTTCCCTTTTTCTAGAGGCTTAGCATACACAAACATATGCTCACGGCCGTGAATACCTGTGAATACAACACCGTCTTCTTGATCATTCAGCAAAGCAATCGAAAAGCTCAGATCGCTTCCCCGTTCATTAAACGCATTGTAACGAAGCACGCCTACGTGTGCAACCTGATTCTGTAGTTTGCGGTTCATCGCTTCAATTATGGTCTGGTGATGCTCATTAGACAATTGCAGGCCTTCAATATCTACATTCATCTTGGTCAGAAGCCCTTCCAGATTGTCTATCCCCGCTCCATTCATTAGCTTATCGTAACGATGTCTAAGCTTGCGCAATCCCGCTCCCTGTACGATAACAATTATGAATAATATCAAGCTTACCAGTGCCGTTCCTAATGTTAGGTACGGTATCCAATCCAATCCCATTTCATTCATTGTGGTTGCACTCCTGCTTCTTTCAAGTTTGACTCAGCTGACGCAATGCATTCAGCGCATATTCGATATGTTCTGTTGTTGTGTTCCATCCTACGCTTAAGCGTACCGCTCCCTCACCTAAAGTTCCTGCCAACTCATGAGCCAATGGTGTGCAGTGATAACCCGATCTGGCCGCAATTCCATATGTTCGGTCCAATTGAAATGCTAAAGCTGCACTATCCATAACGGATGATCGTATAGAGACAATTCCGGTTCGAGCCTCTCCGATGGGAGGTCCAAGGGCTTCCAAGGATGGAATCGCATGAATGCCTTCCATTAATAATTGTGTTAACGCCCATTCCTTATTATAAAGGTTCTCTACCGATTCATGCAGTATGTAGCGTACTCCAGCTTCCAAACCAGCAATTCCCACTGTGTTAGGCGTCCCTGCTTCATAGCGATCTGGACGAGTTATGGGCTGTTCAGGATCTTCCGAATGGCTTCCTGTGCCGCCTTGTATTATCGGCTCAACATCAATACTAGGATGAATATACAGTCCGCCTGTACCCATAGGACCTAATAACCCCTTATGACCTGGAAATGCGAGCATATCTATTCCCATCCGCTGTACATCGATTGGCAGCAAGCCTGCCGACTGCGCTGCATCAACCAATAATTTGGCATCGTGTGCATGGGCTAATGCGGCAATCTCCTGAATCGGCAGTATGGAACCGAATAGATTCGAACTATGATTACATACCACTAATCGTGTATCCGGCTGAATCGCTCGTTCCATCTCTTCCAGATCCAGCATTCCCATAGAGTCTGCAGCTACATAGGTGACCCGTACCCTCTTATTTTTCTTCAACCACTCTAGCGGGCGTCGTACCGCATTATGCTCAATGCCTGTAGCAACAACATGATCTCCTTCACGGACATAACCGTGAATCGCCATATTCAATGCCATCGTAGTGTTCAACGTAAAGGCTATGTCTAAAGGGTTAGCAATATTAAATAGCTCAGCCAACACCATTCTAGTCCGCATCAGACGTTTGCCTGCATACATCGCCATACGATGTCCACCACGCCCAGGGTTTGCACCCTCCTCCATCAAGGTGCGTGTCATGGCATCCAATACAGCGGGTGGCTTCGGCCAGGAAGTTGCAGCGTGATCCAGGTATACTATGGAAGAACAATCTCCCATCACTCTTCCTCCTAACCATCAGAAGTATATTACCTTATAATTCGCTGTAAATGGTTTATATCTTGTTAATTTTAGGACATGATCACTTGAATATATATAATTTTAAATAATATTTTTTTGATAATGGAGAACTATCATTTTCTCTTACAACTTACGTCTCTATTCATAGCTCTGTAACCACAAAAAAAGTCAGCATCAATAGTTTAATGCTTCTCCCGAAGGATGACAACTAAAGATGCTAACTTTCTTTTACATTGATGCAATCCGTTACGATTGTGTCTTGGACATCGATTGAAGCATTTCCAACAACCGTTCCAGATCCTCGCTGCTGAAGTAAGATATTTCTATTTTACCTTTGCCTTTTTGCTTGGTTGTCTTAATCTTAACAGTCGTGCGGAATTGCTCGCGAAGCGCTTCCTCTAAGTGATCGATATACGGGTCCTTACTGATTGCTTTCTTCTTGTCGCCGGCTTTCCCTTTTCGATTCATCTGCTGAATCGCTTCTTCCAACTGACGAACACTCCACTCCTGATCGATCGAGGACTTCGCTAACTGTTTTACTACATTCGAATCTTTAACTCCTGCTATCGCACGAGCATGTCCCATTGAAAGTGTTCCACGTGAAACATGGTCCTTCACTTCTTCAGGTAGATGCAGCAAGCGCAGGAAGTTTGCAATGTGGGAACGAGACTTGCCTACTTTAACAGATAGCTCCTCTTGTGTTAAATGAATCTGATCCATTAAATTCTGATACGCCTGTGCTAATTCAATGGCATTTAGATTCTCACGCTGAAGGTTCTCGATCAGTGCAATTTCCATTGTCTGATCATCTGTGAAAGAACGAACAACGGCCGGTATCGTTTCGAGCCCTAGAAGTTGGGAAGCACGGAACCGACGCTCTCCTGCGATAATTTCATGCCCCTTCAATACGGAACGTACAATAATCGGCTGAATGACGCCATGCTGCTTAATCGATTCAGCCAGCTCTTGAATGGACTGCTCATCAAAGCTTTTTCGTGGTTGATATGGGTTCGGTCGAAGTTGCTTCAGTGACAGTTCAACAATCTTATCATCATCTTGAACAGACAACGACGGAATGAGAGCATCCAACCCTCTGCCCAAACGCTTACTCATATGCTATCACTTCCTTAGCCAATTCAAGGTACACTTCTGCTCCCTTGGATTTAGCATCATAGGTCATTATGGATTGACCATGTGATGGAGCTTCACTCAATCGAATATTGCGCGGGATAATCGTCTGGTAAACCTTTTGCTGAAAATACTTCTTCACTTCTTCAATTACTTGTAACCCTAGATTCGTTCGAGCATCAAGCATCGTCAACAATACGCCTTCGATCTGAAGGGATGTATTCAAGTGCTTCTGTACCAAGCGAACTGTATTTAACAATTGGCTGAGACCTTCTAACGCATAATACTCGCATTGAATCGGAATAATAACAGATTGAGCCGCAGTCAGAGAGTTTATCGTGAGGATCCCTAACGACGGTGGACAATCAATAAGTATATAATCATATTGATGAGTCACTAACTGAAGCGCTTTCTTAAGACGCACCTCGCGTGAGATCGTCGGTACAAGCTCGATCTCGGCACCCGCAAGCTGAATCGTTGCAGGAATGATATGAAGTCCGTCAACATTCGTCTTAATGATGGCCTCCTGAGGATGCACATCATTAATGATGACATCATAAATGCAGTTTGCTACATCGGCTTTATTAACACCTACACCACTCGTTGTGTTACCCTGTGGGTCAATATCAATAAGCAATACACGTTTACCCAGTAAAGCTAAACCTGCACCCAAATTAACGGTGGTTGTTGTTTTCCCCACACCGCCCTTTTGGTTGGTAATGGCAACTATTTTAGCCACTCCTCTTCACCCCAATGCCCAATCTTCTCGTCCTTCTAAGCTGCTACCGTACCACTGATGTCCTAACCATCACGTGCCTTGCAGGAATACTACACCAAGCTTAATGATTTGTCATACTCGTCAATAGTATCGTTATGCCTGTTGCTTGTATATCGCGATTCAATGTATAACAAGCGAATCTAGCGTTTTGGAATCTGGATCACGATCTCATAATGATCTTCATAATCTCGTTCATCTGTTTTGATCGTTAAGCCCGAATCGGTAACCATGTCTATCGATTGACGAATCGTATTCAGCGCCAAGCGTACATCTTTCGAGAAGGAGATTCGCTTCGGCTTCTTCTTTTCATGTTGAACTTCCTTGTAAAGTGCTACACGCGCTTCAGTCTGCTTAACATTAAGTTCCTTCGCTATTATTTCATTCAATAGCTTCAGCTGCAGTTCAACTGTGTCTAGACCTAATAGCGCCCGTGCATGGCGCTCAGAGATCTTCCGATCTATTAATGCTTGCTTCACTTCATCCGGCAATTGCAGGAGTCTGATCTTATTGGCAATTGTCGACTGACTCTTGCCTAATCGTTGAGCTAAGCTCTCCTGTGTCAATTGATGAAGCTCGATTAACTTTGAATATGCGACGGCTTCCTCAATGGAAGTCAATCCTTCTCGCTGCAGATTCTCAATAAGAGCGATAGACGCAGCCTGAGAGTCATTAATCTCACGTATAATGGCTGGAATCGTTTCCATGCCTAGCTTCTTTACAGCACGGTAACGACGCTCACCTGCGATAATCTCGTATTTCCCTTCACGAATACGCACTACAATAGGCTGAATAATGCCATGCGTCTTAATGGTTTGGGCTAGCTCTTCAATCCGCTCATCGTCAAATACGGTGCGGGGCTGATAAGGGCTAGTCACGATTTCATGGACAGGAAGCTGCTTTACTTCATCCGATGTCGAACGATCCGCTAAACCAAATAAACGAGATAATTGTTCTTTCATCTGTGTGTCATACCACCTAACTTCATATTAATGCCAGGCACGTCCAACCATCAGAGAGCATCTCACTTCGCTCCCAATAGCTTTATCTGAATTTCATTTGATGCCATATAAAAAATAAAGATACTTCAAATCATGAGGTGCTTGTACAGCCATTCTATTGCGGATTTTTCTACATTTCATCATATTGTGTTTCACTTGATGTGCATCAAGAGTTAAGTCGGGCAATCAAATTCACTATCATATGAGTAAGAATTCAATCATAACATGGCTTACCCTGAACCCACTATATGAATTCATATGATATAAACAAAAACAGCCCGCTAAACACCAATATTTCTATCAAGTACTACATATTTCGCAGGATGCCGTAAACAACAATTGATTTACTTAACACCAATTAAGTAAGTTATATCCTTTATGTATTCTCCAATAGTACTCACTTTTCCTGCCATTTGGAAATAACAGTGAAAATAAATCGTGTTTCACGTGGAACAAAACAGGCTTGTATGGCTCACCTGTTTCCTTCATATCGTAACATAAATACAATCATTCAGCATCCGAATCTTATACGACATTTATTTCTCAAATGATTATTTCATTAGAAAAATAGAAAAATTTAATCAGTATCGTATAAATTATCTCTACATCCTCGGAACAGCATGAACATCCTTCAACCGCCATTATCCACAAGTGGATAACATAAAAACACGCTGTGCTTGGCGTTATCCCCAACCCAGCACAGCGTGTCGATCTATGTTCCGTCACATTACTAACAACATGATTACTTAACCTACGACTTACCTTACGAAGGCACTATACTTATACAATAGGTGTCTTCAATGGTGTGCCAGGCTTGCGCGGATACGCCTTAGGAGTAGCCCCAGTCTTCTCTAGCAGCACAATATGACGCTCCGATTGCTCTACCGGCAGCTTTAAGTCATAATCCCCTACCAGCTTAGCCTGCAGCACCTTCATACTGCGCGAAGCCTCGGTCAGCTCCTCTGTCATGTTGGAGCCTTTCATAGCGGCAAACATACCGCCCGTACGTGTGAAAGGCAGACAGAACTCATTCAGTACATTCAGTCTAGCAACAGCTCGAGCAGATACGAGATCATATTGATCTCGATGCTCAGGCTTGCGCGCGGCTTCTTCCGCTCGTGCATGAACGCATGTCACATCGCTGAGACCGAGTTCTGCAGCCAGATGATTCAAGAACACAATACGCTTGTTTAACGAATCGACAATCGTAAGCTTAAGATGCGGAAACAAGATCTTGAGTGGGATTCCTGGAAATCCCGCGCCAGATCCGATGTCCGCCATCGTATTGACCTTATCCATCGGCACATAGAACGACAAGGTCAACGAGTCATAGAAGTGCTTCTCGTATACCGCTTCTCGCTCTGTAATGCCCGTCAAGTTCATCCGTTCGTTCCAATCCGCCAACACTTCCACATAGCGATCCAATTGCTCGAATTGTCTACTGGATACGGACAACCCATATGGCTCAAGCCACTTTACAAATCGTTCCTGCACGTGATCCATGCTTTATTCCCCACTATTCTTGATTATACTTCTGATGATTCAGCCTCTGCTTCAGCTTGTGCCTGTCTCTTAGCTGTCACTCGATTATAATGTTCAAGATAAACGAGCAGGATCGATATATCAGCAGGTGTTACTCCGGAGATACGCGAAGCCTGACCGATGGACAGCGGGCGAATCTTAGCGAGCTTCTGCCTTGCTTCAATCGCAATTCCATGAATATCTTCATAGATCAGATCTTCTGGTATCCGCTTCTTCTCCATCTTCTGCAGTCGTTCAACTTGCAGAAGCTGCTTCTCAATATATCCAGCGTATTTGATCTGGATCTCTACTTGCTCCTTCATCTCATCATCCAATGGAAGCGGAGATGGGAACAACGTTTCAACTTGAGCATAGCTCAATTCTGGTCGGCGCAGCAGCGTCACGGCATCGCAGCCATTCGTTAGTGGCGCAGAACCTGCTTCAGCCAGCAGCGCTTGAACCGCTTCATCAGGACGCACCTTCGTCGTCTTCAAGCGCTCCATCTCTTGCTCGACCAGCGACACCTTGTTCTGGAAAGCCGCATAGCGCGCTTCTGAGATCAAACCGATGTCATGACCGATTTGAGTAAGACGGAGGTCAGCATTATCATGGCGGAGCAGCAACCGATACTCGGCACGGGATGTGAGCAAGCGGTACGGCTCATTCGTTCCTTTGGTGACGAGGTCATCAATCATCACGCCAATATAGCCTTGTGATCGATCCAGAATAATCGGATCGCGCCCTTGCACCTTGAGTGCGGCATTGATGCCGGCCATTAAGCCTTGCCCTGCCGCTTCTTCATATCCGGATGTGCCGTTAATCTGCCCTGCTGTAAACAAGCCGTTCACTTTCTTCGTTTCGAGCGATGGCCACAATTGTGTAGGAATAACCGCATCGTATTCAATCGCATAACCGGTGCGCATCATTTCAACATTTTCAAGACCTGGCACCGAGCGCAGCATCTGCAATTGAACATCTTCCGGCATACTTGTTGATAGACCTTGGACATAGTATTCTTTCGTGTTCTTGCCTTCTGGCTCCAGGAAGATCTGATGCTTCGGCTTATCGGCAAAACGAACGATCTTGTCCTCTATAGAAGGACAGTATCTCGGCCCCGTCCCTTCGATCACACCCGAGTACATCGGGGCACGATGAAGATTAGCGTTAATCACTTGATGCGTTTGTTCCGAAGTATACGTTAACCAGCATGGGAGCTGCTCATTATCTGAATGCTTTGTCTCATAAGAGAAAAATTTCGGATTGTCGTCTCCAGGTTGAATTTCTGTCTTCGAGAAATCAATGGTTTCACCATGTACACGCGGAGGCGTACCTGTCTTGAAGCGAACCAGATCCAAACCAATCTCCTTCAAGCTTGCAGACAGCTTAACAGAAGGCTGTTGATTGTTCGGGCCGCTCTCATATACCAGCTCACCCATAATGATTCTGCCGCGCAAGTAAGTACCTGTCGTAATAACGACAGCTTTCGCCATATACCGCGCTCCGCTCTTTGTTTCAACGCCTACAATCTTGCCGTCTTCAACGAGGAGCTCCTCCACCATACCTTGACGAAGTGTCAGATTCGGTGTCATCTCAATCGTTTCTTTCATCGTTTGTTGGTAAAGGAACTTATCAGCCTGCGCGCGCAGCGCATGTACTGCTGGTCCTTTACCTGTATTCAGCATCCGCATCTGAATGAAAGTCTTATCAATATTGCGGCCCATCTCTCCGCCAAGCGCATCAATCTCACGTACGACATGGCCTTTGGCAGGCCCCCCGATAGAAGGATTACATGGCATAAAGGCGACCATATCCAAGTTGATCGTCAGCAACAGCGTATTACAACCCATGCGGGCCGCGGCCAACGCGGCTTCACAACCCGCATGACCGGCTCCGATGACGATCACATCTGATTCGCCAGCTAAAAATGGCTTCATTTGCTCCCTCCTTACCTCAACTTATTTTATTTATATAACACACCATTCCACAGTCAAACTTGGCTGCATGTCAGTACCCATCCGATTACTTACCTAAGCAGAATTGAGAGAAAATCTGATCAATGAGCGATTCCCCAACTGCATCGCCAATGATCTCACCAAGCTGCTCCCAAGCCGTACGGACGTCAATCTGAATCATATCGATCGGAATACCTGCCTTAGCTGCATCAACGGCATCCGTAAGGGACTTCTTGGCCTGATGAAGCAGACCGATATGACGGACGTTACTTACATAAGTCGCATCTTGGGACTCAATTTTGCCCGTGAAGAACATATCTGAGATCGCCTTCTCTAACGCATCAATACCCTCTTGGAGCATAGCAGACATCTTTACGATATGGATACCTTTATTTATAGATTCAAGCTCAGTGATATCCAACTGATTAGGCAAATCCATTTTATTCACAATGACGATCACTTGTCTACCCATAACTTCGCGCAGCAGCTCTCGCTCATCATCGTGAAGCGGTTCATTGTTGTTCAATACGTATAAGATGAGATCCGCTTCCTGGAGCGCGCTTCTTGACCGTTCAACACCGATTCGCTCCACTACATCAGAAGTTTCACGCATTCCTGCTGTATCGAGCAAACGCAGAGGTATGCCGTTAATCGTGATCATCTCTTCGATAACATCGCGAGTGGTTCCCGGAATATCGGTCACGATCGCCTTGTTGTCCTGCGCTAACGCATTCAACAGCGACGACTTCCCGACATTCGGACGGCCAATGATGGCAGTAACGATACCTTCACGTAATATCTTGCCTTCTGATGCCGTCTTTAATAAGCGATCAACGGCTGTAATCACAGAGCCGCACTGATTCTGGATATACGCGCTCGTCAATTCTTCAACATCGTGCTCTGGATAGTCGATGTTGACCTCAATATGCGCAAGCGTCTCCACCAATGTATGACGCAATGCTTTGATGCGCGTAGATAGTTGACCCTGCGCCTGCTTCATCGCTACATCAAACGCTCGATCTGACTTCGAGCGAATCAAGTCCATAACCGCTTCTGCTTGCGACAAGTCAATTCGCCCGTTCAGGAAGGCGCGCTTCGTGAACTCGCCTGGCTCTGCGACACGAATGCGCTGCTTCAGCAGCAGCTCCATGACGCGGCGTATGGAAACCACACCGCCGTGCGTATTAATCTCCACCACATCTTCAGTCGTGTAGGAACGAGGACCGCGCATAAGCGAGACCAATACCTCCTCCACACGTTCTTGCGTGTCTAGATCCACAATATAGCCGTATTGTATCGTATGCGATGCCGCTTCCGACAATTTCGTCTTGGAGCGAAAGATGCGCTCCACTTCCGTGACCGCATCCTCACCGCTCACGCGGATAATCGCGATGCCGCCTTCGCCAAGCGGTGTCGATATCGCAGCTATCGTATCGGTGAACATATGACCCCCCCTATCCAACTTATATGCTGTACCTGTGCTTCACTCTAGGGACGCAATAATCTAAAAAAAGCAATGATTACCCCAAACCATCAGGGGCAATCATTGCGTGATATTCATCGTGCTATGAACATGCATAACATGGGATTATTTCAAGGCGATCACGATACGACGGTTAGGGTCTTCTCCCTTGCTGTACGTTTTCACCTTGCCATGGTCCTGCAGCTTCGCATGAATAATCTTGCGCTCCTGCGGGGACATCGGTTCGAGCACCACTTCTTTGCGTGTACGAATGACCTTGTTAGCAAGGCGTTCCGCCAATGCTTCAAGAGTCTGTTTCCGGCGATCGCGGAATTGTTCTGCATCAAGTACGATACGCAGATGCTGATCAGAGTAACGATTAGCGACCAGATTGGTCAAGTATTGCAAGGAATCCAATGTCTGTCCGCGTCGTCCGATAATGAGTCCCAGATCATCGCCCGCAATATCAAACAAGATATGCTCTCGCTTCTTGTCCACTACCACGTCAACTTCCAGCCCCATCGTACGGGCCACATCCATGACAAACAGCTTCGCTTCTTCAATGCCGTTCGCTGCTGTCTTTCCTTCATTACTTGCTTGCTTCAATATCGCGTCATGCTTCAGGTCGTCAGTCCTACCCTGCTTCGATTCCTCATCTGCATGGATCGATGGCGCACTAACAGCAGCTGCAGAAACCTGCGCTTTCTCTGCCGTTGCATGTGCCGCTGTGCTTGGAGCAGGCTGAATAAGCGTAAGCTCAACTTTGGCAGGACGCGTGCCTATAAACCCCAAAAACCCTTTTGACGGCTGCTCGATTACACGAACAGTCACTTCGTCTTTCGTGACCTTGAGTTCGGCTAAGCCTTTCTGAACAGCTTCTTCGATCGTCTTCCCTGATACAGTCAAGGTACTCATTTCGCCGGTTGTACCTCCTTGTCTCGATTCCGATAAAGGAAATAGTTCTGAATGATTGTAAAGGTGTTACTGTATACCCAATAGAGAGGCAATGCCGCTGGGAAGCTCATGGACATTACGAAGATCAATACAGGGAATACGAGCATCATAAATTGCATGGAAGATGCCATCTGATTGGACATCATCTTCGATTGAATAAATGTCGTCGTTGCTGCGATTACAGGCAGGATATAGTAAGGATCCGGCTCACCCAGCTTCAACCACAGGAATTCATGCATTCGTACATTAGAGTTCATATATATCGCATTATACAATGCAATAAATACTGGCATCTGAATCAACATTGGTAAACAGCCCGCAAGCGGATTCACTTTGTGCTGCTGGAACAGCTTCATCGTTTCTTCTTGCTGCTTCTGTGGATTGTCTTTATACTTTTTCTTCAGTTCTGCCAATTGCGGCTGAATCTTTTGCATTTGTCTAGAGCTTTTCACTTGCTTAATCGTTAGCGGCAAGATCGCCGTACGCACGATAACGGTAATCATCAGGATAGCTAATCCATATTCACCGTTAAACCAACCAGCAAACGTATCCAATGCTAATGAAAAATAATAAACTACGTTTCTTTCCCAGAAATTTCCCTGTAGAAGATCCTCAGTTTTCATTGTGGCCATTGTATTAGAAGAAGTACATCCACTTAACAGCACAAGAAACATGACGGATATTACCACGAGGAGCCATTTACGGTTCGTAAACAACTTTTTCAGTTTCAGCGACAATAACAAAACTCCTCTCTACACCATCCGATTCCAAAGATAATATATCATACTTCACCTATTAAAGGAAACGGTACAAGCCCTGATATACATACGTTTCACTTCTGTTTTAACGAAAGGTTGGATGTTTAATTTTTGGAAACAACATTTTCTGATTGTTTCATTTAAATATTGAGGCTTTTCGACATACGTGAAGCACACTCTTCGTCAATTGTTCATAGTCCATATCCACGGCACCTTTACGAACAATAATGACAAGATCAACATGGTCCTTGATCCGATCGGCGTGCTGCCTCATGATTTCCTTAATCAGGCGTCTCATACGATTTCTAACGACGGCATTGCCAATTTTTTTGCTTGCGGAAATACCGACGCGGAATTTCTCCACCTCAGGTCTAGGGTAAACGTATAAGACGAGCTGGTGATTGGCCCACGAACGTCCGTATCGATATACGCGGCTGAAATCCGCGCGATCTTTTAGACGATATTCACTTTGCACAGTCGTACTCCTGCCTATCTCGTATCAGCTCAAGCTGCATAATCATATAGGTAATAAATCAAGAGACTTATTTTCCAAAGTATGTACCTGAGCCCGCTGGAATAAACATCATAGTTACGTATATTACGCATAAATCTGAATGAAGCTGATGATAAAGAAAAAAAAGACCACCGCAGTGGTCTCGGATGCAGCGTTATTAAGCGCTCAATACTTTGCGGCCTTTTTGACGACGAGCAGCCAGTACCTTGCGGCCATTCTTCGTGCTCATACGCGTACGGAAACCGTGAACTTTCTTGCGCTTGCTCACGTTTGGTTTAAATGTTGGTCTCATTCTAATTGCACCTCCTCAAACAGGAACATTCATGTTAAACCGGTCAAAACCGGCTTTGTGCTCAAAGCATAAAAATCCTTTATATATTTAATCAGAAATATAGCAAAAAGTCAATGCTCGACCCATCCGCGCATTTCAACGCATACTAGCCGAACTCTTCTCTTGATCACAATACCTTTTCTATTTCATAAATTGACTATTCACAAAATGATAATCCACCAACATCAATCCTCATCATTCTTCAATAGTTATTAACATGTGCAAAACTTTCCGATTTGTAGACATTTTTCATCAATCATTTGTGTATAACATTCGACGGCATATTCATCGCCGCTGTCGAACAGTCACAAGTTATAAACAATATCTAGTGTTGTATATAAAATATATACACAAGCTATTGAATTTGTGGATAAAATTTGGACTATCGTTGAAATATAAGGGCTCATCTGCTATGCTTATATTGCTTTTCGGTTGTGAATAGTTTCAGTTTATCCATACTTATTAACAACCTGTGGATAACATTGTGTACAAGTTATCCTCACCTGTTATTAATTTCATTACTGCAATGTTGTTATTGTGGATAATAATGAACATAGTACGGTATATTTCGACAGTGGCCGCAGCATTGCGTCTTGTCGTTACCAACATAGACCCCGACAATGCGCCCTTGCATATTCAGAGGGCTTTCTGTAAGCAGAGAGAGCCCTCCTTGCGCACTTTGTCGGGGAAATTGTCCTTATAGGCGAATTTGCCGGGGGAGCGCGTCACCTGTGACGACGCAACAGGTTTGAAGGAGTGAAACCATCTGTGGATCGCCAAGTAAATGCATACTGGCAAGAAATACTGACCGTCGTGCAGACCAAATTGAGCAAGCCGAGCTTTGATACTTGGTTTAAAGCTACCAAAGCGGTCAAGTATACTGACACCCAGCTCATTATTACAGCACCGACTACCTTTGCCGTTGAATGGCTGGAGAGCCGTTATACGAAGCTTATTAGTTCAACTGTATACGAGATGACCGGCAAGCAAGTAGAGGTCAAATTCATCATCGAGGAAGCGGCGCAGGTCGAGCCAGAGATCGTACAGCCGCAATCTCCGCCGCCGCGCGCGGTATTGCAGGAGGAACCCGTATCCAACATATTGAATCCGAAGTACACATTCGATACGTTCGTTATCGGTTCCAACAACCGTTTTGCGCATGCAGCGTCACTCGCTGTTGCTGAAGCTCCAGCTAAGGCTTACAATCCGTTGTTTTTATATGGAGGCGTTGGTCTCGGAAAGACTCACTTGATGCATGCGATCGGTCATTATGTGTTGGAGCATAATCCGAATAGCCGCGTCGTATACACAACATCTGAGAAGTTTATGAATGAGTTCATTAACTCGATTCGTGATAATAGAGGCGAAATCTTCCGTAACAAATACCGCACGATCGATATTCTGCTCATAGACGACATCCAGTTCCTTGCGGGCAAGGAATCGACTCAAGAGGAATTTTTCCATACGTTTAATGCGCTTCATAACGACAATAAACAGATTGTCATTTCCAGTGATAGACCGCCTAAAGAGATCGAGACGCTGGAAGAGCGGCTGCGTTCCCGTTTTGAATGGGGACTAATCACCGATATTCAGCCTCCTGATCTGGAGACGCGGATTGCGATCCTGCGCAAGAAAGCGAAAGCGGAGAATCTCGATATTCCGAACGAAGCGATGGTATATGTCGCTAATCAGATCAATACGAACATCCGTGAACTCGAAGGGGCTCTGACTCGAGTTGTTGCTTATTCGACGATGACGAATCAGGATATTACGACTCATCTAACGGCTGAAGCGTTAAAAGACATTATTCCGAGCAGCAGACCAAAGATCATTACCATTCATGATATTCAACAAAGAGTTGGCGAGTTTTACGGATTGAAGTTGGAAGACTTTAAAGCGCGTAAACGGACCAAGGCCATAGCATTTCCTCGTCAGATTGCGATGTACCTGTCGCGTGAATTAACGGACTACTCATTGCCTAAGATCGGGGAAGCATTCGGAGGCAGAGATCATACGACGGTTATCCATGCGCATGAGAAGATTACACAATCACTAGCCGACGATCAAGAGTTGTACAAGGTCATCCAGAATCTCATCGACAAAATTAAAAACCCGACACTGTGAACAAAATGACAAGCCTATGCACAAACTATACACATGTGGATAGGCTTTATCTTATATAAGCTCAGACCACTTATCCACATATCCACGGTCCCTATTACTATTACTATAAATTATTTAAAAGATATTCATCATAGAAATAGTGGTCCACAATCAACACTTAAGCATTCGAGGAGTGAAAGTATGAAGTTATCCATTCTGAAAAATGAACTGAACGAAGCAATACAAAATGTATCAAAAGCCATTTCCAGCCGAACGACTATCCCCATTTTGACAGGAATTAAGGTTGACGTTACCTTTCAAGGGGTAACACTGACCGCAAGTGATACGGATATATCCATTCAAAGCTTTATACCTGTTGAAGATGACAAACAAACGATTGCTCAAATTGAGCGTCCAGGCAGTGTCGTATTGCCTGCTAAATTTTTTGTTGAGATTATTAAGAAGCTGCCTTCCCAATATATTGAGATTGAAGTCAAGGAACAATTTCAAACGTATCTTCGTGCAGGCAAGACGGATATCCAGATGGTCGGCTTAGACCCAGAAGAATATCCAGTGCTTCCTAGCATCGAAGAGAACCAAGTCATTACCGTGAACGGCGATCTGCTTCGAACGATGATCAAGCAAACGGTATTTGCCATTTCCACGAATGAGACAACACCGATATTGACAGGGCTGTTATGGAATCTTCAAGACGCGGAATTAAAATTTGTGGCAACTGACCGTCATCGCTTGGCAAGCCGAACGGCTCGCATTGATGTAGATCCAGATATCCGCTTCCAAAACATTGTTATTTCGGGTAAGACGTTGAACGAATTGAGCAAGATCATTCCAGATCAGAACACACTTGTAGACATCGTCGTTGCGGATAATCAGGTGTTGTTTAAGATCGACCATGTACTGTTCTATTCGCGTATTCTCGATGGGACATTCCCTGATACTTCTAGAATTATTCCGACACAATTCAAAACAGAACTCGTCCTGGACACAAAAAAATTGACGGAAGCGATCGACCGTGCTTATTTGCTGTCTCGTGAGGAAAAAACAAACATTGTTCGCCTTCAAACTAAAGAGGACGGAACGATTGAAATATCATCGAGCTCCTCAGAGCTAGGCCGTGTTACGGAAGAACTCGAAGTGAAACAATTTGACGGCGATCCGCTGCGGATTGCATTCAACTCCAAATATATGCTTGATGTACTCAAGGTTATTGAGTGCGAGCACATCAACATTTACTTTACCGGCGCTATGAGCCCGATCATTATTAAGCCAACTGAAGGTGTAAACAGCTTGCACTTGATCTTGCCATACCGCACAACGAACTAAGGATAGAGGGCAATAGCCTTGCTCCGAAAAGGAGGAACAAAGATGAAAGACATCGCGATAGCAACAGACAAAACCGCATACATTCAGTTAGGTCAATTTCTTAAGCTTGCTGGCTGTGCGTCGACTGGCGGTCACGCTAAGATCATGCTGGCCGAGGAAGCTGTGCGAGTGAACGGAGAAGTAGATACTCGCCGTGGACGCAAATTGTATCCAAACGATACGGTCGAAGTGGACGGCTGCGGCAGTTTCCGCGTTGTTCAGGAGGGTTAACGATTGCTCGTCAGATCGCTGGCCCTGAATCACTATCGCAATTATGAGACGCTGGAGCTCGATACGAACCATCAAGTCAATTTGTTCGTAGGACGGAATGCGCAAGGCAAGACTAATCTGCTGGAAGCGATATTCGTACTGGCATTGACGAAGTCGCATCGTACGTCTAAGGACAAAGAGCTTATTGGCTGGGATGCGGATCAAGCCAATCTGCATGCTTCTATTGAGCGCAAGTACGGCGTATGCCAATTGGATCTATCCATATCGAAGCAAGGGAAGAAGGCTAAGCTGAACGGTTTGGAGCAGCGGAAGCTTAGCGGCTTTATCGGTTCTCTCAATGTGGTGATGTTCGCGCCAGAGGACCTTGAGATCGTGAAGGGAAGCCCGAGCGTTCGACGCCGCTTTCTTGACATGGAGATTGGTCAAGTTCAGCCTAGTTATTTGTATCATCTACAGCAGTTTCAGAAAGTGCTTGTTCAGCGCAACAACCTACTGAAGCAAATGTGGGATGACAAGGCTAAGGCGTCCCATGTGATGCTGGATATTTTTAATGAACAGCTTGCTGAACATAGCGTTAAGATTGTTAAGAAAAGGAAACAATATTTAAGAAAGCTCCAGGTGTGGGCAGAGCAGATTCACGCCGGCATTACCAATGGTCAGGAGCAGCTCCTTATTGACTATCAGCCTTCGTTTACAGCCGAGGGTGAGGATGACACTGTCTTATTGGAGCAATTTATGATAAAATTAACACAAATGCATAATCAGGAAGTGCGGCGCGGGATGACCTTGGTTGGACCGCATCGCGATGACCTGCTGTTCTCGATAAACGGTAAAGAAGTGCAAACATACGGCTCTCAAGGTCAGCAGCGTACCACCGCGCTATCGTTGAAACTTGCAGAGATTGAGCTGATGCATGAGGAGATTGGTGAGTATCCGGTGCTGTTGCTTGATGATGTATTATCTGAGCTCGATACTTATCGGCAGACACAGCTCATAGAAACATTCCAAGGGAAAGTGCAAACTTTCATTACGACGACCGGAGTCGAGGGCATTCATGCAAGCAAGCTGCAGGATGCAAACATTTTTCATGTAGATGGTGGGCAAGTCAAGCGCTGATGAGGTGAGTTGAATGTATATACACTTGGGTGGCGAGAAGGTGATCCGCTCTTCTGAGCTGGTCGCTATATTCGACATTACCATTGAGAAGTCATCCAAATTATCCAAGCAATTTGTGGCGCATTCTCTCAAGATGAAGAACATCGAGAGTATAGGGGAAGAAGAAGCGAAGTCGATTGTCGTCACGACCGGAAAAGTGTATTACTCACCGATATCGTCGACAACACTCAAGAAGCGTTCGCATCACTTGCCGCGCGTGGATGAAGATAGACGGGATTGAAATTAGAGAAGTGGGTGAATGGCATGTCTTTGAACCAGAATTCGTATGATGAAAGTCAGATACAGGTGTTGGAAGGCCTAGAGGCCGTACGGAAGCGTCCGGGTATGTATATCGGCTCTACCAGCGCTAAAGGTCTTCATCATCTGGTCTGGGAAGTCGTTGACAATAGTATCGATGAGGCATTGGCTGGATATTGCGACAAGATTATTGTTACTGTCCATCCAGATAACAGCATCTCGGTTGTGGATAATGGACGCGGAATTCCAGTTGGTGAGAACCAGAAACTGAAACGCTCGACGGTTGAGGTTGTTATGACCGTTCTTCACGCCGGGGGTAAGTTCGGAGGAGAAGGCTACAAAGTATCCGGCGGTCTTCACGGTGTTGGTGTGTCAGTCGTTAATGCATTGTCCGAGAAGCTTATCGTAACTGTTAAACGAGACGGACATATTCACCAACAAGAGTACCGTCGAGGTGTCCCTCAATATGACCTCAAGATCATAGGTGATACAGATGAAACGGGAACAACGATTAAGTTCTTCCCTGACCATGAAGTGTTTACAGAAACGCAAATTTTTGATTACGAACTGCTCGCTTCCCGTATTCGGGAGCTTGCTTTCTTGAATAAAGGCATTGAGATCCAGCTCGCTGACGAGCGAACAGGCAATTCCCATGTGTTCAAGTATGACGGCGGTATTATTGAATTCGTCGAATATCTGAACCGCAACCGCGAGAAGCTGCATGAGCCGCCTATCTATGTAGAAGGTTTAAAGGATAATATCTCGGTTGAAATATCCTTGCAGTACAATGACAGCTATACAGACAATATCTATTCCTTTGCCAACAATATTCACACTCATGAGGGCGGAACGCACGAGTCAGGCTTCAAAAGCGCATTAACACGTATTATTAACGATTATGCGCGCAAGATGAACCTGATGAAGGACAGTGACGCCAACCTGACGGGTGATGATGTACGTGAAGGATTGGCGACAATCATATCCGTTAAGATCCCTGATCCGCAGTTCGAAGGTCAGACGAAGACGAAGCTAGGAAACAGTGAAGTGCGCGGTATCGTGGAATCGGTATTTGCGGACAAATTCATGCAGTTCCTCGTTGAGAATCCGGCTGTCTCTCGCAAGATTCTGGAGAAGGGAACACAAGCTGCACGTGCTCGTGAAGCAGCTAAACGTGCGCGCGAGTTAACTCGCCGCAAGAGTGCGCTTGAAGTGAGCTCGCTGCCAGGCAAGCTCGCGGATTGCTCCTCCAAGGATCCTTCCATCAGTGAGATTTTCATTGTCGAAGGTGACTCTGCGGGTGGATCGGCGAAGCAAGGGCGTGATCGTCATTTCCAAGCGATCCTGCCGCTACGCGGTAAGATTCTGAACGTAGAGAAGTCTCGTTTGGATAAAGTGCTGTCCAACGCGGAGATTTGCGCCATTATTACAGCACTCGGCACCGGTATTGGTGAAGATTTCGATATCACCAAGGCTCGTTACCACAAGGTCGTTATTATGACCGATGCTGACGTTGATGGAGCGCATATTCGCACGCTGCTCCTAACGTTCTTCTATCGCTATATGAGACAGCTCGTTGAGCGAGGCTATATCTATATCGCACAACCCCCGCTCTTCAAGGTGGAGCGTAATAAAGTTATTCGCTATGCTGATAGTGAGAAGCAGCGCGATGAGATCATCGCAGAGTTCGGTGAAGGAGCTAAGGTCAACGTACAGCGTTATAAAGGTCTTGGCGAGATGAATGCTACACAGCTGTGGGAAACGACGATGGATCCAGAGAGTCGTACGATGCTGCAAGTATCGGTAGACGATGCGAAGCGGGCTGACGAGATCTTTGATACGCTGATGGGTGACCAAGTTGAACCCCGCCGTGATTTTATTCAAGAGCACGCGAAGTTTGTTAAGAACTTGGACATCTAAGTTCGTTGATGACTTCATGAATATACGACACGAGAGTGGAATAAGAATTTCTTCTTCCAGTCTCGTGTTTTTATTAGTCATTATGGATTCGGTAAGCGGTAAGAAGAGTATGATTAACGCTAACGGCTCCACTTTGACGATTATGTACGGTAATGGCTTCATTTCATGGTATAATGAATGATAGTAAGTCCAACCATCCGCTTGGTTAAGATGCATTAGAAGAGGGAGTTCGGCTTAATTGTTCGGATATAAAGCCGAATGAAGTGAACGTTTAATTGTTTCTTATTTGTGAAAGTAATATAATAAGTATAGCGATAAACAAAGGTTTTTTTGCCATTATTAGAGGGAAGGCGGTGCTGTTTCCTGCAAGGGAATCATGCCGTTTTTTCTTGTGAGCAATACGATCCCTCGGCGGAGCGAGATATGGCTGTTATCATACCAATGCGGACGCTGTTAACGAACAATTTGAAGGAGGTCCAGCATGGCAGAAGAACAACAATCGCATATCAAGGATCGTGACATTGGTACGGAGATGCAGGAATCCTTTCTAGATTACGCGATGAGTATCATCGTGAGTCGTGCGCTGCCTGACGTGCGCGACGGTCTGAAGCCGGTTCATCGCCGTATATTGTACGCGATGTCGGAGCTAGGCATGGCACCGGACAAGCCACATAAGAAATCAGCGAGAATCGTCGGTGAAGTTATAGGTAAGTATCACCCACATGGTGACTCTGCAGTTTATGAAACAATGGTTCGTATGGCCCAAGATTTCTCTCTGCGGTACATGTTGGTCGACGGCCATGGTAACTTCGGTTCGATCGACGGTGACGCTGCGGCTGCGATGCGGTATACAGAAGCGAGATTATCCAAGATTGCGATGGAATTATTGCGCGATCTGAATAAAGATACGGTAGACTATGCACCCAACTATGACGGAGAAGAGAAAGAACCGGTCGTATTACCAACCCGTTTCCCTAACTTACTCGTTAATGGTCTATCAGGTATTGCGGTCGGTATGGCGACAAACTTTGCACCGCACAATTTAACAGAAGTTATCGATGGGGTACAAGCATTCATCCGCAATCCGGAACTGACACCGCTTGACCTTATGGAATATATTAAAGGTCCGGACTTCCCTACAGCAGGCTTAATCATGGGAAGAGAAGGCATTCGTCGTGCTTACTCAACTGGTCGAGGCTCTGTTACGATGAGAGCTAGAGCTGAGATCGAGGAGAATGGCGGCAAGGCTCGTATCATCGTAACGGAAATTCCGTATCAGGTGAATAAAGCGCGTCTTGTAGAGAAGATCGCTGAACTCGTACGCGAGAAACGTATTGAAGGTATTACCGACTTGCGTGATGAGTCCGACCGCAACGGTATGCGCATCGTGATCGAGCTTCGCCGCGATGTGAATCCAAGCGTTGTCTTAAACAATCTATATCACCATACGCAGATGCAATCGAACTTCGGCGTAAATATGATCGCTCTGGTTAATAATGAACCGCGCTTGTTGAATCTGCGCGAAGTCATCTATTACTACGTCCAGCATCAGGTTGAGATCATTCGCCGTAGAACAGAATTCGATCTGAAGAAGGCACAAGCTAGAGCCCATATTCTTGAGGGCTTGCAGGTAGCGCTTGACCATCTGGATGAAGTAATAGCGATCATTCGCGGTTCTCGCGGTGATGAGGAAGCGCGCAACAGCTTGATCGAACGTTTTGCCTTATCCTATGATCAAGCACAAGCGATCTTGGATATGCGTCTTCGCCGTCTCACAGGCTTGGAGCGAGAGAGACTTGAAGAAGAATATAACGAGCTGATGAAGAAGATTGCTGAGTATATAGAAATTCTCGGCAGTGAGGAACTCGTCTTGAATATCATTTACGATGAGTTGGAAGAGATCAAGCAGAAGTATGGGGATGAGCGCCGCACGGAGATTACGATCGGTGAAGACATCCTCGACGAAGATCTCATTCCGCGTGAAGATGTTATCGTTACGGTTACACACAGCGGATACATCAAACGTTTGCCTGTTACGACATACCGCAGTCAGAAGCGGGGTGGTCGAGGCGTTGTAGGTATGGGAACGAAGGATGATGATTTCGTTGAGCATATGTTCGTTACGAACTCGCATCATTATCTGATGTTCTTTACCGACAAAGGCAAGGTGTACCGCATTAAGGCATATGAGATTCCTGGCTTGAGCCGAATTGCTCGTGGAACACCGATCATAAACCTGCTTCAGGTTGAGCAGGGTGAGAAGGTTCAAGCGGTTATTCCGGTAGAGGAATTCAACGAAGATCAGTACCTGTTCTTCGCCACACGTGAAGGTATAGTGAAGAAGACGCCTCTGGATAATTACGTGAACATCCGCAAGGGAGGTCTGATCGCTATTAACTTGCGTGAAGAAGACTCCTTGATCGGTGTCAAGCTGACGGATGGTGAGCAGGAGATCATCATGGGAACAAGCACGGGCATGTCGATCCGATTCTCGGAGAAGGATGTTCGTTCTATGGGTCGATCCGCTACAGGCGTTAAGGGTATAGCGCTTGATGATAAAGACTATGTTATTGATATGGATGTCATTGATCCAGCGCTTGATGTTCTTATCATCACGGAAAAAGGTTATGGTAAACGCACCCCTATCGGTGATTACCGTTCCCAGACCCGCGGTGGTAAAGGTATTAAGACGATCAACGTTACAGATAAGAATGGTGCGGTTGTGGGTCTGAAGATCGTTAATGACGAAGATGATCTAATGGTTATTACGGCATCAGGTACCATCATACGTACTAGCATTGACGGCATTTCGCAAATGGGACGTTATGCACAAGGCGTTAAGATCATTAATATTCGCGATGAGGATGCAGTTGCAACTGTTACCCGCTGTGATAAGGCGGAAGAGGAAGAAGAGGAGATTGAGGACCAAACTTCCGATGGAACAGAAACATCTTCAAGTGATGAAGAATAATATAAAGTTTTAAAGTATAGGGACGCAGGATAGTGCGTCCCTATTCATTTTGCGGGGAGATATTGGTAGAATGAAGGTTAGAGCGATTCATGATCTGTTCATGCTCAATATTATCTAATGTTATAGATACGATCATATAGGTTCGAAATGAATATGTTTGCTGCAGATGGTGTCATGCGTAATGGACCTGTTGTGGAGGCATTATAACTTAGTTGTAGATACTAGCTAGGAGTGTGAAAGGTTAATGGTGATGATTCCACTAGCCCAAGTCAATCCGGGTGAACGATTAGCTCAAGATGTATATTCGGTTCTCGGAGGTCTATTGATGTCTAAGAATCGAGTTCTATCTAATCGAGATCTTGAAGTATTGGATGCATTTATGATTCATCAGCTTGAAATAGAACGCAATACGGATAAAGAACAAGCTTCAGCCAGAACGAATCCTTCGAAAGATGAGGGGAGCTTGCCTGCGGTCAACTTGCAGCAGGTGTCAGAAGAAGAGCGAATATTTCTTGAAATATGGATGGAACTTGCATCACATGTCGACAAGATGATGGGAACATCCGCTGTAATTCGTATTCCTATATTCGAATTGCGCAGCTTATTGGAAAAGCTCATTGTACATATTAAACAATTTCACCCGATGGCAGTTAGATCCCAGCTTCATGAGCACTTGAATAAAGATATGTCTAACTACTTGATACATAAATCCATTGCGGTAGCGTTAACCTCTTACCTCATAGGGCAATGGATTGACATGCCGCCCAAGGAAGGAATGCAGATTGCACTGGCTGGACTGCTGCATGATATCGGAAAAATAAAGCTAGACGACGATGTCCTTAACAAGCGCGATACATTGACACCTAATGAACAGCTTGAAATAAAACGCCATACTCAGTTTGGCTATGAAATACTCCGTAACACACCTGCCCTCAATGATGGTGTGAAGTTAGCGGCTCTTCAACATCATGAGCGTATTGATGGACAGGGTTATCCATTACGAATATCAGGCGAGAAGATTCACGTGTATGCCAAGATAGTTGCTATAGCAGATATGTTTCATGCGATGACAATGGATCGTGTATATAGAAGGGCAGAGTCGCCTTTCTTAACACTAGAGAAGCTGCAAGAAGCATCCTTTGGCAAGCTCGATCCTCAGATGGTGCTAACGTTCATTCATAAGATGATGAATTTAACTCAAGGAACCGTTGTTAAGCTTAGCGATGGTCGAGTAGGTAGAATTGTATTTATTGATAACCAATATCCAACCCGTCCATGGGTAAGCATTAACGGGACGATAGAACAACTAGTTAAGGACAAGCAGCTATGGATAGAGTCTATTGTAGCTGTTAAGTAGGATAGGATATCGAATCCGGAGATCGCTAAGAGCTGACTGTAAACTGTAAGAGATATAGCGGTATAAAGACAGCTGTTATGTGGTTTTCCGGATGTTTAAAGTTTTTTTAAAGAAATGCTTGCATTGGCATTGCCCATGTGGTATATTAATTAAGTCGCCGCTGAACGACAGGGCGAAACGAAGCGAGAAAGTGCTTCGGAATGAATATTGTTCTTTGAAAACTGAACAACGAGCGAATGTTAGAAATTAACGAGTTAAACTCGTCAGCAATACAAATGAGCAAGTCAAACACTTTTATGGAGAGTTTGATCCTGGCT
>NZ_JBTGUH010000007.1:0-241780 GCF_054343325.1 Paenibacillus marinisediminis
TACCGCTACCTCGAGTTCTTCTACAACCGAAAGCGATCTAACAGTACCCTCGGATATATGTCGCCGGTACGATTTGAGCAATTGTACTACGAGAGAGCAGCATAACTTAAGAGTGTCCACTCTATTGACAGAAGAGCATTTACCCCGTTACAGAGTCGGTAATGTGCTCGAAAAGTGAGATAACGGGGTAAAACCGTCTTACGATATGCGGCAAAGGCGTTGCATGCTCGGATGGGACTGAGACGCACGTGTACAAGCAGCTGAGAAACGGCATACCGATGTTGCTGGTACAATAAGCCCTGACATGGCGATACAGCCGAATAGAATAGCACACTTGATCGCGAGCGTCGCATCGTGACATGTGTGCTATTTGTGCTGCAGTGGTGAGTTAATATGTGTCTTATATAAATGAAATAAGAGTCATAATGATTTAGATTCAATTAGAAATCTGTACGAATTGCAATGCGCATTCATAATCCACAAATATTTATGACGTATTAATAAAAAACTATTGATATATAGTACGTCATAAATTATTATAAAGTCATACTTAATGTGTGGGGTGAGAATTTGAAAATAGGACTTAACGGAACTGGCCGCATAGGGAGGTTAAGTATCCGAAAATTACTGTCAGATCGAAATCAGGATTTGGAGCTCGTGATGATCAATTCCACCAGCACGATCCCTACATTAGCTCACTTACTAAAATATGACTCCGTTCACGGCATATGGGGGGCAACAGTAGAAGCAGACAAAACCGGAATTATTGTGAACGGCAAGCACATTCCAGTGGCATCGGAGCGCAATCCAGAGAATCTGGATTGGGGCAAGCACGACGTTCATCTCGTAATTGACGCGACGGGTAAATTCAATGATCGATCCGGTGCGAAGAAACACATTCAAGCGGGCGCGAATCGTGTGCTGATTACCGCTCCTGGCAGGGATATGGATCTAACGGTAGTCATGGGTGTCAATCAGCATCGATTCGATCCTGAGAAGCACTGGCTAGTATCCGCCGCATCCTGCACAACAAACTGTATCGCGCCGGTGCTTCACATCTTGGACCAAGCGTTCGGTGTTCAGTTGGGCTGGATGACCACAGTGCATTCATTTACCAGCGATCAGAATCATATTGACAACCCGCATAAGGATCTGCGTCGCGCGCGTTCTTGTACGAACGCGATCATCCCGACAACGACGGGAGTGGGTAAGGCGCTAATCGATGTGCTTCCTCATTTGGCAGCGAAGATCAATGGCAACTCGGTTCGAGTTCCTACGCAGGATGTATCTCTCTTGGATCTGCAAGTGCAGTTGAACATGACTGTTGATACAAATGATATCAAGCAATGCTTCATCCATGCGATGAGCCAGCCGATCGGCAAGTATATCAGCTATAACGAGCTGCCGCTCGTGTCCTCGGATTATATCGGCAATGACAAGTCCGCCACAATTGACGGCTTGAGCATAATGGCTATTGGCGATCAAGTTAAGCTGTTAGCCTGGTATGACAATGAATGGGCCTATGCGTCGCGTGTGATTGATCTTGCTGGTCACATTGCTGAAGTAGAACATAAACAGAAGGGAGCTGTTATGTATGCATAGCAATATCAGAGAAGAGGTTCAACAACATGAGCTAGGGGCGATCCTGTGCAAAGCTTGCGGTGAACTGATCGCAACGATTCCAACGGAGGGCGTTAAGAAGATCTACGGTGTATGTCATAAAGAGGATTGTAAGTCGAAGTCATAAAATAGCGCGGCTCAGAATTCGCCAATAACTGCAATTGCTGTAATAGCTGAAATACAGGACCTGTACGAATAGTAGAGAGGGGAACCTATAATGGATAAATTCATTTTCGCTTTTCGCGAAGGAAACGCGAGCATGAGGTCGCTGCTTGGGGGTAAGGGGGCGAACTTGGCGGAGATGACAGCGCTAGATTTGCCGGTTCCTCCAGGATTTACGATAACGACAAAGGCATGTCACTTTTATAATAAATCAGGCAATCGCATCCCGAGCGTGCTGCTTGATCAGATTCACAAAGCCATGCATGAGCTGGAAAAGGAAAAGGGGCAGCAGTTTGGCAACCCGAGTCATCCGCTTCTCGTTTCGGTTCGTTCAGGTTCGGTTACATCGATGCCGGGCATGATGGATACGATTCTGAACTTGGGCATGAATGATGAGACAGTTGTAGGATTGGCGGAACGCACGAACAATCCTCGCTTCGCATACGACTGCTACCGTCGTTTAATCCAGATGTTCGGATCGGTTGTGTTAGGGATCGAATCACGTGTGTTTGAAATCTTGCTGCATCGATTGAAGGATGAGCTGCGGGTTGAGCAGGATCAGGAGATTCCTGTTGAAGGCTTGCAGGGCTTGATTGAACAATATAAAGAGATTATCTACAAATACGAAGGACGTCCTTTCCCGCAAGATGTATACGAGCAGCTCCAACTGGCTGTTGAGGCGGTGTTTCAATCGTGGAACAATCCGCGGGCAATCATTTACCGTCGAATCAACCATATCCCAGATCATCAGGGAACAGCAGTGAATATTCAGAGCATGGTGTATGGCAATATGGGCGATGATTCGGGCACCGGTGTCGTCTTTACTCGTAATCCTTCCACAGGTGAACACAGATTGTTTGGTGAATATCTGATTAATGCGCAGGGAGAAGATGTAGTAGCTGGGGTTCGTACCCCATTGTCAATTGAGACGATGCACGATGTCATGCCGAAGCTATATCAACAGCTCGAGAATATTGCTAAGCAATTAGAGCTTCATTATCGGGATATGCAGGATATTGAATTTACGGTTGAGAACGAGCGATTGTTCATGCTGCAGACGCGCACCGGAAAACGCACTGCGCAGGCAGCCTTCAAGATCGCTGTCGATCTGGTGAAAGAGAAGCTCATTACGAAGGAAGAAGCGATCCAACGGATCGAGGTGGCGCATCTGGATCAATTGCTGCATAGAGGGCTCGATGAGCAGGAGAAGCATGAGGTTCTGACTGTAGGCCTTCCTGCATCGCCTGGCGCTGCGGTCGGTCAGCTCGTATTCGATGCGGATACTGCGGCTGAATGGAGCCGCTTAGGCAAGCAGGTGATACTGGCACGTCCTGAAACGACGCCGGAAGATATTCATGGCGTTCTGGCGGCTGAAGGCGTGCTGACGAGCCGTGGGGGAATGACGAGCCATGCGGCGGTAGTCGCGCGCGGAATGGGCAAGTCTTGCGTATGCGGCTGCGAATCGCTGCGTATCCTTCCAGAGGAGAAGCGCATGGTAAGCGGCAAGCAGATATTTGCGGAAGGTGACTGGATCACGCTTGACGGAGCAAGCGGCCGTGTCATTGTGGGGGCAGCATCGCTGCGTGATGCCGAGATCACACCTGAGCTTGAACAGATCCTCCAGTGGGCGGATGATGTTCGTTCCCTTAAAGTATACGCGAATGCGGATAATCCGCATGATGCGGAGATCGCTCGTCAGTTCGGCGCAGAAGGCATAGGCTTGTGCCGCACGGAGCATATGTTCTTCGCGCCAGACAGACTGCCTGTTGTGCAGGATATGATTCTGGCGGAGACGCTGGAACAGCGCCAAGAGGCGCTGCATAAGCTGCTGCCGATGCAGCAAGCCGACTTCGAGAGCATGTTCCGCACGATGAATGGATTGCCGTTTACGATTCGCTTGCTCGATCCGCCATTGCACGAATTCCTGCCTAAGGAAACGGAGCTTCAGCAGAAGCTGGCTAGGCTGTCTACTGCTGACGATGCGGCTGAGCGGGAGAGGGAAGAACTGATGTCCTTGATCCGTAAGGTTCACGATCTGCATGAAGTGAATCCAATGCTTGGACAGCGCGGATGCCGCTTAGGCATCGTATATCCCGAGATCTATGATATGCAGATCGAAGCGATTGCGCTTGCTGCTGCACAAGTATTGAAGGAAGGTGTACGTGTATTTCCAGAGATCATGATTCCGCTTGTAGGGCATGCGAATGAGCTGAAGATGCTTCGTGAGCGTGTTGAACAGATGGTCAGCGTCATCATGAATGATTCGAAGCGCGGCGAAATGGCATACAAGATCGGCACGATGATCGAGGTTCCGCGCGCCGCTCTGACAGCGAAGCAGATCGCGGCTCATGCTGACTTCTTCTCCTTCGGAACGAATGACTTAACGCAGATGACCTTCGGCTATAGCCGCGATGACGCGGAGAACAAGTTCTTGGCGCATTATGTGGATAAGCAGCTGCTTCCACATAACCCGTTCCAAGTGCTGGACACTGAGGGAGTCGGTCAATTGATTGAATATGCAGTTAACGCGGGCAGAAACGTGAAGCCATCTCTGAAAACAGGCATATGCGGAGAGCATGGCGGGGACAAGGAATCGATCTTCTTCTGCTATCTCGCAGGACTAGATTATGTGAGTTGCTCGCCTTATCGTATTCCATTAGCTCGTATCGCGGCTGCGCAAGCTGTCATAACACATGGCGAGACGAATCCTATGGCAGGGCATTATCGCAACGTATCTGGTGAATAATTGTAATGTAAGAAGCCCCGGAGTTTATTACTCCGGGGCATTGCTCTTTTATAACAGTGATAGTTCCTCTTCGGATAGGATTGGAAGCTTAACGGTAAATGTCGTGCCAACATCAGGCAAGCTATGAACAGCAATGCTTCCACCATGATTATGAATAATATTGTAAGTGATCATGAGACCCAAACCAGTGCCTGATTCCTTCGTCGAAAAGAAGGGCTGTCCGATCTTATTCAGCATCTCGGGCGGCATGCCGCAGCCTTCATCCTGTACTTGAATCAGAATCATATCGCCATCAGGTTCGGCGATAACTTGAACAGATCCACCTTTAGGCATCGCTTCCATCGCATTTTTCAACAAGTTAATAAATACTTGCTTCAGTTGATTCGCTTCACTATATATCCAGATTGGCGGGCACTGATCGTTGAACTCAATCTCCACGTTCTTCATAGCGGCTTGCACACTCATTAACGTGACGACCTGCTTCAGCATAGACACGATCTCAGTAGGCTTGAGTTCATGGGTCGCTTGAGGTTTAGACAGGATCAGCAGTTCATTCACAATCAATTCAATCCGCTTCAGCTCAGAATCAATAATTTCAAAGTAACGAGGTTCATGACGTTGTGAAGAACTGATCAGCTTGATAAATCCGTTGATAGAAGTCAGCGGGTTGCGTATCTCATGGGCTATGCCTGCTGCTAATTGTCCAGCGATCGACAGCTTCTCAGACTGCATGAGCCGCTCTTCATCGCGCTTTTGATCGGTGATGTCTCTAAACACACCAACAACCGCTCTTTCCTCTTTATAATTGATATGAAGCGAGAATCCATCGACGAATTTCTGTTCTCCATCGAGGCAGTTGATCAGATAAATGACATTTCCGATCTTCTCCTTATCACGATATCTTCGCCGTCTGTCTGTCAGATGCTTATGGTAAGAACGATCTACGATGCTGGACGTATTCATTCCTAATACTTTCTCAAGTGTATCGGCACCAATCATTCGGAGTCCTGTACGGTTGACATACTGAACGACTCCTTCACGTGTAATAAGCACGGAGAGAGGCAGATCTTCCAGCAGCTGCTGGAATGAGGCTTCAGACTTCTCGAGCCTCTCCCCTGATGCAAGAAGCAAGGAGTGGAGTTGTTTGAGGTCTGATCGTTCTTGGTATTGAGCGAGAATCGAGTGGGGCACAGCATGATCATTTTTCAATATCGAAAGGGTTACATCTATAGGAATGTCATCTCCGGTGGGAGAGGAATAATGCTGTTGGAGCCTAATCTGGTTCGTATCATGAGACATTAAGATCTGAATATGCTGCACGATCTCGTCTATATGCTTCCGGTATATTCCGTTATTAGAGGACTTAGAGGCTAGCTCCATCTCTCCACATGCAAACAGATCACACAAGGCACGGTTGGCCTTAAGCAGTGTTCCATCTAATGAAAATATCGCCATACCGATAACGGCATGATCAAAGGCTGAACTGCAACCATGTTCAGGGTAGAGATGCACGGGAAAACCCCTTTCATTCATCAATGAAAGCACATGATAAAATATGGAATATTTAATCATATTATAAGCATCTCTATCAGTATCATCAATGGGAACTATAATCTTTTCTTATTATTCTGAATGGTTAGTTCACAATCTCAACGGTTGCTCTATAAGCTGCAGTCGTCAACTCGATCTCGAAGGAAACTCCATCTCTAATGAAATGAAGTTGTAAGCTCTTGCCGACGTCTTGCTCGGTAATCACCATTTCCAGATCATCATAGACAGCGATCGGGGAACCGTTCACATATGTGATGATATCTCCCTCCTTCAGCAGATTGTATGCCGGCGTTCCAGGAATCGTGTGAACAACCTTGGTGCCGATGAGAGATCCCTCCTCATACGTTCGATGGTCTGCGCCAATCCAGCTCTTCCAGAACGTCGAGCGAATATCCTGACCGAATTCAAGCACCGTTTTCATATTCCGCATGAACTGATAAGTACCGAAAGCCATATTATCAGCTGCCATCAGACCAAGCTCGCCGCTCCAGAGTCCGAGATATTCAATCGACACTACACAGCCCTCGGCATGCGGTTCAATGCTCCATATCGTGAGCTGCTGCTCCTCATCCTCCAGTACCAATCTCTTGTTCGGTTCAAGCTCTTTCACAATTCCGCCGTACGTGACACCCCAACCATAATCGAGACGGATAACACCGCCAGGTACAAGCTCCAGCTCGCATTGATTCGTTTCCCATCGGTTTCGTTCTGCAGGCTCCGTAAGGGTGGTCCAAGCTTGCTCTGGTGTCGCATGAATCATGATGCTGCGTTTAACGGAAGTAATCGGCTCATTCATCGTTCGTATTCTCCTCTACATAGTGTTTGAATTGGGTAAGCTTCAATTCCATCATAAATCCTAGATCCTGCTGAAGCTGCCTGTAGCATTGCTGCATCACAGGTCCATTCAGTCGGTACCAACGGTACTTTCCGTCTTTCCGCTCTAAGATGAGATCCTCTTCAAGCAGAATTGCAAGATGCTTCTTAATAGCTGGCTGGGAGATCGTAAAGGACTGGACAAGCTCACTCTGATTCCGCTCGCCTTGAGCAAGCATCTGCAGGATTCTTCTTCGAATCGGATCCGATATCCCGCGGTATAGGTCAGCCATGCTCTTCCTCCTAACATATAACCAAATGGTTATGTATAAAATATAGGGTATTATTTCCAATAAGTCAACTGCTGTTTATCGAATTAGTTCTTGAACGCATGTGGCAATGGGGAAATCCGGGTCTATGGTGAAAAACATGAACGGAGAGCATCTAGCTCAGGTGTATAGGGGACATCCAGTGGTGGATGTATGGGATTAAGATGATCGGACACAATAACGATATGCTCAGATGAAAAATCCCCTTGAACTGACCCGGACTAGTATCCGGAGCGTTTCAGGGGGATTTGTCATGATCGCTTTATTGCTTCTGCCAGTCCATCTCTTCTAGCTGTTCGTCAATGCTTTCAACATAGCTGTCAAAGCAAGAACAGAAGAAATCTTTTCGGCATATCGGGCAGGGTTTCGTCAACAAGCGAGTGATCGACTTCGTGCCGTTATTGTTGATGATTCGAAGTTGAGTACCGTCTTGAAGGGTGACAACTATCTGTCCCAAGTTCATATTTCGGTCTAAGTTGGCTTCGGATAGTCTCTTATGTTTCACAATCGGTTGATAAGACATTGTCATAATCACCTTCATTCTACAAATTTTGCGCACTTAACATCTTAGGGCTTTTGCTCTAGCTTGTCAATTCCAACTGACATATTATTATGCGACTGCATGATGATACCTAATGTTGGTGCATATTAAAGGGTAGATTCAGCCCAATAGGGCTGTCCTAGAATATCTAGTTGAAGAAGGCGAGTCTCATGAAAATGATGAAAGTATTTCGACAACGTACAACCCGATGCTTCGTGATTATGATCTTATGCATTGCGTTGACAGCAAGCTTAGGAGTGCCTATTCATCCAGTGTTGGCAAATCCTGAGCGATCCATTCCTGAACACAATAAGCAAGTTGCGATTGTTATTGACGACTTTGGCAATCGGATGGTTGGAACAGAGAAGATGCTGCAATTGCCAGTGAAAATTACGGTAGCGGTTATGCCGTTCATGCAAACGACAAAAGAAGATGCCGAATCGGCACATCGCTACGGACACGATGTCATCGTACATATGCCGATGGAGCCAATGCAAGCTCATCCAAAGTGGCTCGGGCCGGGAGCTATTATGGTCAATCAATCCGATGAAGAGGTAGAGGCTCGGGTCAGACAAGCGATTGACAACGTCCCGCATGCTGTCGGGATGAACAACCATATGGGTTCCAAGGTAACTGCCGATAAACGAATTATGCGCATTGTGTTAAAGGTCTGCAAAGAGAAAGGGATGTTCTTTCTCGACAGCCGTACCAATTATCGCTCCGTTATAGGTGAAGTAGGCAGAGAACTGGGTGTGCCAGTCATTAACAACCATCTGTTTCTCGACGATAAAGTGACGGAAGCGCATGTATCGAAACAATGGTCGAAGGTCATGCAGCTGTTGAACAAACAGAATCCATTTGTCGTTATCGGCCATGTAGGAGTAGGCGGCGCTAATACTTCGGCGGTGCTGCATCGTGTCATTCCTTCCGCCCAGCAGCATATTCAGTTCGTTCGCGTATCTGAATTGAAGGACAATCCGCCGCCTCCATTGTACACTCAATGATATAACAGCAGGTAATGCTCTAATGCGTCACAGATTCGCTGTGCAATTGCAGCTTGTCCGCGCGAGGAAGTCAGCAGCTCACGGTCGATCGAATTGCTAATAAAGCCAGTTTCGACAATGACAGCGGGCTGCTTCACTTTCCGCAGCAAATAGTAGGTATTGCCTATTTCCACTGCATGAGCAGCTCGCTTGCCATACAAGGCATTAAGATGTTGCTGGATCGTAGTGGCTAGCAAATGGCTGCGTCCCTCTTCCTGTTGCAGCACGACTGCACCGCGGGAGTTCTTATTTTTGTTCCAATTGACGTGGATGCTGACATATATACTTACCGGCAATTCTTTACTCAACTGATACCGTTGAGCAAGATCTCGGAGATGCCGTGAACGCGAAGCAGACCAGCGATTATCATCGCTTAGTGCATAATCGCCTGTTCGATTCAACACCGCGGGAATACCCTTGCTCTTAAGAAGCAAATACAGCTTCTGACTTATAGCCAAGTTGATGTGTTTTTCTAATACATCCTGGTAGCTGGTTCCACCATCGATGCCGCCGTGCCCTGCATCAATTAATACGAGTGGGGCAGGGAACAGTTGGGTGTCTGAATTTGGCGGACCGCTACTGTGTTGTTGCTCCAGTTGAGCCGGTTCTGCTGCAGCTGCAGCTGGAAGCAATCCAATATCCATCAAGCACAGGCATATCATTAGAAGGATTAATGATCTGTGCATCTTCATGGATCGCACCTCATTTCCGATACTGACTTCAATAATAGCCTGTACAACCCAAGCATTCGACATGCTATCGGTTTACTGGAAACGTGTTTAAAAGGGCGGACGGTCGTTCACAATAGTAGTAAATCAATAAATGTGAGGTGTGCATGATGAGCAAGAGCAAACGTGATGATTTGATTAAATACATTACTGAGCAAGTAGTCACATATATGGAAACACCAAAGGAAGCTCGCAAAGAACAAAAGGTGCGCAAAAAGGAACAGTGGTCTGTTCGCTGGTTTGGAGTAATGCCATTAAGCATGAAGATGACGGCTGGACGGATTGGACAAGCTGGCAAGCCTATGAAGCATGTAATCGTACGGATCACTGACCGAATGCGCAATCGAAAATGGACCAAAATGACGTAAACGAGAACAAGAAAATCGCCCAGCATCATGCCGCGCAGCAAAGCGCAGGTTAATGGAGGGCGATTTTTTATGTTGCAATGCTGTTGAAGGTGACATAGGAAGCTATGGAACGAGTGGGCGAACTGGAGACAGATATCCTTGCTGTAGAATACTCTTTTCGGATACATAACGCACACTCGCTTCGCCTGTTGGCTGTACGGCGATGTATCGAATATTAGCTTCGGCGGCGCTCTTACTGGAATCCTTCCAGACTTGATCGCCTACAACCGCGTATGGGAAGTTCATCGCCGTGTCGAATGTGCCGCTGCTTTCTACGCGCTGAACGTATACGAGCTGCTTCGAACCCTTAAAGGGCTGCCATTGCTTCAGCAATCGCTGAGCGGTTTCACCTTCGACCCTGCGTGTTTCATCCATCCAACCAATCTGATCATAAGGATCGAATGACTGAAGCTTGGAAGGCGCTTGCGCTGTAAGTGAACAGTCTTCAGTCTGAAATAGAACATGATCTGTGGTCATGCCGCCGCTCGTGCTGAGCTTGGCTGTAACAAAAGGAGCCATCTTCATCCATTGATCGTTCTGTGTCGGCAGCACCTCGCCTGATTGGGCTTCTATCCATTGTACGTCTGACTCATGCTCTAGCTTCCATACCGTTAACAATGGCTGAACGTAATATGGAGTAATGATGACCGACTTCTGATCGTTCAGGTCTAAAGAAGCTAAAGCGTTGTCCAACGTATGCTGCGCGAAAGGATAGTTCTCGCCTGTACCATATTCCGTAAGAGAATAATCGCCGTTTTCCGTCGCGTGGATGATCAAATAACCAAGTGATTTGTTCTTCTGCGACGTGATGTGAATAATCCAACCGTGGGTGCCTGGACCGAGCGGCTGAATGCTAGTGTTTGCATATTTCCATGAAGTAAAGGGCTCATGCTGGGATAGAGCTTGGATCGCATCCTTTACGGCTTGCTGGATGCTGCTCGTTGCTGAGGATTTCGGACGGACTGGCGCGCTTGCTAGAACGATATCGAGCTTATTGTTGGATACTTGCGCAGACATCGAGGCATGCGAAGGCTTGTGCGATTGTTTCCAGGAGTCGTTTCCTGCAATGATCAGAAAGGAGATCCCGGCAGACAGCGTTGAAGTTAACACGGCTGCCGAGACGATTTGAATTAGCGGCTTCATCCATTTTGAGCGGTTCATTTCTATCTCACCTCTACCTCAACTGACATTTTAATATAGGTATGTCCCGAAATAATCCATTTCACTCATTGTATGGGACAAGCCTATAAAAGACTGTCACTTTAGGGGATGAGAGGAACAAAATATTCATTCTATTTTTGCCGTAATGTGGCGCAATTGCTCATAACACACGATAACAACAGGATTCGAGCTGGTTCTTCCCCCTTATGTAGTAAGCATTTCATCTCCAAAGGGAAGATGAACGATAGCCGAGTTAATCAGCTGAACGACAATTCGCGGTTCAAATTGCCAGCGAATCTCCTTCTGCCGCATTTCATATTGCTCTCGCAGCGTAAGTTGAGACGGCTTGACAGCTTCCGGTTCGTCCTCAGTTGACGTTGGTTCGTTATTAATCGCTTGTGTGCGTTTTCCTGTAGAAGCGGGTGCCGGCTTTTTTTGTTCCTGTCCTTGTCCTTGTTCTTGTTCTTGTTCCAGCAGCGGCTCGTAGTAGGAGGCTAACCTCGCCATTTCGTCCTCCAATCGCTCACTTGCGTCAATTGCCCAATCAATATCATAAGGCTCGATCTGGATTCTGACCGCTTGTTCGACGATATCCACGAGCTGTTCGATCGAATACCGCCACGTCATCGTATGGACATGCGGCGGCAGCTTAGGAGTCAGCTCACGATGCGTCAACCGTTCCATGAAGCGTTCGAGCACTCGACCGGAGACACATGAGATGCCGAAGGAATGGATCTCCTCACGTTTCAAGTCGCAGGCAAATTCAAGCTTAAGATTGATCAGCAGCCATGGCTCGTATGCTTTAGACAGCCGTGTACCGCGCGCAGCGGACTCAGGAGAGCCTGTAGATGCTTGTTGGTCAAACAGCATGTGGAAGCGTCCGTGCTCGCGAGCGGCCTGCATCAGCTGGTCCAAGCGCCGGCTTCCATAATTGACATCTTCCCGAGGTATGCGTCCGATGCCGCCGCCCCCTCCCGTAAATGCAGGAGCCACCCCGAAGTAACGATGCAGAATAGAGTCGGGCGGCGCATCTTGAACAGGTGACTCCTGATCAGTCGTCTGAGCGGCTTGTACGGCTTGTGGCGGCATTGGAGGAGCCGCGGCGGGTGATGTGACATAGCTGACCGGCCCGCGCTCTACAGGCATGGCTGCAGGCTCAAATACGAAGGTGAAACGCATCGTTTCCGCTTCTGCTCCGGTACGGTCCACAAAGCCCCAGTAATACGGGCGATTGGTCAGGGCCCGATCCGCCTGCTCAGAGAGCTTGACGGTGACGTAGACGGGCGTTTTCTCGATAATGTGACACCCCGTTGCTTCTAGATAGCGCATCACGAAGCTCGTGACCTGCTCGGTGTTCATGCTGTGCTGCCTCCTCATTATTGCGGCTGGTGGCACTGCCGCAGTCGTTACGCTTCTGCTTGAGATCCGAATCGATTGATGAACGCCTGCAGGGCGTTGTCGCCCTCTTCCGCGTTCACCTCTTCATGAAGCTCATTCCGTATGGAATTCAAGGAATGTCCCAGCGAGTGCAGCTGAGTCTGAATGTCGTCCTCGTTGTCCGCTTCGAGCAGGATGCGGGAAAGGCTCTTCTCGAAGCTGTCCTGCTGCTCGAATCGCTCCAGAATCATATCCAATCTACCAATTACCATTTCAAACATATTGATTTTTTCGTGCAGCAGATTTAGAATATGTTCTTCGATTGTTCCTTGCGTAGACAAGTTGTAGATCTTGACGTCTTGGGTCTGACCGAGTCGGTGAACGCGTCCTATACGCTGTTCCACTCGCATCGGATTCCACGGCAGATCAAAGTTTATCATATGGTGGCAGAATTGAAGATTGATGCCTTCTCCGCCTGCCTCTGTGGCGATCATCACTTGAGCGCGTCCGCGGAACAGGTCCATCATCCAATCCTTCTTGCCGCGATTCATACCGCCGCGATAAGGAACCGCTACGAGACCATGCTTGCGAAAATATTGCAGCAGGTACTCTTGTGTCGCGCGATACTCGGTAAATAGAATCACTTTCTCGTTCATATCGCGGATCAGCTCGATTGCGGCTTCTGCTTTCGTATTCGCCGTGATGCTCTTTATTAGGTCAACCAGATCCCAGATCCGATCGCGGATGGGTGAATCCTCAGGCAGCTTCTTCGCTAGGTTGACAAGTGTGAGGAATACAGCATCTCGGCTGGAGCATACTTCACGCTGCAGCGTAATGAGTGAGAAGGCGCTGCCTACATCTGCGCCGCCCGTTCGATATTGGTCGCGGATGAAGGAAGTTACCCCTTGGTATAGGGCCAGTTCCTCCGGCGACAGCGTTAGCGGAATATTTTTCACGATGCGTTTGGTAAAATGAACGCCGCCTTCGCCGCGCCGATTGCGGATCATGATCTTGGACAGCTCATGCTGCAGGTCGGATTCGTTCTTAGGCACGCGCTTCTCCGCAACGAAGTTGGCGCTGAAATCTCCTTGTCCGCCAAGCTGTCCAGGCTTGAGCAGGGTGATGAGATTGTACAGCTCATTCATGTCATTCTGTACAGGAGTGGCGGTAAGCAGCAAGCAGTACTTTTTTCGCAGCTGAGTAATGAATTGATAGTTCGTCGTCTTGCGATTTTTTAATTTGTGAGCTTCGTCAATAATTAACATGTCGTACTCCTGCTCCAACAGGATGGAGCGGTGCGGTTCGCGCTTTGCCGTATCCATAGAGGCTACCACGATGTCTGATTGCCACTGGTATGCCTTCTTCTGCGCGATGGCGGGAATGCCGAATTTATGATTCAGCTCACGTACCCATTGCAGTACAAGTGAAGCCGGAACGAGAATAAGCGCTCGTTTGACGAGCCCGCGGATCATATATTCCTTGACGACGAGGCCTGCTTCTATCGTCTTTCCAAGGCCAACCTCATCCGCCAATATCGCGCGGCCGCGCATTTCATGCAGAACCTTCTGCGCGGTTTCTAATTGATGGGGAAGCGGCTCTACTTGGCTGAGATGGGTTAAGCACTGAAGTTCGTCGAAGCGGTGAATGACTTTGGCTTGCTCCGCTTCATAGGCAAGCTGGAACAATGTCCAATCGTCCCAGGGGCCATTGCGGTCGATACGGGCCTGCATCTCTTCGAGCCAATTGCGGTCAAACTGGAAGGGGATGCGCTCATCGGTAAAATTGTTAGTTGTGTTATGATTCACGTTACGGACCTCCCTCCACATGGATGTACAGTGTATATGTAGTTTGGGGAATGTTGGACGGGTCTATACACAGCTCTATATAGGACTTTCAAAACAGAACAGCTATTCTAACGATGTGTCAAATTGCCAATGTGTTAAAATAACGAGATTCATAGAGAAAATAATAGCTTGACCTGAATCTTGAGCAGTTCTTCGATGAAATTACACGATTAACCATTAGAGTTTCTATATCTAGTATAGTAAAATGATTTTCGCACACTATATATTGTGGTGTTTACATACATTAGTGTTAAATAAGCACTGTGTGCGAGTTGTCGAATTAAATGAATCGGGAGGTTGTTTTCTTTGAAAACGGTGCGTAAACAACGTTTGGAAGGTTTAAGCGAAAAAATATTTCTAGATCGTTACGCTTGGAAAGATGCGGATACAAACAATACTAAGGTTGGAGATGTTGTACTGGTATTGACGAAAGACGATCCGAAGTTTCCTGCGAAGGAAGTTGGGGAAGTTGTAGCAAGAAATGGACGGGATGTATCCGTCAAGCTGCGCAGTGGTGATATCGTGCAGTCCACAACTGAAAAATTGACCCTTACGATCGAGAAAACGCCAGAAGAAATGTGGGACCGCTTAGCCTCCGCGATGGCATCAGTAGAAACAACCGCAGAGAAGCAGCTCGAATGGACAGAGAAATTCCGCTATGTGCTGGATGATTGGAAGCTCGTACCTGGCGGCCGTATTGCTGCTGGAGCAGGAGCAAGCGAAGAGTTGACTTTGTTCAACTGCTACGTTATTCCTTCACCTAAGGACAGCCGTGGCGGCATTATGCAGACCTTGTCTGAGATGACTGAAATTATGGCTCGCGGCGGCGGCGTTGGTATCAACCTGTCATCTTTGCGTCCGCGCAGAGCGATTGTAAAGGGTGTTAACGGCTCTTCCAGCGGTGCTGTATCCTGGGGTGGGTTGTTTAGCTATACAACTGGCTTAATAGAGCAGGGCGGCAGCAGACGCGGCGCGCTCATGCTGATGATGAACGATTGGCATCCGGACGTGATGGACTTCATCACGGTTAAGCAGACGATGGGACAAGTAACGAATGCGAACTTGTCTGTGTGCGTCAGCAACGCCTTTATGAAGGCTGTAAAAGAAGATCTGGATTGGGACTTTGTGTTCCCGGATACGACAGATCCAGAGTACGATGAGCTGTGGGACGGCGACCTCGATAAGTGGAAGCAGATGGGTAAGGAAGTTATCCATTATCGTACAGTTAAAGCTCGCGAGATCTGGAATATTATCATTGAATCCGCTTGGAAATCGGCTGAGCCGGGCGTTGTGTTTATGGAATACTACAATCAGATGTCGAACAGCTGGTATTTCAACCCGATCATTTGCACGAACCCATGTGGTGAGCAAGGACTTCCAGGCTGGGGCGTTTGCAACCTGTCTGCTCTTAATCTATCTAAGTTCTATGATGAAGAGAATCAAGATGTGGCATGGGATGAACTCGCGAAAGTTACGCGCTACTCGGTGCGCTTCTTAGATAATGTAATCGACAAGACTCCATATCATTTTGAAGAAAATAAACAAAATCAACAAACAGAACGCCGTGTCGGTCTCGGATCGATGGGTCTTGCTGAATTGATGATTAAGCTTAATATTCGATACGGAAGCCCGGAATCATTAGAATTCCTTGATAAATTATATGGCTTTATCGCTCGTGAATCTTACCTGGCATCTTCTGAGATCGCTGCTGAGAAGGGCTCCTTCAAGGCGTTTGACGATGAGAAGTTCCTGCAGAGCGGCTTTATGAAAAATATCGTAGAGACATACCCTGAAGTGGGTGAAGCTATCCGCGCTCAAGGTATGCGTAACGTAACCGTAATTACACAGGCGCCTACAGGTTCCACAGGAACGATGGTTGGAACTTCAACCGGCATCGAGCCTTACTTCGCATTTAAGTTCTACCGTCAGAGCCGTCTAGGCTTCGATGAGCAGTTTGTGCCGATTGCGCAAGAATGGCTTGACGCGCACCCAGGTGAAGAACTGCCGGATTACTTCGTGACTGCGATGAGCTTGTCCGCTGAGGATCATATCCGCGCGCAAGCTGCGATCCAACGCTGGGTCGATAGCTCGATCTCGAAGACAGCGAACTGCCCGAATGACTTCACAGTTGAAGATACGAAGCGCTTGTATGAGCTGGCATTCGATCTGGGCTGTAAAGGGGTAACGATCTATCGTGACGGCAGCCGCGATGTACAAGTGTTGACGACGGAGAACAAGGACGAGAAGAAGGAAGAAGCAGCAGAGCAAGGCAAGGCTGAAGCAGCAGTTGCTGCTGCACCAGCTCCAGCAGCTCCAGCTGTGCCAGCACCGACTGGCCATGGCAGCAGCTACTTGCGCCGTCCGCAAGTGCTCCGCGGGGCAACCTATAAGATCAATACGCCATTCGGCATGGCTTATATTACGATTAACGATTATGATCACACACCAGCTGAGATCTTCCTCAACGTTGGTAAGGCTGGTTCTGATGTATTTGCAATGGCGGAAGCGCTCGGCCGCGTATGCTCCTTGTTCCTGCGCTATGGAGATCATGGCAACAAGGTTGAGCTCTTGATCAAGCACCTTAAGGGTATTGGCGGCACCGGCGCGATCGGCTTCGGCGCGAACCGCGTGGAATCCATCGCGGATGCCGTAGCGAAGGCGCTTGAGACTCACCTTGCTGAGCATGGCGACCACGATCATCACATCATCGAGCCTGCACCGATTGCAGCGGCCATCGCGCCTGCGAATATCGCGATGAAGGGCGAAGTGCAATCGCGCGACCTGTGCCCATCCTGCGGCGCGGCAGCGCTCCTGAACGTGGAAGGATGCAAGACTTGCGCAAATTGCGGATACAGTAAGTGCAGTTAAGCGAGTAGGCGATAGTTGCCTATTATGAAATGTGAAATTCCAACTTGAATTAATAATAAATGGGGCTAAGCAATTATGATTAATTGCTTAGCCCCATTATTTTTATCAGAGATGGATATGCGTATATGTTGAAAAACAATGCTGGAATCTCATTTAATTGGCGCTGTTTAAATATATTGTTGTTTTTCATCAAATAAATAAGCGTATCAGAGTAAATTTCGAATACGCTTATTTTCAAAAGATTAATTTAATTAATTCAGCCTATTTTTTATCTTTTATATAGACTACTAATCCATAAACAAATAACAGTACACCTATTAACATTAACGAGTGTATAAACCCATTTAAAATCGGGACATATTCACCTGTTAAGTTTTTATTTCGATATACAATACGAACTAAATCATATGCTAAAGGTGTGCTTATAAGTACGATTATAATGCCAGATACAATATAAATACTATGTCTATTCATAGAGACACTTCCTTTTTAAGATTTCAATTATTTACTTTCATTAACAGCAATATTCTACAAATATTTCCACGATCCTCTTTGCATAGGTTACAATCAACCAACTAAAGAAGCATCATTTTTCAATAGCAACATACTTTGCGAAAACAGATGAAAGTTTTACTATTATCCAGAAAATGCATTATCGCGAATCTATTATAAAGATTATGGGATCGCGATACTAGATGAACCTTCAACTGCACTAGATCCAATAAGTGAATATGAAATGCACCACAATCTCATGGAATCAGCAAAAGATAAAACAGTCATTATGATATCGCATCGTTTGTCTACTACGAAAGATGCAGATCGGATATATCTCCTTCATCAAGAATTAATCATTGATGAAGGTACTCACGAACAACTGATGGAATTAGACGGAATGTATGCTGAAATGTATAATGTGCAGGCTGAAAGTTACCAATAAATATCACATGTGAAATTCCAAATTGAATTAATAATCAATGGGGCTGTCCCAAAAGTAGATTTTTTCTACCAGGTGCGGGAGCGGACACACGAGCCGCTATTTGCAGCAAACACCACTAATTCGCCATGCTAGCGGACCGTAGAGCCGTTATTTGTCCAGAATAAGCAGTTTAGTGCTAGTTTTGAAGCAAATAGCGTCATCTGAGTCCGTAAGACCTCAAAAAATACCCCGAAATCATGAAATAGCGGCCCCTGTGTCCGTTCAAGCACGGGTCATCCGGCCTTGCTGCCACCGTATGTGCTATCGGACAAAAAACCGCTGATCCAGTCTCATCGAATAGGTAAGCGGTTCCTGATTGATGTAGTAACAAAGAAGGGTTGTCCCAAAAGACATGAGGAAGATGGCTTTTAGGACAGCCCCATTATTTTTATCAAGGATGATGAATGCGCGTACAAGCTCGATTATGAACTTCCAATAGCGTTTACTCCTTGATATAATTGGCTATACTTTGCTTGCATGCTGAGACTTTCTCAAACACCTCGGAGGTACTCCGTGAAACATAAAAGTTGGACTTTAGGGCTAGTTAGCATACTTCTTGTTTTCTGCTATTTTTTATTCCAGTTTGTATCTTCCACGTTGAAAATCGATCATTTGGTCCAGGAAATGAATCAGAGCGGAGTCGAGAATACACCATCGAAACACGTTGTACTGATTGCTCAGGAGTTAGACAATCCGTTCTGGAGAATGGTAGAACAAGGAGCAAAAGAAGCGGCAGAGCAGTATGGGATGGAGATCGATTACATGGGTCCGATTCGCATTAACCCTTCCGAACAAACGAGGCTTCTGAAAAAGGCGATTGCTGCGAAGCCGGATGCTATTCTCGTGCAGGGGATCAAGGACCAGCAATACATTCAACTGATCAACCAGGCCATCGATCTTGGTATTCCCGTGATCACCGTAGATGCGGATGCGCCGGAGAGCCGGCGGCTTGCTTACGTTGGAACTAATAATAAGGAAGCAGGCAAACGCATGGGAGAGCTAGTAGTAAAAGATGCTGCCGGGAGAGGTTCGATCGGCGTCATTATCGGAAGTGAATTCGCAGACAATCAACGGCTAAGGTTGGAGGGGTTCCGTTCCATCATTTCCAATACGCCGGGTTATGAGATCGTTGCCGTTCGCTCATCGAATATTTCACGGATTCAAGCTGCGCAGCAGACAGAAGCCTTGTTGAATGAGTACGCGGGTATTCAGACGATGGTAGGATTTAGCTCCTTGGATGCTGCAGGAATCGTTGAAGGAATGAAAATGACAAACAGAACGGATGTAAGTGTATTCGGATTTGATGATTTAGAGGTAACCAGACAGGGTATCGCGAATGGAGACATGACGGCTTCGGTGGTTCAGCAGCCACAAGTGATTGGATCCCAAGCTGTTGAATTGTTAAACGCGTTTTTCAACGGGGACTCTATCCCGATTCAGAACTATATACCAACGAATATTCTGGACCAACATCAGTTGAAATCAACGGTGGGCAGCCCATGAATATACGCAGAATGCTGTTAATTGTGATTCCGTCCCTTTTTGTTGTGAGCAATGCAGTCGCGTTCTACATCTTCCAGAGTGGTATAACGGTACAGCAAAGTTATAATATGATGCTCAATCGGGTATTATTATACAAGCAAATTGCCGAACAAACGCAGGACAATCTCCGTGATCTGAATGTCTACATAACGGATCGAAGCGATCTTAGCCGAGAGGCATATATACGTCAACGAGATGAGCTGAAGCTACTGCGGGAAAGCCTGTCTGCACTAAACACAATTCCATCGACGGAGCTTACAGTTCGCAGCTATAACCATATGATAGACACCTTTATGGAGCAAGAAGATAGTGTAATTCAAGCATTAAGCCGTACAGATTCATTAGCGTATGCGACTTTCTATGAAGAGGCTGAGCAAACAGCCGCGTTCGTTCAGGAAGCGGGACATGATCTCATTGACTTGGAGCTTAGTTATTATCAACCCTTGTATCAACAAATTCTAGACCAAACGAAACAGATGAATTATTGGGGAGTCGCGGTCTTTATCTTGAATACGCTGATCAGTGTAATGTTTGCTTATTGGATATCTCTGAGGATTACCAGACCGATCGAGCAGTTGACGAGAACCGCACAGCAAATCTCGAACGGCAATTTACAAGCTCCTATTCCACAGATAAACGAACATAATGAGTTTGGGATATTATCCAGAACATTTGAGCACATGCAAGATAACCTGAAAGAACTTATTGAGAAAGAGAAAGAAAGCTTGGAGAAGGACAGGCTGGTCAAAGCATTGGAGCTGGAGGTTCTGCAGAATCAGATTAATCCGCATTTCCTCTTTAATTCCTTAAATGTTCTATCCAAGCTTGCTTTACTCGAGGGCGCTGAGACAACAAGCGATCTGACGGTCACCATGTCCAATCTTCTTCGGTATAACCTCCGAAAGTTAGATCGTCCGGTACCGCTCAGGGATGAGGTGGAGCATGCGAAAGAATACTTTACCATTCAACAAGCCCGTTTTCGTGATCGGATTCGGTTTGTAACGGATATTGACGAAAGAGGACTGGGCGTGTGTGTTCCAGTGCTAACCCTCCAACCTTTATTGGAAAATGTCTTTGTCCATGGCATTGAGGGTATGGAGGATGGGGCTGAGATTAAACTTGTTATTGCTTGCGAGCCTGAAGAGGTCAGGGTTTCCATATCAGATAATGGGATTGGGATGAGCGAAGAGGTCCGAAAGTCGCTGCTTCAGTTGGATTCCGAGCCATCGCCTGAGCATAATAAGGGACAGTCTACAGGCTTAGGAACGCGCAATGTGTTCAAAAGACTTGAATTATTTTATGGTAAAAAAGATCTCATAGACATCTACAGTGAGCCGGGACATGGAACGACAGTTCTGATTCGGATTCCTGCTGCGGAAAAGGAGGGTGGAGATGTATCGCTTAATGATCGCAGATGATGAAGCCCTGGAGCGAGAAGGCATTGAATGGATCGTTAATCGAATGATGCCGAATACTTTTGAGATTATTCATGCGGAGAATGGTCGCATCGCGATTCAAAAGGCCTACGAATTTCGTCCGCATATCATTATGATGGATATCAAGATGCCCGGTATTCAAGGACTTGAAGCGTTAAAGGAAATCAAAGCTCACAATCCGCAGGTCAAGATGATTCTGGTTACAGCCTATGAATATTTTGAATATGCCAAAGAGGCGCTATCTATAGGAGTCAAGGAGTATTTGGTCAAACCGGCTAAACGCGATCATATCGTCGAACTCTTGAAGCGGCTGTTAGCGGAGATTGATCAGGATCAAAGAAAGCGCGATGAGGAATTCGCGATAAGAGATAAGTTCTACCAACTGCTTCCGCTGGCGGAAACGGAACTGGCGCTGGTCTTTATGACCGATCAAGTGAATGAGATGGAAGCAGGACAGCTTGTTGATATTCTCGACCTCTCCACAGCTAAAGGATGTGCGCTTGTGCTTGCCTTGTCGGATATGAGGCAGCCATCCCAAATGGAATTGGACAAGGAAAAGAAAAGGATTTACGAGACAGTAAAAACCGTTGCAAAAGGGTATATCAAGGATAGGGTCGGCTGTGTGGTCAGTTCTATGGTTCATTGGCATATGGCCATTTTTCTGCTTGAGAAGGATGCTGTTACAGATGATACTCTACGGGAAGAAGCTCTTGGTCTCGCTGCAAAATTGATAGAGAATCTTTACGAACAGCGAGGGATCGACGTTATTGCAGGCATTGGCTCTGTCCGGGTAGATATTGAGGGAATCCGAAGATCGTATTTTGAAGGCGTATTCGCATCTACGTTTCATAAACAATGGGGCAGTATATGTCATTTTGAGGATCTGATCATTCCTTCCCTAGAAGGACCAGGAGTATCTGCAGATTCTGATATTGCAAACCATTCGACTGAGCCTACTTACGTGGAAATAGCAATCCAGCAAATCCGGGAAGAACGAGAACGGAGCACATGGAGTGTAATCGATAATGCAACCACATTCATTCAAGAAAAATTTTGCGAAGAGCTTTCCCTTGAGGATGTAGCGGATCATGTTCACTTAAATTCGCACTATTTTAGTAAAGTATTTAAGCAGCAAACCGGGGAAACCTTTATTGATTATGTGACAAAGCTGCGGATCAACAAGGCCAAAGAATTGATAAGGAACGGCCAGCTCAGCTTAAAGGAAATCTGTTATTTGGTGGGATACAAGGACCCTAATTATTTCAGCCGGGTGTTTAAGAAGGCAGCGGGGGTATCACCTACAGAATATCGCAATCAACTATAATGCCAATTAGAAGGTTCATGCGGGTACGCATGGACTTTTTTGTTGTTTGGATGTCTATATAATGCTAGTACAAGGTTCTAACTCCTACTGCGAAAGGATGGAATCAATATTATGCTGGTAAACATCAAATAAGTGAAGGTAATTAGCCCCTTAATTGAACAAAACACATGATATAATGGTCTCTCATAACATCGAATTGCTATTTTGTTATAAGAAAAAGAAACCGTATGCAATTAAAGTAAGTATAGAAAGGACAGTCGTTTGTGAAAATAAGCACTAAAAATGAAGGTCAACAAGCAAGCATGAAGTTTGTAATCCTTGTCTCCATCGTGGCGGCTTTGGGAGGATTATTATTTGGATTCGATACCGCCGTTGTATCGGGTGCGGTTGGTTTTATGAAAGAACACTTCGCCTTGAATGAGGTACAAGTGGGTTGGGCTGTCTCCTGCTTGATCGTCGGCTGTATTGCAGGAGCTGCAAGCGCTGGCGTACTTGGCGATAAGTTTGGTCGCAAAAAAGTGCTGATGATGGCTGCGTTCCTCTTTATCGTTGGGTCGATTGGTTCCGCTATTCCGGCTACGTTCAACGGTTATATTGTTGCCCGGATCATCGGCGGAATCGGGATTGGGATTACCTCAGCCCTATGTCCGCTTTACAACGCGGAGATAGCGCCCGCCAAATATCGCGGCCGGCTAGTAGCCCTGAATCAGTTCGCAACGGTAACGGGTATTTTCCTCACCTATTTTGTCAATTTGGCTATTTCCGGATACGGTGATAACTTGTGGGACATTTCGATGGGCTGGCGCTGGATGTTTGGTTTCGGGGTTGTTCCTGGGGTGCTGTTCCTGGTGTTGTTGTTCTTCGTGCCTGAAAGTCCAAGATGGTTGATTAAACAAGGAAAGGCAGCAGAATCCCTTCCAATTCTACTGAAGATCCATGGCGAGGAATTAGCGAAAAAAGAAGTATTGGACATTAAAAAATCGTTCGAACAGGAAAACGGATCGATCCGCGAATTGTTCAGTCCTACGTTGCGAATTGCTCTGATCGTAGGTGTCGGATTGGCGATTCTCCAACAAGTTACGGGTATTAACGCTGTTATGTACTACGCACCGGAAATCTTTAAGGAAACGGGCGCAGGCACGAACTCTGCGTTGATCCAGACCATCTTGGTTGGATTCATTAATTTCGTGTTTACCATTCTTGCCATTTGGCTTATCGACAAGGTGGGACGCAAGGTATTGCTGCTCGCTGGGACGGCTCTAATGACATTGAGTCTAGCGGTGATCGGTGCTGCTTTCCACACGGGGCATACTTCAGGACCATTGGTACTCATCTTTATTTTGGTGTATGTAGCCTCCTTTGCTATGTCGCTAGGGCCCGTCGTATGGGTGATGATGTCCGAAATATTCCCGAATCGTATTCGCGGTAAAGCAACGGCACTCGCTGCTATGGTGCTATGGGTAGCGGACTATATCGTGTCCCAGACCTTTCCACCGATGCTTGCTTCCGCAGGACCGGCGATTACATTCTGGATATTCGGTATTATGTCCTTGATCGCGTTCTTGTTCACCTGGCGTGTTGTACCCGAAACCAAGGGGAAATCGCTGGAGGAAATCGAAGCCATGTTGTCTTCGACAAAGTAATAATAGAGATAATGACAGAGATGCCGGAACTATGGTTCCGGCTTTTTTGGCATTATTTATACTTGGCCGATTATCGCCTTCTCGTTTGCTCATTTGCGGAACAGCAGTATCATGTTTGGATGGGGAGGCTCGAGTGAGATAACAGGTTTAGTCCCTGTTACAGCAGTCGAGACTTGCAAGTTAGGTGAGATAACCGGGGAAAACCGTGTTACAGAGACGAAGCACTGCAGGGATGGGGAGGCATGAGCGAGATAACAGGTTTTTTCCCCGTTACAGCGGTCGAGACTCGTAGGTTAGGTAAGATAACGGGGAAAAACCGAGTTACAGAGACGAGGCACTGCACGGATGGGGAGGCTCGCGCAAGATAACAGGTTTTCTCCCTGTTACAGAGGGTGCCACTAGTCAAGCCACCAATAAACTTCTAATATTCAGACAAGTGTGATGTTTGTTATGAGAAGATACATTAGATTTAAGGTATTATATTGGTCTGAAAACATGGATACCATCGTAAGTTCTCAAATTGAAAAATGGAAATCATGGGAATATTACATGGTAAAACCACATTAACAAGAGCTTAGAGGTGGCTAGGTGAGAATTGGGAAAATAACATTGAGATTGCGGACGACGATTACCTTGATGATCTGTACCGTTCTACTTATGGTATTATTCGTTGTTTATGTATTGTTCGGTATGAAGGTAACCTCAATGACGGAGGATGCGTTGCAAAATAAAGCGCTCTCTATCGCCCGTACCGTTTCATTGACACCCATCGTAATTGATGGACTAGAGGGCGAGGGAGATCCTGAGGAAGTTCAGCGCTATGCAATGGAAATTCTTAATCTCACCGGTGTAGAGTTCGTGGTCGTCATGGATATGAACGGCATACGCCTTTCCCATCCCGATCCAGCCATGATCGGGAAGCACTTTATTGGCGGCGATGAAGTCGCAGCTTTGCACGGAAGTGAAAGCGTATCTACAGCTAGAGGCTCACTGGGGGATTCCGTAAGAGCATTTTCACCGATATATGGTGATGATGGAACACAGGTTGGTGCAGTGGCGGTAGGTATCACACTGGAAAGCGTCCACACTGCGGTGCAGCAGAATCGGTGGATCATTTATCTGGGATTGTTGATTGGTGGTTTAATGGGGGTCGCGGGTGCCGTATTTCTAGCGCATAAAATTAAAAAGATGATGTTCGGCATGGAGCCCAGCGTCATTGCGAAACTGCTGGAAGAGCGCAGCGCCATGCTCCAATCCGCGCGTGAAGGTATACTAGCCGTGGATAAAAACCTGAAAATCACACTGGTGAATAAGGAAGCACGACGATTGATGGAACGTATTGGTGTTAATGAGGATACTGTTAATCAACTGGTGGGACATATATGGCCGCAATTACGAATGGAAAAGGTATTGGAAACGGGTGAACCGCTGCAGGATATCGAGGTTGAGCAGAGCGGGATCACGCTGCTGGTCAATGTAGTTCCAGTCCGAGTAGGCGGGCAAATTGAAGGTGTTATCGCGAGCTTCCGTGATAAGACGGAAATATCCGTTCTGATGGAAAGACTGACGGGTATTTCGGTGTATGCCGATACACTTCGAGCACAGACTCATGAATTTATGAATAAGCTTCATGTCATTACAGGGTTGACCCATATGCAGCGATATGAACAATTGGAGCAATATCTGGCAGGTATCTTGAGTCATATTCACAATGAAACGGATGCTGTAATCCGGCTGGTGAAAGATCCGGTTATGGCTGGATTTTTGCTCGGCAAGCAAAGCCGAGTGCGTGAGGCAGGGGTAAAGCTGGAGCTGCTTGAAGAGGGTATGCTTCCTGAAGCTACTGATCCAGATCTATCGCGTGAGCTCGTAACCATCGTTGGCAATTTATTGGAAAATGCGTTGGAGGCCTGTCAAGGCAGCGAAGACAAAGTAATTCGCATCGGATTCCGGTATGAAGATGATACCCTATATATCCGAGTTGTAGACAACGGAATGGGGATACCTGGTGACAAAGCGGAGCAATTGTACGAGCAGGGTTATTCTACAAAGGGCAAAGACCGTGGAATTGGTCTGTATCTGGTTAAAAAAAGCCTGGACAAGCTGGGGGGCTCGATTTCCTGGGAAAGCCGCCCTGAACAAGGTACTGAATTTACCGTACAGTTACCCTATGAAGTAAACAGTGAGGAGTAATTATGAATAACTCGATAATATCAGTACTAATCGTCGAAGATGATCCGATGGTTGCAGAGATGAACAAATTTTATTTAGAACAGGTAGAAGGCTTTAGAGCGGGAGGTTGGGCTTCGTCTGCGAATGAGGCATTACGTGTACTAGAACAGGAAGACTATGATCTGATTCTGCTTGATATTTACATGAAAGAAAGCAACGGACTTGAACTGTTGACTGAAATACGACACAGAGGGATCAAGGTCGATGTCATTGTCATTTCGGCTGCAAGCGATAAAAAGAGTATTCAAGTGGCACTGCAGAACGGGGCTGTCGATTATTTGATCAAACCGTTCGAGTTCAACCGGTTCAAGACGGCATTAAAAGGCTACAGAGAGCAAAATCAGCTGTTCCGCAGTCAAGAAAGTCTTAATCAATCCGATCTGGATGCAATAAGACGCGTTCGTCAAGAACAGAGAGTGTCGCAGGATTTGCCCAAAGGGTTCACCAAGCAGACGCTTCAAACCATCTGGAATGTTATTGAGTATTCTGGATTAGGATTGTTTTCAGCAGAGGAAATATCGATTTTGTCAGGAATCTCGCGGGTATCGGTCAACAAGTATTGTGCAGGTCTCGTGGAAATGGGTGTGCTGGAGATGGACTATGTGTACGGAACAGTAGGGAGGCCGGTTCAGAAATACCAGATCACGCCAAATGGAAGAACGACGATATCCAAGTATATTGTATAAATCTGAATTAAAAGTCAATTTTTGCTGCCAATTTGGCAGCTTTTTTGTTATATAACAGCAAGAAAATGACAGCGCTTACTTAAATAATTTACAAAATGTATTCTTTATTTACATAAAAACAAAAGCGCTTTCAAAACGATTATGATGGGGGTGTAAACGATACAAGGAGGTTAAGACGACATGGAAAACGCAAAAAAGATGTCAGTCCAACTAGAGACAGAGCAACCGAAACCTAAAGAGAAACAAGGATTATGGCAAAGATTTATGAACCTTAAAGTAGGTGTCATTCCGTTACCGTTATATATCATATTCGCATTTATAATTTTCGCTGCCGCCGCACTTGGTGAACTTCCAAATGATATGATTGGCGGGTTCGGGATTATTATGATCCTGGGTATACTGCTAAGTGATTTGGGAATGAAGATTCCGATATTGAAGAACATTGGTGGTCCTGCGATTCTGTCGTTAATGGTTCCTTCATTTCTAGTATTCTGGAATGTATTGAACCCTGCAGCTGTTGAGTCTGTTACTACATTAATGAAAACATCGAACTTCCTATATCTATACATCGCTATTCTAGTAGCAGGTAGTATAACAGGGATGAATCGCACCACGCTAATCAAAGGTTTCAGTCTTATCTTCATCCCGATGCTGCTTGGAACGGCGGCTGCTGTCGCTGTAGGCGTTGGAGTTGCTATGCTGTTCGGATACACTGCACATTATGCTTTATTCTACATCGTTGTACCTATTATCGGCGGTGGTGTTGGTGAAGGTATTCTGCCATTATCCATTGCGTTCTCTCAAATCCTGGGCGGCGAATCCGCTCAATATGTAGCACAGATGATTCCGGCTGCGGTTATTGGTAACGTATTTGCGATTATTGCCGCTGGTATCCTTAAAAAGATGGCTGATAAAAATCCGAAGATTAATGGTAATGGCGTACTGGTTAAATCTAAAGATGGCACGAAGCTTGGCGGAAGTACCTTTGATTCATTGAAACCTGACTTTTTACTCATGGGAGCGGGATTGTTGTTTGCCTGTGTTCTGTTCATCACAGGTCACCTGTTGTCGCCGTTCGTAGGAATTCCAGGACCGATCTTGATGATCTTTGCGGCTGCTTTGCTTAAAGTGTTCAATCTGCTTCCAGAGAAAATTGGGCAAGGCGCTTATCAATTGTACAAATTTATTTCCAGCACATTGACTTGGCCCGTGATGGTTGGTCTAGGAATATTGTATATTCCATTGCAGGATGTAGCAGCACTGATCTCTATTCCTTACATTATTGTTTGTGCATCTGTTATCTGCGCTATGATTCTTACTGGGTTCTTCGTTGGCAAATGGATCAACATGTATCCTGTGGAAGCGGCGATTGTAACAGGCTGCCGCGGTGGTCTTGGCGGTACAGGCGACGTAGCTATCCTGTCAGCATCCGGACGTATGGAGCTGATGCCGTTTGCTCAGATCTCTACACGAATTGGTGGTGCGCTTACAGTAGTTGCGGCTACAATGCTCATTTCAGTATGGGGCGGCTGATTATAGAACTGAATTTTAGAACATCTGGAAGATCAATAGTAGATAGAGAAAAGCATTAGTCAGTTATTAGGAGGAGATAGTATGGAACTATTACAAGAAATCATGAATTTGCATAAAGGCGGCAAGCTGGAAACGACATTGAAGAATCCGATTCGCAACAAAGAAGACTTATCTAAGGTCTATACTCCAGGTGTAGCTAAAGTGTGTCAGGCGATTGCCCAAGATGATAACCAAGCGTATGAGCTGACCACGAAAAAAAATACAGTAGCGGTCGTATCTGACGGAACTGCTGTATTGGGACTCGGCGACATTGGTCCAAAGGCAGCGATGCCAGTTATGGAAGGGAAGGCTGCGCTGTTCAAACAGTTCGCTGACGTGGATGCTGTGCCGATCTGTCTCGATACGAAAGACACAGAGGAGATCATCACAATCGTTAAGGCGCTTGCGCCGACATTTGGCGGTATCAACCTGGAGGATATCTCTTCACCGCGCTGCTTCGAGATCGAGAAGAGATTGAGAGAGGAACTAGACATTCCGGTCTTCCATGATGATCAGCACGGAACTGCCATTGTTGTACTCGCCGGATTACTGAATGCATTGAAGGTATGCGGCAAAGATATCAAAGAAGTCAAGATCGTCGTGAATGGTTGCGGTGCTGCTGGTATCTCGATTTCCAAAATGCTGCTGCACGCAGGTGCCGTGAACCTGATTGGGGTTGACCGTGAAGGTGCGATCAGTCGCAGCATACAGTACGATCGTCAACACTGGAGTGATTTTGCTCAAATCACCAATCCTAATCTCGAAACCGGTAAGCTATCGGAGGTTATTAAAGGGGCAGATGTATTTGTCGGTGTATCCGCGCCGAATATACTGACCGTAGAGGATCTTCAAAATATGGCGAAGGACCCGATTGTATTTGCAATGGCTAATCCGACGCCAGAAATTGATCCAATCCTAGCGGCTCCATATGTAAAGGTAATGGCGACGGGTCGTTCCGACTTCCCGAATCAAATTAACAATGTATTGTGCTTCCCTGGTATATTCAGAGGCGCGCTGGATTGCGAAGCGACGGATATTACCGAAGAAATGAAGCTTGCGGCGGCAGAAGCTATTTCTTCCGTCATTGATCCAGCTGATTTGAATGAAAACTACATTATTCCTGATGCATTTGATAATCGTGTGGTAGAAAGAATCCGTCAAGCTGTTGCTGAAGCAGCGCAAAAAAGCGGTGTAGCGCGTAAGAATCTGATCCCTAGCATGAGCTAGAGCTCACCACTGTTGGTGGAATACTGATAAGATGTTGGCAAATAAAAATAAGAACAACAGAGGATATTGCGTCTAATGATTAGGCGAACATCCTCTGTTTTTTTTGTTTAAACGTGAAGTTCTTATTTCATATTCTGCTGTTCTTCTCTTGTTGGTCCTAATACACCTGGAACAGGCAAGCCTGCTTGACGCAACAATACCGTCATTTGACCGCGATGATGTGTCTGATGATCAATCATCATACGGAGGACAGCGCCTCGCGGTGCTGGACCCATAAATGTCTCAACATTTTCAACCATTGCTTCATCTGTTAATGTATGTACTGCTGCACTGGCTAAGCGATCAACCATGGTTCTGTATGCTTGAACAATATCGCTCGCTTGAGAAGGAACCGACTTCGAATCACCGACTGGCTCCAACTTTATGCCGGCCAAGCCTGCAAAGAACATAGGGCTAGTTGCAAGATGCCAGCCTAACCAGCCAAGAGTGCTATGACCTTCCACGATGGATTGATTGAGCTTATCATCTGTCAATGCCTCAAGCACCTTAATCGTTCCACCTGCTGCACGCGTCCATTCAGCTGTAAAATCTTGAACTGTTCTATACATCTTAATCGCTCCTTCGTAAATGGTGTGGAATAGCACACAAATAACGTCCTTCATTCATAATAGTCAAATTTGAAGCAATTATCAAACAGCTTTAACATTAGTGCCTCAGCCGCCTAACCCGGTCCCGCCTGGCATCAAAAAGGCTGAGGCGTCGAAAAACTGCATCTCAGCCCCGAAACCGTCCCGTTTGCGAGCTGAGATGCAGAAAAGCAACGTCTAAGCCACCTAACCCGGTCCCGGAGGGCCCCAAAAAGTGTTGAGACGTCGAAAATCTGCACTTCAGCCCTGAAAACGTCCCGTTTTTGAGCTGAGATGCAGAAAAGCGACGTCTCAGCCGCCTAACCCGGTCCCGGAGGGCCCGAAAATGGGCTGAGACGTCGAAAAACTGCACCTCAGCCCTGAAAACGTCCCGTTTTTGAGCTGAGATGCAGAAAAACGACGTCTCAGCCACCGAAACCTGCTCCGCCGGGCTCGAAAATGGGCTGAGACGTCGAAAAACTGCACCTCAGCCTTGAAACCGTCCCGTTTGCGAGCTGAGATGTAGAAAACCGACGTCTCAGCCGCCGAAACCGTCACCGCTGGGCCCAAAAAGGGCTGAGACGTCGAAAAACAGCACCTCAGCCCCGAAACCGTCCCGTTTACGAGCTGAGATGCAGAAAACCGACGTCTCAGCCGCCGAACCCGGTCCTGGCGGGTCCAAAAAGGGGCTGAGACGTCGAAAAACTGCATCTCAGCCACCAAAACGCCTCGTTTGCGAGCTGAGATGCAGAAAACCGACGTCTCAGCCTCAGAACCTGGTCCCGGTCGGCTCCAAAAAGGGCTGAGACGTCGAAAAACAGCACCTCAGCCCTGAAACCGACCCGTTTCTGAGCTGAGATGCAGAAAAACAACGTCTCAGCCGCCGAACCCGGTCCCGGAGGGCCCGAAAAAGGGCTGAGACGTCGAAAAAATGCATCTCAGCCCTGAAAACGTCCCGTTTGCGAGCTGAGATGCAGAAAAACAACGTCTCAGCCGCCGAAACCGTCACCGCTGGGCCCAAAAAGGGCTGAGACGTCGAAAAACAGCACCTCAGCCCCGAAACCGTCCCGCTTGCGAGCTGAGATGCAGAAAACCGACGTCTCAGCCGCCGATCCGGCTCCGTCGGGGCCCCAAAAGGGCTGAGACGTCAAAAAACTGCACCTCAGCCCTGAAAACGTCCCGTTTGCGAGCTGAGATGTAGAAAACCGGCGTCTCAGCCGCCGAAATCGACTCCGCCAGCCCCAAAAAGGGCTGAGACGTCGAAAAACTGCATCTCAGCGTGAAACCGGCCCCACGCCAAACCGTGCAACAAGCGGCAGCACCTCTACACGCTAAGCCCTTCTCCATACAAAATACGATAAGCTGATCAGCAAGTCGATTGCCAGTACGGTGCACCAAATCGTGGATATGCTCACCAAGGCTTCAGTCCGAGCACTGTCGTTGATCCAATAAATGATGCCCCACAGCATTCCTTGTCCGATCACGAATGCCAACGCATGAAGAAGCCAACTCCCAAAATACTGTTTCGCGTAAGCCGTTCCGGTCAAGCGAATAGGCTTGGGCCCCTTCAACACATAATAGCGAAAACGTTCATCCGCCCATGAGATCATACGCTTTCCGAAGGCGATGGAGATGCCGATATAAATAGCGGCAATCCCGTGAGCCGTCGTAGCGGTCGCACCGTTCTTCATATCGACTGCCGTGGCTACGAGCAGCGCGAGGTCAATCAACGGGGTTAACGCGAATAGAATCAAGCTTAATCGTTCTTGCTTCCATACGTAGCGTGCGAATAAGCCTGCTAATATAACGACCCAGAATCCAATCTCGCAGCCAATGATAAAATAAACTAACATATTCATAATGCATGCTCACTCTTTCATTTCAGATATAAGAGTTGTTAATGATTTACATTAGACTCCTATAGAAGTATACAAGATGACGTTACGTCACATGCAAGCATTATTTCTCGAAATGAATGAAATGCAGTTAAAAAAGCAAGCAAAAAACCGGAGGCAAAGGCGCTCCGGCTTAAGGGGATTAAGCTGCTTATGGCATCTTTTTAGAAGGCTTCTCGGAGGTTGACTGCTCCTTGAAAACTTCCGCCGCTTCCTCTGCTGAGAATTCAGTGTCGGACGCGCCTGGCACTGGAAGCTTGTTTAGTTCAGTCGTCTGTACTTCTGCTTTCGTCGCAGGCTTCTGTTGCTCGGACATGGTAACACCTCCTCGTTGTGAAATTAATACAGTACATAGGTTTCCGATTAGCAGATGGAATTATTCCCAACCATACGTCCCGAACGGGTATGATGTAGAAAGATGCTGAGAGAAAATTCCATAAAGATTTCACTATCAAAAAGTAAGTTTGAATCTCATAATTAAAATGTAGTATATTTACATATAAACAATATCGACATAAAGGAGTAGAGTGAAAGATGACGACAAAGCATATCGTAGGTATTTCCGGAAGCTTGCGTAATAATTCATTAAACACAGCATTGCTGCTTAATGCGAAGGAAATGCTCCCAAGTGAATATACATTCACATTAGCTGATATTTCAGCTCTTCCATTGTACAATCAGGAACTCGAAGGCGATCTGCCTCAGTCTGTAAAGGATCTTGCGGAGCTGTGCCACTCTGCGGATGGTTTCTTGATCAGCACACCAGAGTATAACGGTTCGATCTCCGGTTCCTTGAAGAATGCATTGGATTGGATGTCTCGCCAATTCGTAGGCACACCACTAGCGTTGAAGCCGGTAGCGGTTATGGGCGCAACACCAGGCTTTTATGGTACTTCCCGCGCACAGACCCATCTGCGTGACATTCTGTTGTATCTGAATATGGATGCAGTTACGCGTCCTGAATTGCTGATTGGACAAGCACATCAGAAATTTGACGAGTCGATGAACTTCACAGACGATATGGGCAAGCAGTTCATGCAGCAGCTGATGGACAAATTCGTTACAAAAGTTGAGAGTGCAAACTAAGCAGTATTCGAAACATAATTAGAAACATAAATGGAAGCGAGGCTGGTTCGAGGCAGTTGATAATGCCAAGAGTCGGCCTCGTTCTGATATAAAACGTTAAGGAGTCGTACGGTGGAATATAAGCAGATTAAAGATCAATTAATTGAATTATCGGAAGAGGGGTACCGGCAATTCTCCTCAAGACTGATTCCTAATACGGATCATATACTAGGGGTTCGACTGCCTGCATTGCGCAAATTGGCACAACACATCGCAAAGGGAGATTGGCGAGTCTTTCTCGCACATGCTGAGAGTGAATATTTTGAGGAGATTATGCTGCAGGGAATGGTGATCAGATATGTGAAAGCGGATGTTGAAGAGATTCTCGAGTATGTTGCCAACTTCATACCTAAGATCAACAATTGGTCAGTATGCGACAGCTTCTGTATCGGACTGAAATTCACCAGGAAGAACAAGAAGCTCGTGTGGAGCTTCATTCAGCCGTATTTGTCCTCGAATAAGGAATACGACATACGCTTCGGAGTGGTGATGCTTCTCAATTACTTCATTGATGAAGAGTATATTCATAGAGTCCTGCAGCTCCTTGACGGGGTGAAGCATGAAGGGTATTACGTCAAGATGGCAGTGGCATGGGCGCTTGCTGATTGTTATGTGAAGCTTCCCGAGCCGACGATGACATACTTGAACAGCAATACGCTGGACGACTTCACTTATAATAAAGCGCTGCAGAAGATGACGGAGTCTAACCGTCTGGATCAGGCTACGAAAGCAATGATCCGCAGTATGAAACGTAAATAATCGTCCGCAGTGTTGGGCTCGCATTCATTTCCACATTAAGGTTCGAATCCGCGTTGGCTCACATAGAGTTGATTTTCTGGAAAATGAAGCTTGAATTGGTCGTATACTCTGTTGTAGGCGGAGGGGTGATACCATTCTTCCAAGTCCAGTTGTTCATACAACTGCTGGATGCCTAGTTGGCGTGTGCGTCTTCCGCCGCTTCCGTCTCCCATAAAGTAATCGTCGATGCAGACTCGATTCACGAACGGCCGCAGCGCTTCCGCAAAATGATTGCTGCATGGCAGCATTGGAGCAATAGTTGCCTGTGTCGGAACTCCGGCTTCCGCTAATAGCTGAAGTGTCTTAAGTCTAGCGGCAATAGGAGGGGCGCTCGGTGAAAAATGCTTTCGAATCTCTTCACGGTCAGTCTCAACCGTCATGCTAACACGAACCTTCGTCCCAAGCTGCCGTAAGAGATCGATATCTCTACGAACTAATGGGCTTCGTGTCTGTACAAGCACAAAGTCAGGCGGGTCGCTTACCATAACCTCAAGTAGGGACCTTGTGATCTGTTCTTTGTACTCAATCGGTTGATATGGGTCGGTACTAGAGGACATAAAGATCGTGACAGATCCTTTTGATTTTGCTCGTTGCAGCTCTTTACGAAATACGACTGCGGCCTCTTTCTTAATATCAACCCAAGTTCCCCATGGCGATTTACGGAAGACGGAAACCGACATCTGTCGGACATAGCAATACGAGCAACCGAATGAGCATCCTGTGTAAGGATTAAGGGAATGGCTATAGCCTGACAGGAACCCTGTTCCTTTATTCAGAAGGGTCTTAGGCCATTTGTATTCATATGCGATGCCCATCATTGTTCACTCCCTATCGTACATATCGTATATTTATTATCGGTTCTACAACTACTCATTTTCAAGTATACGAATATCAATAAGAAAAGGCTGGTTAGTCCAGCCCTCTCAATTAGGTATTTATTTAGTTGCTTCACTGTCATAATTGAATTGCCACTCGATGCCGAACTTATCCGTTAGATTGCCGTAGCATTTGCTCCAGAATGTTTCTTGGAGCTCCATCGTAACTTTGCCGCCTTCCTTCATTTTGTTGAACCAAGACTTGATGTTGTCTTCATTGTTGCTGTTGACGGATAAGGTGATGTTAGTGCCCGCGACAAACGGCATTCCTGGAAAGACATCGGAAAACATCACTGTGCTTCCATCGATGTCAATCCGCGTGTGCATGACCAGATGCTTGGCTTCCTCCGGAAGGGGATACTCAGGGTTGGGAGGTGCGTCTCCGAAAGTCATGATCTTCGGCTGTTCGGTTTCAAACACCTGGGCATAGAACTCAGCTGCTTCACGACAGTTTCCGTTGAAATTAAGGTATACCTGAACTGACATAGTGATCACTCCTTTTAACATTAAATGCTATTTATGTAGTCGTTTGTGGTGTTATTATAGCATATTTCATATCAAGTACAAAAAGCACGAAAGCGGGAGTACTTAAGCTTTAATCGACATTCCAAAATTGATGCTTCAAGGTGATAGTTGAGTAATATCTTATACGTACCAGAGTTCACTTGCGATATACTGGAATCAGGGCAAATGCTCATCGTTCAGCGGAGGTGATGAAAGTGATCGTAAATGGTAACAAACGAACTGTATATGTCATATCGGGACCTGCGGGAGTGGGCAAATCCGCCACTTCTCAAGCACTCGTCAGACGACTATGCAACAGCGCATATGTGTCTGGGGACGACATCAGCCATATGCATATTAACGGACGCATGAAGCCGTGGGAGAGCCAAGAAGAGCTTTCGCTCATATGGAATAATATCCTGCATGTAACTAGAAACTTTGTGGAGCATGATATTGATGTAGTTGTGGATTATGTTGCATTTCCGGATGAAGCGAAGTGGTTCAAAGAGCAGTTGAAGGGATTGAACGTGCTTGTTGTTTATGTGGTGCTGTGGACGGATAAGGATACCTTATTAAGCCGAGATGCGTTGAGAGATCCAGAGTGTCAGATGGGTGAGCGCTGCTTGATTCTAATCGATGAGTTTATGGAATCGGGGTTGGATCCGAAGCACTTGCTCGATACGAGCACAATGTCAGTTGATACCCTTGATCAAACGATTGATGAGATTATTAATTTCCCAAAATACCGGTTGGTCGAATCCTAGTAACTTGTGCATTTCATAGCGCAATATATGAAAATATGATAATATCTGCCTATATTAATTAGGGTGGTGAGCATTCTCTCCTATGGAACATGTTGCGAAGATCATGGGGATTCCATTTCCCAAGATGACATTAGATCAAACGCTGCAGCGTGTCAGTGAGGTTATTGATCAGGATAGATCTGATTTGTTTCATGTGGTTACGGTTAATCCGGAAATCGTCATGTCGTGCCAGAAGGATCAGCATCTGCGGTCCATAGTGGATGAGGCGGGGTTAATAACGGCTGATGGTATCGGTATCGTCATGGTGTCCCATATCAAGGGTGGCAATCTTCCAGAGCGGGTTACTGGTTGTGATCTTCTTATTAAAATGCTGGAGGTCGGCAACGAGAAAGGATGGTCCTTCTACTTGTTGGGTGCAGACGAAGAGACGAGCCGCAAAGCGTCAATGGCGATTGCGCAAAAGTATCCGAACGTCTCCTTGCTAGGCAGGCATCACGGGTTCTTCCGTCAAGAAGAGGAGAGCGGTATCGTTGAGGAAATTAGAAGTTTAGAACCTGACGTACTCGTTGTAGCGCTTGGCGCTCCATATGCGGAACGGTGGATTCATAAGTATAAATTATCTCTTCATTCGAAGATGGCAATTGGTGTCGGCGGGAGTCTCGATATCATTGCCGGCAAGGTGAAGCGGGCGCCACTGATCTGGCAGCGCATGCATCTGGAGTGGCTGCACAGGCTGATTCATCAACCATCCAGATGGCGTAGACAATTGATCTTGCCTCGATTTGCGATAAGAGCCATCTTGTATAAGGAAAAAAAATAGACTAGTAATTAGAAAACATCACACCAAAGCTGCGAATGGCGATACCATGACAGCGAAGATGCATCTGATGAAGTTACTATCCCCATTCAGTATGTTTGGTGAACAGAAGGGTGAGAGTGGAATGAGTAACCTGAACATATTAGTCTCTATACCGAAGGGAAACATCTTTAATACCTTTTTTAATGAGGAACTGATTCGAAAGCTTGAAGAAGTAGGGGAAGTCTACTGGAACGAACAGAGCTCGCACTATACTCCAGAACAGTTCAGTGAGCAGCTGAAGGATATGGACATCTGCATAACAGGCTGGGGAGTGCCTAATCTGGATGAAGCAGTGCTGCAGAATGCGAACAAGCTGCGCCTGATCGCGCATACAGGCGGATCGGCGAAGCCTTATATTACCGATGCGGTGTACGATAGAGGTATTCGTGTTGTTACCGGAAATGAAGTGTTTGCAGAGTCTGTTGCAGAAAGTGTCATCGCTTATGCCCTCGCGGCATTACGGGACATTCCGCGTTATTCAGGGGATTTAAAGCAAGGGAAATGGCCATCCAGCTTCTATAATGAGGGACTGCTGGATAAGACGATCGGCATCGTTGGGTATGGCATGATCTCTCAGATGGTCGTCCAGATGCTGAAAGTATTTCATGCTAAGATTAAGGTGTATTCTAGGCATATTTCTCAGGAGGAGCTGGACAAGCATGGGATGCAGAAGGCTTCTTTAGAAGAAATATTCTCTACTTGTGATATTGTGTCCATTCATAGCGCCATGACGCCTGCTAATTATCATATGGTCACGGAAGAACTGCTGGATATGATGCGGGATGGAGCTTTACTTATTAATACCGCTCGCGGGGCGATTATTGACGAGGAGGCAATGTGCAGAGTGCTTGCGCGCAGAAACATAAGAGCCGTGCTCGATGTGTACGAAGTCGAGCCCCTTCCTCCAGGACATCGTTTGATGGAGCTGGATAATGCGCTGCTCATGCCTCATATGGGGGGACCAACGATTGACCGCCGCCTAATTGTAACCGAGTCTCTCATCGATAATATTCATCGGTTTATCGAAGGTAGAGAGTTAAAATGCGAGATTGATCGCTTCTACGCGAGCAAAATGACGAATGCATAAACCAAAAGGACCGTGAATGAGGTGTATCCACGGTCCTTTTGCTTTTCTGCCGGGGCTAAGCTGACAAAGCGTCAGTGGCGCGGCGAAAAAGAGGCTGAGATGCAGAAAATCAGCATCTCAGCCCCAAAAACGCCCCGCGCTCGTGCTGAGACGTCGAAAAATTACGTCTCAGCCTCCAAAAGCGCGCTCACCTTTCAAAATATGAATCTTACCACTTACAGGGCTAACTACATACTCCACTTCCACACCATTTTCGTTCACCGCAAAATAATACCCGCGTTCAATAAACGGATTACCACTATTCTCAAGGCCAATGCTCTGTTTCTCCATGTTTTGAATCTGGAATTCTCGAGCATCTTGCTTATGTGTCAGGAGCAACGACTTAGCTTCTTCATAGGAGTAGTTAGGATAGAAGACTCCGATGATGATCGGAATGAGGAGTAATATCGTGATCTGCAAGCCAGTCAATATCTTGAATCTTATCGGTGATAATTGCTTCGTGAACATCCATGATAATAAACCAATCAAAGCCATTGAAAGAAGAAATCCGCTGCTCATTACTCCGTTATAGCGTGTGAACAGATCATAGAGTACGAACAAGACCCCGATGAACTCCACTGTAAATAAGAGTGCGAATAGGAGCTGCAACTTTTTCATCCGATCACCTTCATTTCATGTACTAATAAAAATCTCCAGCAGGCTGATGCATGACCATTTGTTTTATTGAGTTATACAGAGTATACCTTACCTGTTGATATATGGAAAATTGAATGTTGTTAATTAAGTGTACAATTTACCTTTGCTGGGGAAGAATACCGATGATAAGTACTGCAGAACATAAACAACTGCTTTAATGTGTGAAAATATGTAGCGATATAGGCTGGTTTGTAGGATAATAAAATATTGAAACTAATTTGACTGATGGACATGCTTGCATGAGATTGCGATTCAGTGAAATTAGTGGAGGACACTCACAATGAATAATGGTTTTGATAAGCCACAAGAAAGGAACATCCAACATGAGAGCAGTAATTACAGTAACGGGGAAAGACACAGTCGGCATTCTTGCTCGAGTCAGCACATTGTGTGCAAATCATAACGCAAACGTAATCGAAGTTAGCCAGACTGTACTGCAAGAATTGTTTGCTATGATTATGATCGTGGATATCACTCGAATTTCCTGTGGCTTAAGTGAGCTTGCAGATAGAATGAAAGCAGAAGGCGAACAGCATGGACTGGTGATTCATGTGATGCACGAGGACATTTTCAATTCGATGCACCGCATATAAGATGCATTTCAGTTGAGCTTACAACCTCATATTGCACATCTATGGCTTGAAAGGAATGTACGTTAATGATAAATAACTCGGAAATATTAGAAACGATTCAAATGATTCAGGATCAGAATCTGGATATTCGCACGATCACGATGGGGATCTCGTTACTTGATTGTGCTGACAACGATATTGAGAAGAGCTGTGAAAAGGTATACGAGAAAATATGTCGGCTAGCGCGTGACCTTGTTAAGGTTGGCGACGATATTGAAAAGGAATACGGTATCCCAATTATTAATAAGCGGATCTCGGTTACTCCGATCTCTGTATTGAGCGCAGTGAGCGGCGGCGACCCGGTCCTATACGCGAAAACGCTTGATCGCGCAGCCAAGACGGTAGGCGTCAATTTTATCGGCGGCTACTCCGCTTTGGTGCAGAAGGGTTTTGCAGCGGGAGATCGCGAGCTGATCGAATCGATTCCGCGTGCGATGAAGGAAACGGAGCATGTCTGCTCCTCCGTTAATGTAGGATCGACGAAGGCTGGTATCAACATGGATGCCGTCGCGTTGATGGGTAAGATCGTGCGTGAATCTGCTGAAATGACTGTAGACACCAACTGCTTCGGTCCAGCTAAGCTGGTCATCTTCTGCAACGCGGTTGATGACAACCCGTTCATGGCAGGAGCGTTTCACGGTGTGGGTGAAGGAGACTGCGTGATCAACGTAGGTGTATCCGGACCAGGTGTTGTTCGCGCCGCAATCGCGAACGCGCCAGACGAGATCGATCTAACACAAGTAGCGGACATCATCAAGAAGACCGCATTCAAGATTACACGAATGGGGCAATTGGTTGGTACGGTAGCGAGCGAGCGTCTCGGCGTTCCATTTGGAATCGTGGATCTCTCTCTAGCTCCAACACCTGCTATCGGTGATTCGGTTGCCCATATACTCGAAGAGATCGGGCTGGAATCCTGCGGTGCCTACGGTACAACTGCAGCGCTGGCTATGCTTAATGACGCTGTGAAGAAAGGCGGCGTTATGGCGTCATCGAGAGTTGGCGGCTTGTCTGGTGCATTCATCCCTGTATCGGAAGACGCAGGCATGATCGCGGCAGCGCGTTCCGGCGCGCTCAGCCTTGAGAAGCTGGAAGCGATGACGGCTGTCTGCTCCGTCGGACTCGATATGATCGTTATTCCTGGCGATACGCCAAGCGAAGTGATCTCGGGTATCATTGCGGATGAAGCCGCAATCGGCATGGTGAACTTCAAGACAACAGCAGTTCGCGTCATTCCTGCCATCGGAAAGAAGGAAGGCGAGCAGCTAGAGTTTGGCGGACTGTTCGGCACAGGACCAGTTATGAAAGTGAACAATTACTCGCCTATGAAATTCATTAAGCGCGGCGGACAGATTCCGGCACCGCTTCAAAGCTTGAAAAACTAATATCGCAGCAGATGCTGCCATATGCACCCTCTATAGCCCGTTAGGAAAGTACTTTGATGTACTCTCCTTTCAGTGCTGTGGAGGGTGTTTTTTTTGCGGATTTCAGCATTTACGATGGAAACATTTACAAACTTTATGCGTCATAAGTATTATGCTTGAGTATATATTTCGAAAAAAAGTGCCATTGTTGGACAAAGTGCTACACGACTGTCATGCGATCAAGGAGGAAAGACAATGAACCCCAATCATACCGTATTGACTAGAAAGAAGCCGAAGAAATGGTATACGAGGAAATGGGTAATTGCTGTATTCGCAAGCGTCATTTTGCTTGGCAGCTTAGGATTCATCTTTCAGAAGCAGTTAGCGGTACTGTTGTTTAAGGCCACTATCGCACCTAATGTAGTGGAAGCAATAGATAGAGCTTATGTGCCCATTGGTACAGAAGTTGAAAAAGAGGAAGCCGTCGATCATAAGAAGCCATTTTCGCTCTTGCTGCTTGGGATTGATGCGCGTAAGAACGATAGTGGACGTTCAGATACGATTATATTCTCTGTAGTTAGACCAGATGACAATAAAGTGCTGATGGTATCGATACCGCGAGATACGTATGCTGAGATCGTCAGTCTTGAGGACCCTACTAAGAACAACTCTGATAAGATCAACCATGCTTACGCGTATGGCGGGGTCAAGATGAGCATCGACTCGATTGAGCTGCTTATGGACAATCGAATTGATTATTATGGCACGATTAATTTTCATGGTCTGATTGATGTCGTCGACGCAATAGGTGGCGTGAAGCTGCCGATCACCAAAGTCATTGAGAATAAGGATCCGGATCATGAGAAGTTAAGAATTGAGCCGAATAAACCGATATATAATGGTGAAGATGCTCTGAGCTATGTTCGTTACCGCGAAGACTCGGATGAGAATCGAACGATGAGGCAGCGAATCTTTCTAAGTTCTTATATGGATCATTTGCTACAATTGAAAAATATTACGAAGGTACCGGAACTGATCAAGATCGCGGGGAACAATTTTACAACGAATATGACGTCAGACTTTATACTAGATACAGCTGAAAGCATATATCTGAAGGACGGTATGCCAAGCATCAGCAGTTATATGCTGCATGGAGAGGGCGCGATCCGAAAAGGCGTATGGTACTACGATGCTGATGAAGAGGATCTTGCTTATACGAAGCAGCTAATCGCGAACTGGCTTGATCCGAATACGACACTGGCGACATTGATGGAGCCAAAGTCCATTACGGCGGAATAAATTGTAGATAATGCATGCGTTGGTACATGTTAAGGCTCTTCTGTAGTGCGATTGAAACTGCACCTGTTAGGAGCCTTTTCTTATACCAACCTGGCGAGTAGAGGAGGAATCACCTTGAAGAAGAAAGTGTTTTTGCTCATGTTGTGTGCTTCTGTTCTATTTTCGATGGTGAATCCGCATATAGGACAAGCTTCAGAGGTTAACAATATCTCGAAACAGCTGCAAGAGCTGGAAGAGCAGAGCCGATCCGCGGTGAAGAAGCAGCAAGAAGCGAAGGATTCCATCTCGTCAGTGGAAGCGGATAAGAATCGGACTGAGGCTGATCTTGATCTCATCACTTCTCAGATTGATTCGAAGATGAAAGAGATGGCTGAAGTTTCGAAAGATATCGAGCAGTGCGAGATGAGTCTGGAGGAGAACGGTTATCAGCTGGAAGCAGCGAATCAACGAATTGAAGAGAGATCCAAGATGTTGGATTCTCGAGTTCAGCTCATGTATATGAATGGAAGAGCATCTTATCTGGATGTGTTGTTCGACGCGACAAGCTTCACCGATTTCATCAGCCGAATGGATTCACTGGAGATGATTGCTCGAACGGATAAGAAGATGCTGGAGGATCATAAACGCGACAAACAGCTCGTTATCGAGAAGAAGCAGGAGATTGAAGCGGAGCTTAAGCGAGTTCGCAGTCTGTACGCCCAGTTGGATGCAACGAAGCAAACGCTGATCCAGAAGGAGCACGAGAAGGAAGTGATGATCGCGGGCTTCGATCAGGAGATTGAGGACATGCACGGCTTAAGTGAAGAGCAGGACAAGCTGTTGGTCGAAATCGCGACGATGCGCTCCAGTTTGCAGCAGCAGCAGCTTGAAGAGATCGAGAAGGAGCGCAGAGTGCGCGAAGCAGAACGGAAGCAGAAAGAAAAGCAGAAAGAAAAGCAGAAACGTGAAGAGGAACAGCGGCAACGTGAAGAAGAGATGAACCGTGAGGATGAGCAGAGGAACCATGAAGCGGAGAATCAGGAATCGGAGACAGAGGAAGAGACGGAAAGTGAGAGCTCGAGCGGCTTCGGTATGATGTCGATGCCCTTGAAAGATGATTATGTGATCACGTCACGATATGGATCACGAACCGACCCTGTCACAGGCAAGCAAAATGTATTCCACAGCGGCTTAGACATGGGTGCTCCAGCGGGAACGCCGATTTATGCAGCGGAGAGCGGTATTGTTACGGTAGCGGAATGGTGGGGCGGTTATGGCAACTGCGTCATCATTGATCATGGTGGCGGCGTATGGACCTTATACGGTCATATGCGTGAAGGTGGCATTAAAGTATCAAAAGGGGATATGGTCAACGTCGGTGATCAGATCGGTGAAGTTGGAACGACCGGGAACTCGACAGGCAACCATCTCCATTTTGAAGTTCGTCTGAATGGCGATAGGGTTGATCCGGAGCCGTATTTGTGGTAATACATTCGGTCACATTCAGAAAAGATTAGAAAGAAGCATCGTTATCCCCCAGTATCTGCATAACCCTTGTGGTTTTGTGCATGGTAATGGGGGATATTACATTGGTGCTACAATTACACTCACTCCGGCGGCCTTGATCCGCTCAATCGCGTCAGGATCGGCATCCTCATCCGTAATTAACAGGTCGAGTTCTTGGATCGATCCAGATCTCGTGAATCCGTTCACTCCGATCACTTGGTGCGTTGCTAAGCCGATACGGCGGCGGGAGACGGAAGAAACAGTTCTGCCGAATGCAGCAACTTCAGGAGTTGCAACACTAATGCCTTGCTCAGATACTCCACCTCCGGTAATAAAGCATAAGTCGATATTGAATTGACGTATAAATTCACTGGCCAACGCATCGGTTATGTTGCCTGACGGCTTGACACGTCCTCCGATTAAATAGGTATCGATCCACTCATGCTCCCGCAATGCTTCAGCCACATGCATACAGTTCGTCATAATTGTCAGCGGCATTTTGTCCGGTAAATGCTTAAGTAATGCATAGTGTGTGGAGGAGCTCCCGATGAATACTGTATCGTGCTTGTGAATATAGGAAACAGCTGCTTTCGCGATGGCGTCGGCTTGCGGAGAGCTATCACCATATCTTTCAGATGGCGGTCGGGGTGCTGAGCGAACATTCGCTGCAGGTATAGCCCCTCCATGCGTTTTTTTCAGAAGCCCCTGCTCCTCCATAATGTTGAGATCCCGTCGAATGGAATCGATGGAGATCTGAAACTTTTCTGCGAGGTCCTTAACGAATACCCTGTGTTCCTGCTGGAGCAGTTTAAGGATCTTCTCGCGCCGTTCTTCAGCAAACAGGCTTGAAGCTTCATTTGTCACGCTAGATCACTCCTGTTTATTCATTATTACTCACGTTCAGTGCCATATTATTCCGCAATTATTGCGTTGTCAACCCAATAATTGGATATGGAGTAAATCTACTATTATAATCGAAAGAGTCCATGAGAAATTTTCTAGCAGTCTATTACTTTTGATGGATTGTATATAATGGATTCGGCTAATATGATGGGAATATGTATTGCAACCCGTTCAACACAAGCTTTAATTTTACCTAAACGGCTCTTCCTTTTTTGAAATAGGGAATGAGGGCGTAGTTTACTTTCTCACAATATATTAATTATTGTGGACTTGTATTTAATAGGAATGGGATGTAATATAATGGATGTAAATTTGCATAATCATGAATCAAAAACAGCATAATAATGAAACTATAATAGGATGAAAGTGTGGATATGGCTAATGAAATGGATTGAGGTAGAAAAAGCAGCACCTATAAATGGAAGTGTCGTTATCCCAGGAGGCAAGAATAGTTCATTGGCTCTTATACCAGCGGCGCTGTTGGGTGATAATGAAACCGTGCTGCAAGGGATACCGAATATATATGACGTACAAGCGATTGAACGAATTGGAAAGTCGATCGGGTTAAAGATCGAACGTAAATCCAATGGTGATCTTGTCGTCAATTCCGACGATGTTTTTTCTGCTGAATTGGATATTTCATTAACATCATCATATAGAGCTTCCTATTATTTTATTGGTGGATTGCTGCATAGATTTAAGAAAGTAACGCTTGGTTATCCTGGTGGCGATAACTTTGTAGACCGTCCGATTGATCAGCATATTAAGGTGTTTAAGAGCTTCGGCGCGACTGTTATTCTGGAGAATAATACGTACACGGTTGAGGCCAAGAAATTAGAAGGCTGCAGCATCTATTTTGATGTCATCACATCAGGCGCAACTATTAATGCAGTGCTGCTTGCAGCCTTAGCATCGGGTAAGACAACTCTTCGAAACTGTGCGAAAGACCCTGAGATCGTGGATGTATGCGAGATGCTGAATACAATGGGCGCAAAGATTACCGGCGCAGGAACGGATACGATATCCATAACGGGTGTTCAATCTCTAACGGGATGTACCTATAGAGTTATTCCAGACCGCTTAATTGCGGGTGCATTTCTAATGACCGTTGGCATAACAGAGGGTACCTTGATACTGGAAAATGTAATCCCTGAACATCTGAAATCATGTATAAGCAAACTTGAGGAAATAGGTATGGAGTTTGAAATTGGTGATGATAAGATCATCGCTTACGGCGGCAATACGATTAGAGCTACTCGAATTCGAACAGGAATGTATCCGATATTTAATTCAGATATACAGCAGCCGATGACTAGCCTTCTCTTGAAGGCAAAGGGAAAGAGTATTATTGCTGATAAAGTTTATCCACATCGATATAATCATCTGGCACAGCTGGGAAGATTAGGCGCAGAGTATCAGTTGAGAAAGGGAGTTGCTCGCATTACAGGCGGTAAGGAACTTCATGGCAACATGGTTCATGCTACGGATGTTCGTGCAGGTACATCACTCATCTTAGCCGGGCTGATGGCGGAGGGTGTTACCACGATTACGGGAATCGAGCATATTGAACGAGGTTATGAAGATGTAGTCAAGCTCTATGCAAGCGCGGGAATCACTCTTAGAAAATGTGAAGGTGAGTTCAACAGCAATATAATCGGCGGCGATCAAATCACAATAGCATAAGATGCAATCTGATAATTTGTAACTCCAGCCTTCGCGCTGGAGTTTTTTTGCAAGCTTATTACCTGTTTATCATTTACATATATTCAGTGGCGAAGAAGCGAAGCTTCAAGCTAATATGCAGGCTATTCTGGATAAGCCCTGATAGACTTCTTTATCGGTTCTGTGCATACTTTCGGAAATGCATAATGCAATAAGAGGGGAGAAAACATGCGAAATAATAAAAAACTGCTTTTTGTAGTGCTGCTCCCAATCACGATAGTCGCTTGCTTAATAGGTTATGGCTGGTATTGGGCGTTCTACGACATTAATAGGCTTACAGGTGGCGAAATCATCACACAATCGACCTCGCCTAATGGTACGTATACAGTAAAGGCGTATCTTAACAGTGGTGGGGCAACAACAGATTTCGCTGTCAGAGGGCAACTCTTCTTTAATAAGAGTTCACATAAACCGAAAAATATATATTGGCAATACAGAGAACAAACTGCGGATATCACTTGGCTAGATGATGATACAGTTAACATAAATGGTCATGTTTTGAATCTTCCAGATGATGTATATGATTACAGAAGGCATTAAAAACTGTCCCTTTTAGCATTTGCTTATGGATGGCAAGATGGAAGTCCTTGAATAAACATAAGCTTCTATCGTCAGAACGAAGCAGTTATCATGCGGCTAAAGGAATAGGTTGTACGATTAATGATGTAATGAAAGGAGTGTGGCAATAAAAAGGAAATTTGCACTATTTTGTCTCTGTGTGTTGATTTGCATTGGATGTACACGAATCGATAGCAACATTAATTTATATACGGATTTAAAGAGCGCGATTAAATACAAGGTTGGTGGTAAAGTTGAGATTCTACATACAAATGAGATAGATACAAACAATTTCGTTATTTATAAAGATGAATCATCAAACATTATAGGTAATACTTATTTCAAAGATCAAAATGGTATGTTTGAATATTCTAGCGATAATGAGCAATCATTTCAATTTGATATCAATAAAAAAAACAGTGATACTTTCGTTGGGCTATATACCCTCTAAATGATTATAATCAAATTATTTGGGGAGTAGTATTCGAGCCAAATGATTCGAAAGAGATTTCATTTGAGTTCTTGAATGAACTTAATGAAAACTCCTCTTTTAGAGTGCCCATAATTAATAATTCATTTTTTATCAGTCTGAATAATTCCTTCAATATAAAGAATGTTACTTCAATTAAGGTTTTTAACATAATTGGTGAAAATATAGCGACATTCAAATAGTATAATGTTCATTCTATTGTTCAGGGTTGTAACAACAGACTCCAATCATGACATGCCAATCGCTCAGAACATCCCACTTCAACATGTTATCGATAAACTTTTCATATTATTTTAGCTTTATAATTCGTTCAACTATGCTATATTGGATGCAGGTTTATGAAATTTACGATTAGGGAGAGATCATAATGTCACTGCGCATTGGTAAGATTAGCTATTGGCATGTACATGCTTGGGATTATACGAAACAAGCTGCTGAGCATCCAGACACTGAGATTGTTGCAGTATGGGATGAGCTTACAGAACGCGGGAAGGAAGCAGCCGATAAGCTGGGAGTGCCTTTCTATGAATCTTTAGATGAAATGCTCGCGAGCGATATCGACGCGGTTATTGTTGATGCGCCTACACGCATGCATCGAGATGTTATGATTGCGGCTGCCAAGGCAGGCAAGCACATCTTCACTGAGAAAGTTATTGCGCCAACCTTGCATGAGGCAAATGAAATACTGAAGGCTGTCGAAGAAGCGGGTGTTAAGCTTACCGTATCTCTTCCTCGCCTGAATGACGGATATACACTGACGATTCAACAGATTCTGGCGGAGAAGCTGTTGGGTCAGATCACGAACGTGCGAGTGCGTTTGTCGCATAACGGAGCGATTGCGAATTGGCTGCCAGACCATTTCTACAGCTTGGAGGATTGCTTAGGCGGTGCGCTGATCGACCTTGGGTGCCATCCTATGTATCTCACGGCGTTGTTCTTAGGTGAAGAGCCGATCGATGTAGCTGCTCAATACGGATACGTGACAGGCAAGCAAGTGGAAGATAACGCGGTGTCTGTGCTGAGAACGAGCTCAGGTGCAGTAGGAATCGTAGAAGCTGGCTTCGTCAATTCATATTCACCGTTTACGATCGAAGTACACGGTACTGATGGTTCGCTCTTATACGGTACTCCGGATGCAAAAATGCTGTTGCAGACAAATCGCAAAGGAGCAGAGTCCGCGGACGGATGGCAGGAGCAGCCAGTGCTTGCTAATCGTGAAAGCGCGTTCCATCAATGGGTCAACCACATTCAGAATGGAACGACAGCTGACGCAAATATCGCAGCGGCGCTGCAATTGACGAAGCTGATGGAAGCTTCTAATCGCTCGGTGCAAGAACGTCGCGCGATATCTCTGGAATCGCTGGAACAATAGGCAATAACGAATAGATAGCAGCCGGTGCGGTGAAGATAGCCTTCACTCATCGGCTGCTATATTTGTTTAGGTATGTATGCCGCATATCGCTTCGTTCCAAGCCGCAATGAAGGCCTTGATCGATGGATAACGTTCGCTTCGATCTGCGTTGACGGCTCTCTTAGCCACCTCGTACAGTGAAGGGGAGGCTTTCCACTCTTCCAAGCTGCGATCACGGTTGCTGCCTAGCAGCTCATATGCCGTCGCGCCCATTGTGAATACATTTGTAATCTCATCGATCACTGCGCCCTGTTCGAACTCTTCAGGTGACATGAAGCGAGAAGAGCCCCACATTCTGCCCATCGTGTTGATGTACGGCGCTCTGTGATAGAAGTCGATATCACATATCGTAGTCTTGTGCGTATTGAAGTCATACATGATGCTGCCGTCATAGAAATCGATGGCGACATAACCGCTTTCGGCAACAGTCTGATGCAGACTGAAAATGGTCTGGAGGCAGTTCAGCTTATGCTTCATTTCCAGCTGCTCGAATCGATAATTTGGCGATTGGGGATGTGTGTATTTCGGATACTTGTCAAAGTTCCAGTGCGCATGCAGGGATTCGCCCTCTGCCCATTTATATACCGCTGCATATCCACTGCCATATTCAGCATGTTCAAGCAATTGGATCAGAGCAGGATGCTGGATATCCTCATATACGGAGATCGAATGCTTCAGACCTGCAACGGCATCTTCAATACTACCCTTATAATGAATCGTAGGTGCTCCTGCATACTTGATAAATAATTTCTCATTTCCGCTCTGTACGCCGAAGCATAGATTGCCGGAATCCTGCTGATCGAATACAGCAAATACTTCTCCATAACTCGTAAGCCAGTCGAAATCATGATCATTCTTGAGCGTGAACGAGATCCCGTCAATACATTTCTCCATACTTGTCATTCATACACCTCACTATTTCTTGTTTATACGCATAATGAAGTTTCGTAGCGAAATGGCATAATTGCGGCTTAGCATAGATAGTGATGAACATGGTACAATAATCCTGTTAAACTTGCAATAACATTATGGGTATCGGAAAGGGGAAATCACACATGTCCACAACGGTTGCCTTCATATTTGCGCATCCCGATGATGAAACGTTCTCTTCGTCATGTTTAATTCGTGAAATCGTTGCACGCGGCGGCAATCCCGTATTGCTAAGTGCTACACGCGGGGATGCAGGCAAGACCGGTCTGCTGGCGCCGATGAGCAAGCAGGAGCTCGCCGTTATTCGTGAGCAGGAGCTGAAGACAGCGTGCGAAATATTAGGGATGACGACGATAGAGCACTTGGGATATCCGGACGGACAGGTGAGTCAGGTGCCTCGAGAAGAGCTGGTGCAGCATATTGAGAAATTTATTGAAGTGCATCAAGCGGATATCGTCATCACGTTCCCGGCGGATGGTGTCAGCGGGCATGCCGATCATATTGCGGTGCATCATGCGGTCAATGAAGCGATTATGAACGGGCACTGTCCAAGTGTGAAGAAGCTTTACTATTGCACACCGGTGCTGCCGGAAGATCGTCATAAAGTGACAATTATGCACGATATTACGCCTCATTGGGAGTGGAAGGCTCGCGCGTTGCAAGCGCATGAATCGCAGATTTTCTCCGTACAGCGGGTATTCCCGAATTTGCCTGAGATGCCAAGCTTGGGAGCGATGCGGACTGAGGCATTTACATTAGTATGGGAAAACGGCAAGCTGTCCGAGGGCAAACAAGAAGACTTTATCTTTTAGTCGAAAGTAGATCATCCCATAATAAAACTTAATTATATTAGAAGTTTATGGAATCTTAATGTCGTCATCTAGTATAATAGAAGGTACTTTATGCAGAGAGGAAGCGTAATAATCAATGAAATTTACTGAATATCCGTACAAACGCCCTGAGCTAAGTGAAATTGTAGAACGGTTCAAACAATTGTTGGATCAGTTCAATAGCGCAAGCAGCTTCGAAGAGCAGGACAAAGCGATGACCGACATCAATGCCTTGCGCCGTAACATGGATACGCAAGCCACGATTGTCAGCGTTCGTCACTCCATCGATACGAATGATGAGTTCTACAAGGCTGAACAGGAGTACATGGACGAGTCGGGGCCGATCATTCAGGAGTACATAACGAATTATTATGAGGCGCTCGTGAATTCGAAGTTCCGTTCCGAACTCGAGAAGAAATGGGGCAGCCAACTGTTCCGCTTGGCAGAACTATCGCTGAAGACATTCAGCCCTGAGATCATTGAAGATCTGCAGCTCGAGAACAAATTGACGACGGAGTATTCCCAATTGATCGCATCCGCCAAGATTCCGTTCGAAGGCGAGGAGCGGACCTTAGCTCAATTGACACCGTTCGAAACGTCAAAGGATCGTGATATGCGCCGCCGCGCGTTTGAAGCTCGCTATCAGTTTATGGCTGAGCATGAAGCTGACTTCGACCGCATCTATGATGACCTTGTCAAAGTACGGACGAAGATGGCGAAGAAGCTTGGCTTTACGAACTATGTTGAGCTCGGCTACGCGCGTATGTCCCGTACGGACTATAATGCAGAGATGGTTGCTAACTTCCGTCAGCAGGTACTTGATAATATCGTTCCTGTAGCTACTAAGCTGAAGGAACGTCAACGTGCTCGGATTGAACTGGACCAATTGAAATTTTACGATGAAAGCTTAATATTCAAGTCTGGTAATGCAACGCCGAAGGGCGATCCGGAATGGATCGTGGCGAATGGCAGCAAGATGTATTCTGAATTGGCACCAGAGATGAATGAGTTCTTCAGCTTTATGGTGGACAACGACTTGATGGATCTAGTTAGCAAGAAAGGCAAGCAGGGCGGAGGATATTGCACATTCTTCCCTGAATACGGCGCACCGTTCATCTTCTCGAACTTCAATGGAACATCAGGCGATATCGATGTGTTGACACATGAAGCGGGTCATGCGTTCCAGTGCTATGAGAGCAGAAAATTCGAAGTGCCGGAGTATAATTTCCCTACTTATGAAGCGTGCGAGATTCATTCGATGAGCATGGAGTTCTTCACTTGGCCGTGGATGGAGCTGTTCTTCAAGGAAGATACGGAGAAGTATAAGTTCATGCATTTGGCTGATGCGCTGCTATTCATTCCTTACGGTGTATCTGTGGATGAATTCCAACATTTCGTATATGAGAATCCAGAAGCGACTCCTGAAGAGCGCAAAGCGGCATGGAGCAGAATCGAGCGCAAGTACCTGCCGCACCGCGACTATGACGGCAATAGCTATCTGGAACATGGCGGCTTCTGGCAGAAGCAAGGCCACATCTTCCAAACGCCGTTCTATTATATCGACTATACCTTGGCTCAATTGTGCGCATTCCAGTTCTGGAAGCGCCTGAACGAGAACTATGAAGCAGCATGGGCGGACTACTTGAAGCTCTGCCAGGTAGGCGGTAGCCAATCGTTCGTAGAGCTGGTGAAGTATGCGGGACTCATCTCGCCGTTTGAAGATGGCTGCATATCCTCCGTGATCGGGGATATTGAAGGCTGGTTGAACAGCGTGGATGATAAAGCGCTGTAATTGTATATCATCTGAACAAGGCGTTCCTTGAGCATCTCCGTGCTTGAGGAATGCCTTTTATCGATTATGCAGCATCGCCAGTAGGACAATAGGATTGGAATACGCTATAATTACGGGGATAGATCAGTTACATAAGCTAATGCGAAAAGGAGAATACATATGCCACACATAATCGTTCGCGGAATTGAGGCTGAACAGATGCGTGCGATCAGCACTTCAATGGTGCAAGAACTAGCCGAGCTATGTGAATGCGGTACGGATAATTTCACGATTGAATGCTTACACTCGACGGCCGTGTTTGAAGGGCAGTTAACAGCAAGCTTTCCATTTATAGAAGTAGGATGGTTTGAACGAGGTCAGGCAACACGCGACCGCTTTGCAGAAGCGGTAACGAAGCATGTGTTGTCCGTAGGAGTGCCTGAGGTGGAGGTTGTATTTGTAACTTACCGAGAGGATAGTTATTATATCAACGGGAAGAACTGTTTGGAGTAGATGGTCGCAGTCATTAGATCTGTTCTGCATGTACAATGATGTATTTCATGTAGAGTGATTGAACAGGGGGCAGAGAGGTAAAGTGAGTAAAGCAGCGTGTGATTTCTACACCATGTGTATCGTTCAGGATAAGGATCGTGTACTCCTGTTGAACCGCCCAAGTAAACGCGGCTTCCCTGGATATCTAGGACCAGGTGGAAAAGTAGAGTGCTCGGAAAGCATTGCAGAAGCGGTTGTTCGTGAGTTAAGGGAAGAAACGGGCTTAATCGTGAAAGAAGAGGATCTGATCTATAAAGGTATAGATGGATTTGTGGTGCCTGACACGAATTATCGAGGCATCGTGTTTAATTACATCGTCCATAAGTATGAGGGAGAGCTGCTTCAGGATCCGCCTGAAGGTGAATTGTTATGGGTAGATATCCAAGAAGCAATGTCATTGCCTATGCAGCCTTGGTTTAAACGCAGATTCCCCTTGTTCTTTGAGCCAGGGACGTTCGAGATCAATGAGGTATGGGATGAAACGGCGCAGCAATCGCTTGAAGTAAAAGTGTACTCTCTCTCATAGTCTAGGAAAATGGTTATGTCGAAGGCGGACATGTGAATATATAAGCAATCATACAATGAAATAGCATAGTTATAGCAGCACTTCACCTATAGGATGTATCGTACCATTTGAGAAAAGTTGGTGATGGGGTGAACAGCAGGCTTTTTTTTCTGGTCATTGTCTTTATGTTCTGGTTCTCGTCTTACATCTATGTACCTGTGCTGGGACCGTATATTGAACATTTGGGGGCATCGTACACGCTCGTAGGCATGGTGCTTGGGGTATATGGACTTATGCAAATATTATTTCGTATGCCCATTGGCATTGGATCGGATTATTGGAATAGACGGAAGCCATTCATCCTGCTCGGGCTGGTTGCTACCCTCGTCAGCTGTATCATGTTTGCTTGGTCGGATCAGCTTGGTTGGGCGTTTGCGGCAAGAGCAGTATCGGGCATCGCGGCTTCAGCGTGGGTTGTGTACGCGGTTATGTTCTCTGGGTATTATCCACAGGAGGATGCAGGCAAGGCGATGAGCCTGATGCAGTTCACGACCGTGCTCGCGCAGCTGGTGAGCATGATGATCAGCGGGGCAATCGTGGAAAGATGGGGCTGGCAGATGCCGTTCATCGTTGGCGGCGTCGTGTCAGCCTTGGCGATCGTATTGGCGCTGCGGTTGCCAGAGCAGCGGGTTGAACGAGCTGGGGGATCGATGTCGCTCAAGGATCTCGTTCCGGTTATGAAGGAGCCGATGCTGCTCAAGGTTTCCATACTATCCGTAATGGCGCATTGTGTATTGTTCATCACGATGTTCGGCTATACTCCGAACCAGGCGATCGCGATCGGTGCCAGCCCCGAAAGCCTCGGCTGGCTGACGATCGCCTTCATGGCGCCGCACGCGGCAGCGACGCTGTTCGCCGCGCGGCTCGCCGGCAGAACGCTTGGCGACCGCGCAGCGCTTATGCTTGGCTTTGGCGGCAGCGCCTTATTCACGCTGCTCATCCCAGCCGCGCCGACGCTCGGCTGGCTGTGCGCGACCCAAGCGCTCAATGGCTTCGCGCAGGGTCTGTTGTTTCCACTGCTGCTGGGCAAGTCAGTGGAAGGAATTGAACCTGCCAAGCGTGCCACAGCAATGGGCGTCTATCAGGCGGTTTATGCTATCGGGATGTCATCCGGCCCTTGGTTAGCCGGATGGATCAGCTCGCAGTACGGCTTGGCAGGCGGCTTCCGCTTCGGGGCGGCCGCAGCTCTATGCGCTGCGATACTCGCATTCTTCTGGATCGGACGACGCGAAACCAGCGGGAAGAGCCGAACGACAAGAAAGGGCGAAGTATCAGTTTAGATGAGAAAGGTGCAGTATAAGGGCTTAAGAGAGCCGTTATACTGCACCTTTTGACGTGGTGAACTATTATTGCCTGCTCATGTATAGACTGGTCACCATGACTATTATCAGGATCAGATGCTTATACCGTTCTGTCCAGCTTTAACTCGAACTCGGGTTTCGTTTTGTATTCCAAGTAGCGCACATTGCCGTCAAACTCTACATAAGCCTGATAGCGCGTGCGGATCGCTGGAGATTCGATCATATCTAGTACGATCTCCTTCTCAACCCAGCGGCTGTCAGTCGTTTCATCCGAGGTGCACAATTGTCCGTCGACAGGCTTGCACACAAAGTCGAACATTACCTTGGTTGGCACATCGGTAACACCGTCATGCCATTTATACATCGCAGTATTCGAATAAATGCCGATCAAATGAGATACAACAACGTCTATACCGCTTTCTTCTTTGATTTCTCTGATTAAGGCGTCTATGAGATTCTCTCCGACCTCAACCTGTCCTCCAGGATATACCCAACCGTCGTGATGGGTCTTCACCAGCAGAATACGTCCTTGTTCATCTTCAACGAAACCGCCTACAGCTGCGATATGAGTGGGCATTGCCACGCTGATTACCTCCTGACATCCTGTTATTAGTGTATGTCTATAGCTAATATTCGAGTTTGTTAGATGTATTCCTGTAAGATAAAAGTAATCTTTGTATTATCGGCTCAAGAACCTCGAATTTCCGAGATGATGGAGCTGTTGAAATGCACGCCTCTTTCTTCGACCGCCCGAAAATAGTGCCCGTCCGGATCATAAAAGGTGAAATAACCGAAATCAATAGTAAATACAGGTTCTTTATCAATATGGGCTCCTGCTTGTTTAATCCGTTCATGCAAAGCAAGCAAATCATTCGTTAATATCTCAATCATCGTAACATGCCCCGTGCTGCTTGTGATAAAGAATGAACGAGGAAATACAAACTTCAATTGTGTGACATCTTCCGGTTTGGTTTCCATCAAAAAAATACCCGGACCGTTTCCATTTTTCAATGCAACATGAGCCTCACCAAACTGAAAATCTGCTGAATTCAATTCATAGCCCAACACATTGCAATAAAAATCTACCGACTTTTTCAAATCCGTGACTGGAAATCTCATGCAACAGTAACCACGTACATCTGCATCATTCGTTTTTTTGCTCAACATATTCAACAGACTCCTTTATAAATAGCTTTTTTCATCTCGAACCTCCTTGAAGGATATAAGATGATTACAGTTAAATACTAATATAAATGTTATAATATAACATCAAAAAGAGGTGCTTCTACTTGAATAAAGGTAAGAAAATGACAAGAAAGCGGATCAAATCCGGAATAATAGCAGCTATTTTTCTATCACTTTTAATTTGGTACTACATACCACAGAATAGCATCTCTCAGATTACAGTAATCGCCAGACAAGATGATATCGACCAGCAAGCAGAAGTTCATTTACAATTGAAAATAATGAAGAGGATCTTATCTGAAAACAAAGTTGTAGGGACTGTGATCGTTAATGGAGTAAGCTACGATGTCAATAGTCGGCGCCAAGTTTCATCTACCTTTGACATTACGGATTGGATAAATATTGGTGAGATTGTTGACAAGTTACGCGGGAACAAATACACCCTATCTGATGTATATTATGATCATAATTTGAATCGTTTTAAAGAAAATATCTCAATTGATTTGGATGAGCATTATAACTTTATTAGTGGAGTCATTCGTAATGATAATCCTATATACTTACTAACACTGCAATCGCAGAATTTGGTGGACTAAGTATTTGCTGATATTTAATAAATATGAACTATTCTCAGCAGTTATGGGTATAATTAAATGAACTTATAAGCAAAGGTTGGAATGACAATGAACATAATAGTAGACCAAAAGGGGACTTTTAAAGTCGCCGTAGTAGAAAGCTCTGATATTATCATACGGGATGTTCAAGATGCGCTGGATTTAATGGCTTCTATTAAGTACGAAAGTGATTGCCATAAAATATTAATTAACAAATCAAACGTAACGGAGGATTTCTTCGAGCTAAGAACCAAGCTTGCGGGGGAGATCCTGCAGAAATATGTGAACTACCAAGTTAAGCTCGCTATAGTTGGAAATTTTGATGAGTATGACAGTAAGAGTTTGAAGGACTTTATATATGAGTGCAATCAAGGCAAGCAGGTATTCTTCTTAAAGGATAAGGAGGCTGCACTTCAAGCACTTCACAGTGTGAATTAAATGAATAATCCAGATGAACCGTCATTTCGAATGGCGGTTTTTCAATTTAAGCGAACTAAAAAACGCCCATTTTAGGGCGTTCCTAAAATGGAAAGCAGCTTTTTAGTGTCTTCCTTTGAAACTTTCCCGAACTTGTTATGTCCTTCAATAATCACTTCTAATATGTCTTTCTTCGGTGACAGCCAAACGGAATACGTTACGGGTTCATAGCTAATTGTTCGGTCGATGTTGACGGTTAGAATTTGATAATCAGGTTGACGAATCATTTCTACTTTTGCGTTTTCCCAAGGCACATTTTCTAATATATCCATTACCGTTTTAACCGTTTCATGATCTTCAATTTTCATATAAACCTTGTAACGCTGCCCTTCAGGTTTACTGATATGAAGATTCAGATTTTGTTCAAATGATACTTCTTTTGGTACTTCTTTTGATGCTTCTTGTTGATTACAAGCGACTACGATATTCAAAATAAGCAGCAGAAGTCCAGCTATAAACAACTTTCTCATACTTTGCCCCCTGACTATTTATCACTCAATCTGCTACGCACTATTCGTCTCTGGTCTTAACAGCCTTTAGTCTGTATTCCGTTAGCGAGACGCCAAAATACTTTTTAAAGGTCGTATAGAAATAATTCGACTTTTCCATGCCGCAGTTTTCCAAAATATCGTGGATGGGCATGCTGCTGTTTTCTAGATAATATTTGATCTGCTCCATGCGGACCGTCGAGATGTATTCGGCCACGGATTTGCCTGTTGTTTGCTTAAACAGCTTACCAAGATAAACGGACGATAAAGACAAGGCTTCCGCACAATGGGCAAGCGAGAGGTTTTTATCCGCATAATGGGTATGGATGAGCTCAATGACGGCGTCGACGATCTCATTTTTTTTCTTGCTTTTGGACCCGCTTTTCAAATGGATGATTTCATCGATCAAGCCGAAAAACGCATGTTCGATTTCCTTCAGCGTTTCCATGCCGGTTACTTTGCCGAGAAAATCGATAGAGATGTAATTCAGCTTGGATGGCGTACCATCCACGATATGATGCAAAGAATTGTAAATCGAATAAAACAAATAGATGATCGAAGACATGATGTTGTCATAGGTGGAACTCTCGATCGCTTGGATGATTTCCTTATATTTGTCTTTCGCCGCGTCGCCTTTACCCAATTTCAAAAAGTCGATCAGCTGTTTCTCTTTGGACGTTGGAAAGACGAAGTGGCTGCCATCGACATTGAGCAATATATCCGGCGTGAGAATGCTGAGGTGCCCATATTTGATCCGGTACATCGACAGGCTAAGCGTATCCTCGTATATGTTTTTGATATGTTCGGATGATTCAATCACGTAGCCCAGCGTTCCGGATATCGAAATGTTCAAATGCTGTTGAACCTGAATTTGAATGTCGGAAACGATGGCGTGGAACGTTTCGTACAACAGCTTTGGGTCGAAAGGCCGCTCATGCAGGTCCGCCAGAACTATAAACTGGTCGGAATCGTTCACGATCACTTCGTTTCGGCAATAAACGGAAGTAAGTTCTTTGGCGATATTAGCGATCGCGTATTTATATAGGGCTCTGTCCTTCTCATTGTGTTTGTCAACGAACTGTTTGTGGTAGTCGATTTTTAATGCGTAAATAAACAGACGGCTTGCAAAATCAACTTCGATATTGTGCTCTTTTTTTGGAACGCCGGACTTGAAGTTCGGAATATTGCTCTGGCCGCTCAGTACGTTTTTCAAATACTCGTTCTTCAAGAGGGGGGCGCTGTTTCGATTCATGCTTTCCAAATAAGCCACTTTATCTATGATGCCGCTGAACGCGCTGGCGAGAAAGCCTACCTCATCCATGCTGCCGTCCGGTTTGCCATCTGGGTTCAGTCTTTGCTTGATGCCGTTCGTAAGCGCGCCGATCGGATGATAAAGCTTTTTGGATGCGAGATAAGCGAAAAACAAGCCCAGAAGCAGGACGATCAAACAAAACACGACGGTAATGGTTCGATTTTTTTGCACGCTCGCAAAGACGGTTTCGTACGGCGTGATGCTAAGGAACGTCCATCCAAGAGCTTGGGTATTATCATAGGAAATGACGTATTTCTTGTGGTCGAGATTTTCGAAAAACGTACCGGAAGCATCCTTGGAAACCTGAATTTTTTTGAAGTAGTTTTGATCCGCTATACTTTCCATGAACATGTCCGGCGACGGGTGACTGACGATGAGACCGCTTTCATTGACGACCAAAAACTCGCTGCCTTCGCTGCCCATTTTGGAGTCGATGGAGGAAATCGTGAGCCTCAGCCAATCGGCGTCGACATTCAATACGATCGCGCTGTTGAACGTTTCCCGATTATCGTTTGCATCGAACAAGATATACGTGTAAACGTTGGCGAATTGCTTGGTTGATCCCTCGGGCATGGAGGCTTTCCTTGGAATCGGGTAAAGATTTGGAATTTTGCTGCTTTGTGAGCCGTTCAGCATCTCAATGATTTCTTGGTCGAAGAAGTCGGAGCTGTTGTAAAACGTGTCCGACGGGGTGGCAATGATCGTATCGATTTTTTTGTTATAGATGTAGGCGGATTGGATATACGTGTTTGGAATGGCCAGGGCGCTCAACGTTCGAATCGCCTTACTTATGTTCAGGATATCTTCGGTGTTGCTGTTGGCGAAAGCAATAATAGGATTGCTCAGCGAGAGCGATTGGCTAAATTTCCTTGAGATGTTGTCCATGAATATGGCACTGTAGCTCGTTTTGGATAAAATATCGGCTTTCATTTCTTTCAGCATGGAGATGGATGAAGAGTTGTAATTGTAATACAACCTGAAAGAAAGGATCAGGATCAAGCTGATGATAATCGCCACGAAGGAGATGAGTAGTCTCGTATACATGCTTGTGCGGCTTATAAAGGAAGCTTTCCCATTCAATGCATTCGACCCTCTCTTTATCTGAACATAAATGGAATATAATGTTTATTGTATCGGATTGCGAATTAAAAAGGAACGGAAATATCCTCTTTGCTGTTAATAACATCAAATTTTAGAGAATTCTCATTTTTCTTAGAGCGGCATGATTCAAAAAATGGAGTTTCGTTCGAATGTTGTGGTTTCTTTTTTGGCGTCGTGAAATTAGGATGACCATATACCAAATCGAAATCGAGGAGATCACCGATGAGATCTGTAACGATGAAATCCGAAACCCCAAGAGTCAGCGTTCGCCGAAAAATACCTTTTTTTAGTGAAATCATGAAAAACAGAACTTTCTATGCCATGATGCTTCCCGGGCTGATCTTCATTCTCGTAATTTATTACTTGCCGATGTTCGGAGTCTTGATTGCGTTCGAGCAATACAACCCAATGAAAGGCATATTCGGGAGTCCGTGGATCGGCTTTAAAAATTTCGAGTTTCTATTCAAATCGGATGCGTTTTTTCAAATTACGTTCAATACGCTCTTCTACAACGTCATTTTCATCATTCTTGGCATCGGCCTGGCGCTCGTGTTCGCCATCTTGATCGATGAAGTCGGTAACCGCTTTCTTGGCGGAGCGTACAAAAGTATTTTGCTGCTTCCTTATTTGTTGTCTTGGGTCGTTGCCGAATATTTGTTATTTTCCTTCCTCAGCGTAGATAGAGGGATGCTGAACCAGCTTCTTCAATATATCGGAATAGAGCCTGTTCAGTGGTATACGGAACCGATATATTGGCGGTTTATTTTGCCGGCTGCGTACGTATGGAAAAACGTGGGGTATTTCTCGGTTATTTTCGCAGCAGGTATCTCCGCGATTTCCACGGAATATTACGAAGCGGCAAAAATGGATGGTGCGAACAAGTTTCAGCAAGCGATCCGAATCACGATTCCGATGCTTGCTCCGATCGCCATTACGCTCGTTCTCTTGCAAACGGGTAAAATTTTTTATGCCGCATTCGGAGATTGGGGCATGTTTTATAACCTACCCAAGGAATCGGGCGTGTTGTTCAGCTCTACCAACGTAATCGATACCTATGTATATCGGGCACTAAAAACGATGGGCGATTTCGGCATGTCCTCGGCTGTCGGATTATACCAGTCCTGCGTAGGGTTCGTTCTTGTCGTGGCGTCAAACTATTTGATTCGGCGATATGACCGAGACAGCGCTTTGTTCTAGGAGGATGAAGAGATGAATCGAATGAATGTTTCAAGAATCGTACTCAATTTGATCTTCATGGTATATTCCGTAATCTGCTTGATTCCGCTTCTAGTTGTCTTGTCCGTTTCCTTAACCGATGAACAATCTATCTTCCAGTCCGGTTACAACATCATTCCAGAGAAGTTCAGCCTTGAAGCTTATCGCTATATTTTGATGGGGAATTCCCCGATTCTTCAAGCGTACGGAGTTACCATTATAGTTACCTTGACTGGCACGCTGCTGCATCTGATCATCTCTTCGTTGTTCGCTTACAGCCTTTCCAGAAACGAGGTCAAGTACCGGAACATCGTCTCTTTTCTGGTCGTGTTTTGCCTGCTGTTCAACGGAGGATTGGTTCCTTGGTATATTCTGCTCTCGAAATACCTTCATTTGAAAGATACAATCTTCGTGCTGATCGTGCCTTACTTGGTTTCATCAATTAATGTCTTGATCATGAGAAATTTTTTCAGGACGATCCCGGAATCGATCATCGAATCCGCAAGAATCGACGGTTCAGGTGAATTCAACACGTTTGTCAAACTGGTTATTCCCTTGTCTACGCCAGTGCTGGCAACAATCGGCCTATTCGTCGCGGTGTTTTACTGGAACGATTGGTTTACAGCCGCCCTTTTCATAGAGAATAGCAAATTGTACACGCTGCAGTTTCTCTTGCAATCCATCATGAACAATATCGCGTTCCTCCAAGGAAATGCCTTGACCACTCAGGCAGCCGCAATGCAGCCAGATGAGACGGCCAGGATGGCGACATGCGTCTTGGCAGTAGGGCCGATTGTGCTCACATACCCCTTCCTGCAGAAATATTTCGCTAAAGGGCTTACACTCGGTGCAGTGAAATCTTGATAGAGGCTTTACCGGGCATCGTCCCGTATAGAATATAAAAATGGAGGTCTTGGCAGACATGGCGAAAACGAAAAAGGTATTGATCTTTATAGTCGCATTTGCGATTATGCTCGCAGGCTGCGGTTCAGGCAAGTCGAACGACTCGGCTTCACCGAGCACGACTCCGCCGGCAGATACTAAGGCGGTAGAGGATGAAAAGACTTCTTCGGATACGTTGGAGCCGGTAGAGCTGACGTATTACTTCCCGAACTCGCCGCAGAAAGATTTGCAGACCGTTGAGGATGCTCTGAACAAGCTCGTTCAGCCAAAAATCAATGCCACGATTCGTCTCAAGTTGATTGATTGGGGCGCGTATGAGGAAAAAATGAAAGTCATGATGGGTTCAGGCGAATCATTCGATCTAGCCTGGACTGCCGCAGGGTTCAATAACTATTTCCAGAACGTGGCGAACGGAGCGTACGCACCCCTGGATGAATTAATCGACAAATACGCTCCCGAAACGAAGCAAGGAATTCCCAACATGTTCTGGGATGCTGTGAAAGTAAAAGGGAAAATTTACGGCGTTCCCGTGTTTCAGCAGTCGACTGCCGGATACGGTTATTTGATCCAGAAAGCCGTAGCGGACAAGTATCAACTTGACTGGAAATCGGTTAAGCAATTATCGGATTTGACACCTTTCCTAGAAGCAGTAAAGAAGAATGAGCCGAATCTAATCCCTTGGGGTTATGCGCAGAATAGCGATCCCTTCTTAACCGCTCCGCCGATGTTCGGACTGGAAGCGTTAGGCGATTCTAAGACTCCGGGAGATATTTACTTAAATGACGGCAGCAAGGTTGTGAACCAGTACGCGACCCCGGAATTCAAAGCCTACTTAACCATGATGAGAGACTGGTTCAGCAAGGGATATTTAAGGAAAGACGCGTTAACCTTAAAAGAGAATTTAGCGGACCAAAAGGCTGGAAAGAACGCGCTTACGATAGGTCAGATCGATATCGACACCTTGGCCTTCGAGCAAGCCGGCATGGAAGCGTCGGGCAGAATGTCCAACTTCAATCCAGATGCGCCTTCTTATGATTTCCAATTCGTGAAGCCGTTGCTGACGACCGATAAGGCGGCCGCGACCATAACGGCGATTTCCGCCAGCTCCCCGAACAAGGAGAGAGCGATGATGTTTCTCAATTTGCTGAATACGGACAAGGAAATTTACAATACGCTGGTATGGGGAGTTGAAGGCAAGCATTACAAGAAAGTCGCAGACAACCGGATCGAGACGAATAAAGATGGCGGTTACCAAATTTTTGCCCCATGGGAATTCGGCAACATGTCACTAACCTATTTATTCGAAGGAGATCCAAAAGGTGGAGAGGTTGACAACAAGTTCACGAATATGTGGATCGAGCTGAACAAAAACGCGACGCCATCCAACGCGCTCGGATTTGTATTCGATTTTACGCCAGTCAAGACGGAGAAAGCGAACGTGGATGCGGTTATAGATGAGCTTTATTATGCACTTTCCAGCGGTTCTGTAGATCCTGAGAAGTACTTGCCACAATTCTTGGATAAATTGCAGCAGGCAGGTGCCGACACGATTATGGCGGAGAAGCAAAAGCAGTTAGATGCTTGGAAAGCGGAAAACAAATAAGTACCTGATCTGAGCAGGGCTGACTTCGCGGAGGCGGAGTCGGCCCTGTTTGGAATTTATTTAGCGTGGTTGCGTTAAATTGACAGCAAGGAACATGAGAATACTTCATCGAATTAGAAGAATATGTTGGTCTTATACCAAAAAAGGTAAAGGAAGTAGACGATGAGTTTCCAAACAAACATTTGTGGTATTCCATGTTTACAAGTAAATCCTTCAATGAAACCCAAAGGTACTATACTTTTGTATCACGGATGGGTGTCAAATATAAATGATTATTCTTTCTTTGCATCGTTAATTTCAAATTGGGGATATAAGGTTATTGTTCCTGAACTACCGTATCACGGTGAAAGAGGGAATATTGATTATTTGGATACGTTAGTTTTGCAAAAATATTTTTGGAAAGTCATTTTACAAGGCGTTAGGGAAGCAGATGTAATAGTGTCTGAATTGACCAGGATGGATGAAAATATTGGGGTTGTTGGACACTCAACAGGCGGCTTTATATCCGCAGGAGTTTTCTCGAAAAACCCTCGTTTACAAGCTTCTATTGTTATCAACGGTTCTTGTGCATGGGTTAAAGTTGAAGAGTTACTTCGTGAAAAAGACGAAAGGAGTCCAATGACTTCAAATGAAAGACGTACCTTAGAAGAACATGACCCTGCGTCGCACTTAAAATTGGATTGTAATAGAGGAATGCTGCTACTTCATGGCAAGGAAGACACAACAATACCTATCGAAAGTCAAAGGTATTTTACGAAGACAATGTCTAAATACAATATACCTTCAGATTACTTGCAATTAGTTGAGTATTCTAATGTGAACCATCATGTTACAATCAGGATGCTCGAAAAGTCAAAGGAATGGATTGATAAACATCTATGCAAGTAAATGTTCGAGATAGATAAGTTAATTGACTACGTGTATTTGTCACAGACTCTTTTAAAGAGGCGGTCGAGGCAAATGATTTGAAAGGATTCACCTTTGAATTGCTTTGGGACTCCGAAGAGAGTGGCTAAAACGCTTGAATTATCAATGAGAAACAGGTTATTTCCCCGTTACAGCAGGCGAAACTCGCCGTTTAGGTGAGATAACGGGGAATAACCGTGTTACAGAGTCGAGACACTGCAGAGAAGGGAGAGGCCAGAGCGAGCTAACAGGTTATTTCCCCGTTACAGCGGGCGAGACTCGCAGTTTAGGTGAGATAACGGGGAATTACCATGTTACAGAGTCGCGGCCATGCACGGGTGGGAAGTCCAGAGCGAGCTAACAGGTTTTTACACCGTTACAGCGGACAGTGGAGACTGCAGGAGGCAGATGACGGTACGGTAGGACTGGGATAATCTGCAGGCAGACGGCAGCTATAACTGGATAATGCCTATTTATTATCCGCCAATTCTGAGCATAGCACATATTTTCGTTTAAAAAAATGGCGGGATTCCAAGAGATAAGAGAGTCTAACTTATGAGAAGACCTAGGCATAGAATAAAGTACACCACAATCCAAACAAAAAAAGGATAGGAATCAGAAGTCATTCTGAATTCACTATCCTTATTGTTATTCTGGTTCAATTGTGCCAAATGAGCCAGATCACCTAAACCTGCAGCAGTAATAAGATGATCGAGGACAACGAGAAGCACGTTCCGATCAGATACAGGAACATCACGACCTGCTTCTGGCTCAAACCAGCGCGCAGCAAGCGGTAGTGGGCTTGACTCGCGTCAGCCTGATAGATCGCTTTGCCTTGCATTAGGCGGCGGATCACGACAAAGATGTTATCGAAAATCGGTACGCCGAGCGCAAGAATCGGAATGAACAGCGACAATACCGTCGCTTGCTTGAACGCGCCGTCGAGTGCGATAACAGCTAGGATGAAGCCGATAAAGGTTGCACCGGCATCTCCCATGAAGATCCTCGCTGGCGCTCGATTATATCGCAGATAAGCGACCGTCACACCGACTAAGATGATCGCCATGATGGCAGAATTCGTTTGTCCCATCACGAGAGCGACGATAAACAAGGTTGCCGCTGATATAGCGGACAAACCACCTGCAAGTCCATCCATGCCGTCTGTAAAATTGATAACTGTGGTTACCCCGAATATCCATAGAATCGTTAGAATGAATTGCAGCCACACCGGCAGCAATATATAAGTTTCCGTGAACGGGTTGAAGAAACCTGTAAATGCGACGCCAGAAGCGAATACGAGAACTGCTGCGGATACTTGAACGATCAGTTTAGGCAGGGCTGGAAAGTCTTTGCCCTTCGTCTTATACCAATCGTCCAATGTGCCGATCGTCAGCAGCAGAATTCCTCCGAAGAATAGAGCCGCGGTTTCAAGCGTAAATTCACGAGTCAGCAGCAGATAAGTCGCAAAGAATCCAGCAAATATCGCATAGCTCGCTGTCAGCGGGATCGGTTCTCGATGAATCTTGCGCTCAGCATCTTTCCTAGGCTTATCCACAAAGTCAAGACGGAATGCTATTCTCCCTAATGGTGGGATCAATAAATATACTATTATAAATGAAATAAGAAAAGCCAATGCATAAATCAATAGTTTCACCGCCAATATTGAAGTATTCAACTAGACACCATTATACGAATAATATGAGATCTTGTCGATTGTTTGCTAGAGTTGTTTCTTTTCATGCTGAAGACCAAAAGGTATTGTCAGCGACTGTCGAAAATCGTGTGATAATGCGAAAAAAGCTGATTGTATCAAGGTTTTTTTGGAATGGTATGCACTTGAAGAGGGGGCATGTACGATAAATCGTACATAGAAAGCTTAAATAAAATTTAGCAGCTGGGAAATCGAGGGAAACGGCTGTTTGATAGATTCTTGATACTCCCCGTGCAATCAGAAGTTGGAATAGCTGATGGTGTTATCGGTATACTGCGAATAAAAGTATGATGGAAATGAACAAAGCGCCGACTCGTGAGTCGGCGCTTTGTATGTAATTACGAGTTCAGATCATCTTTTTTCTTAATGACATATACGCACTTATTATCTCCCTTAGCAAGACACTCCGTTCGGTGAACATTAGCGTTCAACAAGCTCTCAAACAGATTGAGTTCACACTGGCAGGCATGATTATAATGATTGGCGATCTGCGCGATTGGACAATTATGCTCTTTTAATAAGAATGTATCGTCGCTCTCCTGTTGGAGCTCTACCATATAACCGTTCTCATTTTGTATCTCGGCTAATGTCTGAACTTTCTCGTGCAATCCTTTATTCTCTAATGCTTCTGCATATTTATGCTGGAGTGTTTCCTTGCGGAGGTCAAATAGACGGTTCACCATGCCTTCACCGGCTTCACCCTCTAGCTCGCCAAGCAGATCAAGCGCGACGGTATGATAATTTTTCGGGAAATGACTCTCTGCAAGCTCGGTCAAGCGGTATAAGGCGGTTGGTCGACCCATAGGCTGACGGATTGTGCGAAACTCAATTAATCCGTCCCGCTCTAAAGCGTCGAGATGACGCCGAACTGCCATGCCTGTTATGCCCAGCTTAGCTGTTAGATCTTTAGCGCTAAGTTCTCCATTCGTCTTGAGAAGTTGCATGACTTGCTTGCGAGTGGAAGAGCCAGATGGCTGCTGCACAACCAATCACCTCACTAGTTCACATGATCGTGTATGCTTGTACTCTAAACATGTGGAAATTATACATTTCATTGTATGAAGCAAATGTTACAAAGTCAACATATATGTATAAATAGTTTAGTACCTATTGTGGTATCATATTGACAAAACTTAGTAGCAAGCAGATAATTATTATATATAAATGTATAATAATTATACTATAGTGCAGGAGAGAGAACATGAAACTACTCGGTATTTCAGGAGCGATTGCAGGCTCGAAGACACGAATTGGCATTCAGAGTACACTTGATGTTGTGCGCAGCAACTATCCCGATATTGAAGTGGAATTGTTGGATATGAAGGATTATGATGTTCAATTTTGCGATGGTCGCAATCCATCTACGTACACAGGGGATACCCAGACGGTCATTGAGAAGGTGAGCTCAGCGGATTTCTACCTGATCGGGACGCCTATATACCAAGCATCTATGACTGGTGTACTCAAAAATTTGTTTGATCTGGTGCCAGTATCCGCATTTCAAAATAAAGTGATCGGTTTCTTGGCCAATGGGGGAACGTATCAGCACTATCTTGTGATCGAGAACCAGTTGAAGCCGATTGCGGGCTTCTTCCGAGCTTTCGTAGCGCCGAGCTATGTATATTTGCACGATTCACACTTTAATGAGCAGAGAGAAATTGTTGATCCAGAGGTGCTGCAGCGTATCGACAAGCTTGCGCATGAGCTGGTATTCATGCAGACACGATTGATGACTTCATGATGCATAGCAATGAAGAAGGGGCTTGCCCTATAAGTAGAATGGCTACTTATAGGCAAGCCCCTTGTCGTTTCAACGTATAAGTGCTTATTTTGAAGCAAAAAAGTCACGTGCTTTTTGAATGAAGATCTTCTCGTCATCCTTCAGATCATCTTCCCAAGCAATTGCGCCTACCGGACAAGCGGCTTCGCAAGCGCCGCAATCGATGCAAGTGTCAGCATCGATATAGAATTGATCCGGACCTTCTTCGATACAGCTAACCGGACATACATCTACGCAATCCGCAGCTTTTTCATCTTGGCAACCTGCAGTAATAACAAATGCCATGTCTCCTCAGTCCCTTTTCAAAATATTTGTAGTACTAAAAATGATGTATAATTTGCTGTGCCAATTCCTCGTATATGACTCCGTTTCGAGTATCGGATTCATACACAGATGGGATAAACTCAGCTTCAGCAACGTTCGTATCAGGTGCGGAGATCGGTATCTGAGCGAGCAGCTTCGTCTGCAATTGCTCAGATAATTGAGTACCGCCGCCCTGGCCGAAGAGGTAATGCCTCTTCCCGCAATCATCCTCAAAGTAAGCCATATTCTCAACGACTCCCAAGATGTGATGATTCGTCTTCTGAGCCATTGCGCCTGCACGGGCAGCAACAAAGCTAGCTGTAGAGTGCGGCGTGGTTACAATGATCTCAGAGCATTGTGGTATGTTCTGATGCACATATAGCGGAATATCACCTGTACCTGGCGGTAAATCTATTAATATATAATCAAGTGCAGGCCATTCTACTTCATTCAAGAAAGTGGAGAGCATCTTGCCTAGTAATGGTCCGCGCCAGATGACGGGACTGTTGGAGTCAACAAAGAATCCTGTTGAGATAACGTGTACTCCCATGCGTTCCACCGGCACAATTCGATTGTTCTCTTTCATAGGCTTCTCCGTGATGCCCAGCATGTCTGGAATGCTGAAGCCGTAAATGTCTGCATCGATGATGCCGACTCGTTTGCCTGCTCGGTGCAAAGCTAACGCAAGATTAACCGTTACCGTGGATTTGCCAACGCCACCTTTGCCGCTTGCAATCGATAGAAATTGAACTCCTGATTCCGGATTAAGCAGAGGCGATTGCTTCTGAACAGGTTTAGGAGGCGTCGCAATCGGTGTGAGCCTGCTTGCAACGATTCGGTCCTTCTCATCCTTCGTGATCAGCTTGATGCGGACATGCACATCCTGTACGTCAACTCTGTTCAGAGCATCCGTGATAGCTGAGCGGTAAGCTGCCTGCTTGTCACTGTCTTCTTCCTTCATAAGCATCGTCAGTGCAACAGACTGCTCACGTATCAAGACGTCACGAATCAGCCCGATATCAACAAGGGGCTTCTCGTATTCTTCGTCAATTAGTTGAGCGATAGCTTTCTGAATGCGTTCTGTTTGCATTAGGTTCACCTGCAGTTCATGCACTTCAAGTAATGAAGCGGGGATGATGTGAATTCATTCTTATACTGGAGTATAAGGTATTATAATCATACCATCTTGAAAAATATGGTATGACTTCAGTGTAATCAAAAGCAAAATTTTAGTCAATAAAATAGCTATGAAATGTATAGTCAACAGATCTTATCATAAGGGTCAAACGATAGAATCTTATGTGAATATCGTGAAGCTCATATACCTCATATATATGGCTCGTATCTGGCATCTTATACCTCATTAAGAGCCGCCAACTCTGCTTCGATAGCCGCTTTAATAAGCTCAACACACTCTTCTATCGTTTTTCCGCTGATCCGTTTGCCATTGACGATCGCGTAGGGGCGCATCTTGCATAGCCCGCAGAAGCCAAGACATTCAGTTCTTAATACAGCAACTTCCGGATACTTCAGCTCCAGTTCCTCCAAATGATATCCCGCAAGCCAGTTATTCGTACATATTTCCACTACAATAATACCGATCTTAAACACCTTCTCCTTTGGTTAAGGACTTGCTGAATTCCAATAGTTTTATTATTAAATATTTAACTTTGAAGATCAACCTGTAAACAGAGGAAATCTTCCGTTCGAGGAATAGTCTTTCACTTTAGTGTACGGTATATGTGCATATGCATGGCATGATAAGAGGCGTACAATCCTCTTTTCATACTCTGGCTCTAGGGGATTGAAGTTCAATAGGAACTCTTGTACACTTGCCAATGAAGAGCATTCATGTACCAGCGTAAAGGAGAATGATTGAGCATGAGGAAGAAGAGGGTAGGCATAATCGGTTGTGGCAATATATTTCCGATGCATGCGGCTTCAGTGCAGCTTAGTGGAGCGGCTGAAGTGGTTGCAGTCTGCGATGTGATCGAGGAACGCGCGAAAACGGCAGCTCAAGCTTACAATTGTGACTATTATTTAGATTACAATAGGATGCTGGAAGAAGCGAAGCTCGATGTTGTTCACGTATGCACCCCGCATTATTTACATGCTCCGATGGTCATCGCCGCTGCTAGAGCAGGCAAGCATGTCATAACCGAGAAGCCGATGAGTATCACGGTTGAAGATGCAGAAGCAATGATTCAAGCATGTGAAGATCATAACGTCACGTTCGGAGTCATCTTCCAGAATCGATATAACCCAGGCTCGCTGCTTATTAAGAAGGAACTGGAATCTGGTCGATTGGGGCAGGTCTTAGGCGCCAGATGCTCTGTAACGTGGAAGCGTACGGATGAATATTACAGCCAGGATGACTGGAGAGGGACATGGGAGCAAGAAGGCGGCGGCGTCATTATAAACCAGTCTATACATACACTAGACCTGATGAGATGGTTCGTCGATGATGAGCTCGACTTCGTCAGCGCCAATATCTCCAATCGCACCCATGAGCATATAGAAGTGGAAGACTGTGCAGAAGGGATCATTTCCTTTAAAAATGGTGTGGCCGCCTCGTTCTATACGATGACCTATCACAGCTGCGACGCGCCGGTGGAAATAGAATTGCACTGCGAGAACGGTTATGCCAGAGTCTATGGTGACCGTGGAACGGTTGAATATCACAATGGAACTACACTATCCGCTGATAAGGACCCGAACGAGACTATGGATTATGGCGCAGGCGTGAAGCAGTACTGGGGCATTAGCCACAGCAAGCAGATTAAGGACTTCTATCATTCGATTGATACAGGTAAGAAGGCAGCGATTGATGGGTATGAAGCGATTAAAACACAGAAGCTTGTCGCAGGCATCTATGAATCAGGCAAAACGAACAAACGCGTATATTTATAGAAAATAAAAGTCAAATAGATGTTAACTGAGGAACAGCAGTTTAAGGGTGTAATTGCCCTGAGCTGCTGTTTTTTATGGTAGGCAGCTTTTCAAACTTTATATTGTAAATAGATGGGAAACAGAGATAATATAATTAACATCTTACATCATCTGAAAGGAATGTGGCATCATGACACGGGTCGGGAACGATTATGTGGATAGCGTTCATCAGAGAACGACAGTACCTTTGAAGCAAATCATGGCGTTTTTTATACCGCTCGGCATATCGGCCAGCCTCGTGTCCTTATCGCATCTCATTATTAATAGTACGTTGGCGCATGCCCCGAGCCCTGAAATAACGATAGCTGGTTATTCCATTGCTTCAAGCCTATTTACGATCACGGAACGTCCGGCCGTGTTTCTGCGCCAGACTTGCTCTGCGCTTGCGGAAGATCGGACAGCCTTCCGATCCGTGGGCAAGATTGCCGGTATCATCCTACTCGTTACGATGGTGGTCGGATTGTTTATCTCTTATACTCCATTGGGACATAGAGTCATAAGCACTGTATTTAATGTAGACGAAGCACTGATGGTCGAGGTGCTGAGCTCGTATTCAATATTAATCTTTGTCACGATATTCTCGGCGATAAGATGCCTGTATCATGGAATCATCATTCGCAATATGCAGACGAAGTGGCTGACGATCGGGATGATCATACGAATCGCGGGAATGTATGCGGCGGCGCTAGTCTTTATGAACGGAAATATAACGATCGGCGCGTACACAGGAGCAGTTATCTTTCTCGTGGGGATGATGATCGAAGCCATCGTCAGCATATTCGAGGGGCGGAGAATACTCCGACATATTCCAGAACGCTCCATGCAATCTAAGGTGCGAACAATGAAGGATGTATTTCCATTTTACCGTCCACTCTTGGTAACGTCATTTATCTCCGTCATTATCGGTCCGTTCATTAATGCCTTGCTCGGCAAGACTGCGGATATTGAGCTTGCGATCTCATCGTATTCTGTCGCACTAAGTATTACATACGTGATTATCACATTCTTCGGGTATGTGCATCAGATTGTGCTTAATTTCTATGAGAAGGATCCTAGAGCTGTAAGGCGGTTTGGACTTATGTTCCATGCGATACCAGCCGTTCTGATCAGCTTGGTTGCCTTCACACCGATAGGAGAATGGCTCGTAGGCAGCATTATCGGAAGCAATGGCAGATTGCTGGAGGAGAGCCTGCGCGTGCTTGGCATATTTGTAATATTGGCGCTCGTATTTCCTTGGGTGGACTATTTCAATGGCTTGGTTATGCTTCGCAAAGAGACGCGCTTGATGATGTATTCGCAGATCGGCAACGTGACGGTCACGATCTCCGTTATGCTCCTATTGATTGTCGCAGTACCGCAGTGGAACGGTGTGCTGGGCGCTTTAACGCAATCTATTGGAACGTTAGGCGAATTGATTGTGCTTATCTTGCTTACTCGCAGAATGGATAAACGGCAAGCACATAAGCAGTCGCTTGGGCTCTGAGGCTGACTATCGAGCTATAAGCAGGGATGATCGAACGGTCGATCATCCCTTTTATTGTTTACGATGAGAAAGACGCATACTATGGATAAAACACTGTTGCACTATCGGTGTAACAATGTTACGATGTATGCATAACAATGTTGCACTCAAGAGTGAGGAGGTGCATGAAGATGGAAGAACCGTTAATATCCAAGAAGGAATTGCTCGAGCTGACAGGAATCTCGTACGGTCAATTATATCGCTGGAAGCGCAAGGACATCATTCCGGATGATTGGTTTATTCGGAAGTCGACGTTCACAGGGCAAGAAACGTATTTTCCAAAACGCAAGATATTAGAACGCATAGATAAGATTGTCAGCATGAAGGACAGCTTGTCACTCGATGAGCTGGCTGCTGTGTTTTCCTTGAGTCCCATTAACACCGCACAGCATAAGTCAGATCTCATTCAGCGAGAGATTATATCGCCTAGAGCGCTTGATCTTTATATCTCGCAGATGGGTGATGCAGAGGCATTTACCTTTGAAAAGGTTATTTACATGTATTTGCTTGATCAGGTATTGGCGATGGATGCCGTTGATCTGACGGAAGGCCGCGATCTGCTCCTGTTTCTCAATGAGAAGTACACCCATTTTCAAGGGAAGGCATGCGATCTCCTTATCATTCGTAAGCTGAATGTAACAACATTCATGCTCATCTCTAGTCCCCATGAGCTGTACGTAGACAGCGCTGCGCAAGTAATCGCTCAGCTATCTGTGTCAGGGTGCCTGGAACAATTGAAAGCAAAACTTACTTAAAGTGGAGGAGTTCATATGACGGATCATATGTTGGGAGATAACACGATCAGCGGGATCGGGAAGATATATGGCGGCGAATTTAATCGCGTGACGATTGATGGAGTTGCGGAAGTAACCGGCGATGTCACATGCAATCTGTTTGAATGCAACGGCAAGGGCAAAGTGAAGGGCAATATAGCAGCGAAGTCCATCCACGTACAGGGACTATGCAAGTTCATGCATGCCGTTCAAGCGGAGCAGATTCGTATTGATGGCAGCGCAACGATGGAAGAGAGAACTTCTGCTGAGAAGATTGAAGTGAATGGCGCAATTTCCGTTGATGGAGATTGTCAGGCGGAGGAATTTGTAGCTCATGGAAAGGTCGATATATTCGGCTTGCTTAACGCGGAGAAGATCTATCTCGAGTTTGTTGCCAAGTGCAAGGTGGGCAGTATGGGCGGAGAAAGCATAGTGGTAAAACGAGGCAAGCAGAAGCATGACATCATGAACAAGATGATCTCGTCGGTATTTGGTAATCCTCAGCTGCTGGTCGACACGGTCGAAGGTGATCGCATTGCGCTGGAGAATACGAAGGCCAAGACCGTACGAGGCAACAGCGTCACGATTGGACCAGGCTGCGAGATCGATCATGTTGAATATCATTCCGAGCTGTTCGTAGACGATCGTGCTCGTGTATATAATCGGATAAGAATGTAGCGGGTAACTATTTATCTAACATGGAAAGAGAGGCAATATAATGGCACAGCATGCGAAGCAAGATCTCAAGATTATAGGCTCCTCAAGCTCGCCTGGAGGGGCATACCAGCAAGCTAAGATCACGGGTGACGGAACGATTAATGGGAATCTGGATTGCAGCCTGCTCTCTTGTACGGGCAATGCCAATGTAAAGGGTGCGTTAAGTACGCAGGAGATGAAGGTGCGTGGAAACCTAAACGTACTCGGAGAGCTCATTGCTGGGAAGCTGATGATTCAAGGCCAGTCCGACGTTGCGGGCGACGCGAACTTTAGAGAGGGCAGTATCAGCGGCATGATGACCGTTGGAGGATGCCTGCGAAGTGAGCGATTGAACGTAAAAGGTGGCCTTACAGTAGAAGCGAACTGTGCGGTCGAGACTATGGATGTAGCGGGTTCCTGCAACATTAAGGGGCTGTTGAATGTTGGGCGTCTCGACATGAGTGTGAACTGGCCGAGCGAAGTGAGAGAAATCGGCGGTGAATGGATTCAAGTTCGCAAGGGCAGCATGCTTAAAAATCTGATCTCCTTTCTGCCAAGCATCATGAAGGTTATGCCTGATGCTAAGCTGAAATCGGACATTATTGAAGGCGATCGGATTAGTCTTGAGCATACATGTGCAAACGTCGTACGCGGCAATGAAATCACGATTGGACCGGGCTGTGAGATCGGGCGGGTAGAGTATCGGACCCATTTTACACAGGACCCAGACAGCAGAATAGCTGAAGTCGTTCGAGTATAGTACGGCAAATGATCGGCTAATAGAGGATAGGTGCAGGATATGACACGAAAGTATTGGGTGCCCGCGTTGGAGCGCGGGCATGAAGTATTGACTTGTATCGCGCGTAATCCTTCGAAGCTGAGGTTGATTGACCTGTGCGCGGCAACAGGGATTAATAAGAGCACGATGTTCTCGCTGCTGCATACGATGGAGTCGTTGGAGTGGGTTGAGCGTGAGAAGGGTGATACGTATTCATTAGGCTCGACCTTCGCGTATCTCGGCAACGCTTATTTCTCCAACATGGACGTCGTGAAGCTTTTCATGCAGCATGCTGCGGCGGCGGTAGCTGTTGTTGGCGAAACAGCGCAATTGGCGCGGCTTGAAGGAGACCATGTCGTCTACCTTGCTAAGGTGGAAGCGCCAACTCCAGTTCGTTTGCTCTCGGAGCCGGGAAGGCGGATTCCAGCTTATACTACGGCATTAGGTAAAGTACTGCTTGCTGCAAGAGAAGATGCAGAAGTGGAGCGCTTATATCGCGATCAAGCCTTCCTTCCGTTGACTAGCAACACGTTGAAGGATGTGAACGAGCTGCAGCAGCAGCTGGCGTGTATACGAGAACAGGGATATGCTGAGGATCTTGAAGAAGTGGCAGCGGGATTCTGCTGCTTGGCGGTGCCTGTTACCGATGTATTCGGGCGCGTTCTTGCAGCGGCAAGCTTCTCGATCCCGATCGGACAATGGGACGCGAAGAAAGAGCTGGCGCGAAGCGAGCTCAGTCGCTTGGCGGTGCAATTGTCTTCTCTCTTATAAATCGAACAAGGGTCGTGCTGCATGAAGATGTTCATGCTGGCGCGACCCTTTAGTTTGAATTAGAATACAGGCACGAATTCTGGTTCTGGCGTGTTACTCATCAAGCCCGCTTGCGAAAGAATTCTATGAAGCTCAGCCTTCTTGCTCTCAGGCAACGGCAGTGCAGGAGCCAACACCTGTGTGGAAATGTCCAATCCGCGCATGCGAATGGCTTCCTTCACGACGTTGACGAATGGCGCATCGAGCGCGTACATGTAAGGGATGTACGCGAGCTTACGCTGAATCTGCATAAGCTCATTCATGTCTTTCTTATGGAAGGCGTTCCAGATGCCAAGCGTCAGTTCAGGCGCAAAGTTCGAACTTGCCGGAATTGCGCCGTCTCCACCAAGAATGAGTACATCAGCTAGATACTCATCATAACCCGCAAATACCGAGAAGTCAGGACGAACGGACTTCACTGTATGTATCATTTCACGCATATGCGCAAGCCGGTCAACGGTATCCTTGATACCTACAACATTCGAATAAGTCGTTGCAAGACGTTTAACGAATTCAGGAGTCAGATCTTGACCCGTCAGCATCGGAAAGTTATACAGCATAATCGGCAGCTTGACCGAACGAGCAACTCGAGAGAAATGCTCCCATAGCTGTGCCTCACCTAATGTATAGTAGGAAGGATTAATGACGATAATTCCGTCCGCACCTTCATTTTCCGCATATCTAGACAGCTCTTCCACTTCGTCTGTGCTGTTAGCTCCTGTACCGATCCATACAGGCACGCGCTTGCCTACGGCTTCAACTGCGAAGCGGGTAACTTCCTTGCGCAGATCCATCGACATGTTGGCGAATTCGCCTGCGGTACCCATAAAGAATAAGCCGTGAACACCTTGCTTGATCAAGTGTTCAATGAGAAGGGTCATCCCTTCGCGGTCAAGTGTCATATCTGGTTTGAATATAGTTGAGACTGGCGGCATAATACCGCGCATTGGCAGGTTCACTGTACTTCACTCCTATCCATGATCTGATTTCATCGTAAAATGGAGGCAATCAAGGGATGTATGACAAATGTCACACTCTACTTCGAATAATAAACTAGGTTTAGTATACTAAACTCAACTATCACGTGGGCATGCCCTCTTTAATCTGAGCTGCTTCTCATCGCAGCCAATTCAGTTTGCGGAAAGTCTCCGGCGTCATGCCTTCATATCGCTTAAACAGCGTGCTGAAATATCCCGGTGTCTCGAATCCCACCATCCGCGCGATCTCGCCGATTCTGGCGTCAGGCGACTGAAGCATCATTTCCTTGCTCTTATGAATGCGCAGCTGGTTCAAATACTCAACAGGCCGTTTATTCAATATTCGACGAAACAGCAAGCACAGATGCTGAACCGATAAGCCAAGCTGATCCGCCAGCTCTTCTAGTGTAATATCGCGGCTGTAGTGCTGCTCCATATAGTCGAACACAGGCTGCAAGCGAAAATAGCTCTGATCGACAGATGGCTGCTGTACCGTCATATATTTCATCATATCGATCAGAAACGTGTAGACGAGCTTAGAGCCTTCTAAGCCTGCGAGCGGTTTACCCGACAGTGTCAGCGATAACGCATTTTTCATATGATTCACGATTAACTCTTGACTGCTCACGCCGTATACGCCTGAATGGGTCAAGCCAGCGACACGCGCCATTGCTGCTGCTTCTCTTCCCGAAAATGTGATCCAACATACCTCCCAAGGAGATTGTATGCTGCTGTAAGCATGCGGTTCATCTGGGTACAGAAACATCCCTGTTCCAGGCTTGACGCGCGCGGTGTGTCCGTTGACCCTCAATTCTCCCTCGCCAGACAAGCAGTGCAGCCATTGATACAACGGGTATCCATCCGGTCTATCAACCGGGTCCTGGTTCTCCCAATGCCCGGCGCCTGCCATATATATAGGAAGCTTGGCCTCCGTATCCGATTGCATAAGAAATCCGAAGGTGTCCCTCATTCTCATCTAACCTCATTTCTACTAGAATACGAAAATCGTTAAATAAATACGAAAATCCGAATCTATAACTACATGTTCAACAGCGTTATAATTCTATATATAATACCAGATGCATGCACCAGTTGCAGTTCTATTTGATAAGAAAATTGTTTAATTCCTTTTCAAATGCACGGTGTCTGCTATTAGGAGAGGTGCTACTAGATGACGATTCAAGCTTATTGGGAAGATCCGCAAATGCTTCAACTGAACCGTGAACGTCCGCGCTCCGCTTACATTCCTTATGGTGATGTGCAAGCAGCAAGCGCAGGCAAGCGAGGCCGCTCGCCCTGGTTCCAAACCTTAAACGGCAATTGGAAATTCCAATTTCATCCGCGCGCGAAGGATGTGCGGGACGAGTGGGTGGATTGTACATACGATGTAAGCAGTTGGAATGATATGATCGTTCCTTCTTGTTGGCAGGTGCAGGGCTATGACCAGATGCAATACACGAATGTTAATTATCCATTTCCATATGATCCGCCGTATGTTCCAGACAACAACCCTGCCGGTCTATATGTGCGAGAGTTCCAGATTGGCAGCCAGTGGCAGGAAAAGGATAAGTATATCGTATTTGAAGGCGTAAACGCTTGCTTCTATGTGTGGGTAAACGGCAGCTTAGTCGGCTACAGCCAAGGCAGCCGCGTTCCGGCGGAGTTCAACATCTCATCATATGTACGCCCAGGCAAGAACCGCATCGCGGTAATGGTTATCAAATGGTGCGACGGCTCCTACCTCGAGGATCAGGATCAGTGGCGCTATACGGGCATTTTCCGTGATGTGTATATGCTGGCACGCGATCATGCACACATTCGCGACGTGTTCAACCGAGTCGAGCTTGCTGATGATTATGTCGCAGGAACGATTAAGGTGGAGATTGAATCTGTTGGCTCGACTCAAGTTAAGGTTGAGTTGAAAGACCGTGAAGGCAAGAGTTTATCTATTCAGGAAAATGTCGTGGACGGGGCGCATACGTTTGAGATTCAAGTGTCACAGCCAGTTCTGTGGAACGCAGAGCATCCGTACTTATACGATATCGTATTGACTAGCGGTACGGAAGTGATCCTGTTCAAGACAGGCTTCCGTCGTATTGAAGTGGTTGACGGCATATTTTGTATCAATGGCCGCGCGGTGAAGCTCAAGGGCGTGAATCGCCATGATTCTCATCCAGAGCTCGGTCAGACGATCCCGCTGCAGCATATGATCGATGATCTCCTGCTGATGAAGCGGCACAACATTAATACGATTCGGACATCGCACTATCCTAACGATCCGCGATTCCTTGATCTGTGCGATCAATACGGCTTCTACGTTGTAGATGAAGCAGACCTTGAATCGCATGGCGACGTGTTGTGCTACACAGACAAGGGACTTCAGAGGCTGCCGGAATGGAAAGAGGCGTTCTTGGATCGGCAGATTCGAATGGTAGAGCGGGACAAGAACCATGCCTGCGTCATCATCTGGTCGCTTGGCAATGAGTCGAACTACGGCCAGAATCATGTCGCGATGGCGAATTGGACTCATGAACGTGATCACTCTCGCATAGTGCATTATGAGGGAGCTTGCTGGGATTCAGAGCATCGATTCGATCAGAGTGCTCTGGGCATCGAAAGCCGCATGTATATGTCGGTACCAGGTCTTGAAGAATATGCGCAGGATGAAGCGAATACGAAGCCGATGTTCTTGTGCGAATACAGCCATGCGATGGGCAACGGCCCAGGGGATCTGAAGGATTACTGGGACGTAATTGATGCCTATCCGAAGCTGATGGGCGGCTGTGTATGGGAATGGGTGAATCACGGTATCAGCACATTCACGCCTGAAGGCAAACCATTCTACGCATACGGAGGTGACTTCGGTGAAAAGCCGCATGACGGCAACTTCTGCCTCGACGGTCTGGTGTCGCCGGATCGCAAGCCGCAAATTGGCTTGTTGGAATTGAAAGAGGTCTATGCCCCAGTACGGATGCAAGCGATGGACCTGTCGAGCGGCAAGCTGAGCGTAACGAATCGCTATGACTTCAGCGATCTGTCGAAGATGGATATTCGCTGGCGAATCGAATCCCAAGGTGTGCTGCTGGAGCAAGGTCACATGGCCGCGCCTGCAATAGAGCCTCACGGCGAAGCTGTGATTGATCTGGGATATTCATTGCCTCATGTGAATGGACCATTGGATCTGACCGTTAGCTGTGTACTGAATCAAGATACGGTATGGGCTGAAGCCGGTTATGAGCTGGGATTCGAGCAGTTTGTGCTGAATGCGACAGCTGAAGTAAGTTCTGAAGATGCTCTTTCCACTGATAACGCGACGGATGCTTCTTATTGGAATGCTCACCGAGGCGGCATAAACGCAGCTGAGCATAGAACATGCTTAACGTTAACTGGTTTCGACTTTGAGCATGCGTTCGATCTCAGTCTAGGCGCCTTTACACGCATCTCGAAGCAAGGCGTCGAGATGATCCAAGCACCGGCACTGTTCCAAGTATGGCGCGCGCCGGCGGATAATGATCGGAACGTGCGGCATACATGGTCCGCTCAAGGCTATGACCGCGCGGTAACGAAGGTATACCGCACAGCTTGGAGCCAGATTGACGCGGATGAAGTTCGTATTGAGGTTGAATATTCACTGGGCGGCTACACAACGGCAAGCTTCGTAAGAGGAACAGCAGTGTGGACGGTTAAGTCGAGCGGTGAGATTAAGCTGGCGACAGATGTCAGTGTGCGCGAGGAAAATGAATTCCTGCCTCGCTTCGGTCTGCAGCTCACGATGCCGAAGGGGAATGAAGCCGTTTCCTATTATGGCTATGGTCCACATGAGAGCTATATCGATAAGCGCCTTAGCGCAAAAAGAGGCTTATACCTCACCACTGTGGATGAGATGCATGAAGACTACATCATGCCGCAAGAGAATGGATCGCGCTATGGAACGGAATGGGCAGTTGTAAGCAATCCGCTGAGAATGGGCTTGAAGTTCACGGCGCCAGCGTCATTCTCCTTCAACGCGTCCCATTATACGCCTGCAGATTTGACGGCTGCTGAGCATAATATTGAGCTGACGCGCAGACCCGAAACGATTGTACATCTCGATTATAAGATGAGTGGTGTAGGCTCAAACTCCTGCGGCCCTCGCTTGATCGAAAAGTATCAGCTGAATGAGAAGGCGTTCCGCTTCGAATTAGGCATCATGCCTGTATTTGGAGAAGACGAATAGATCATTAATGAGAGGACGTGGATGAACTTGATCAAGCCGCTGCGATGGGGAATTATGAGTACCGCATATATCGCAGCTCGTGCAGTCATTCCGGCAATTGAGCAATCACAGCATGGCATATTGGAAGCTGTTGCGAGCCGTGACTTAGGCAAGGCGAAGCAGATGGCCGAACAATTCAAGATTGCAAAGGCATATGGCAGCTATGAGGAATTGTTGGCGGATGAGGAGATTGATGCGGTATATATTCCGCTGCCGAATCATCTCCATAAGGAATGGGTGCTGCGAGCCGCAGCATCGGGCAAGCATGTACTGTGCGAGAAGCCGCTGGCGCTGAACGCGGCTGAAGCGCGCGAGATGGTTGCTGGCTGTGCCGCAGCGGGCGTTCATCTGGCGGAGGCGTTCATGTATCGCCACCACCCGCGTATGGAGCAGATCCGCAGCCTGATCGATGCTGGCGAGATCGGTGAGATTCGAGGCATCCACGGGGCATTCACGTTCAATAATGCCCGCGACTTTAACAATATTCGATACCGCGTAGATTGGGGAGGCGGCTCACTGTATGATGTGGGCTGCTATCCGCTCAGCGCGGCGCGCTACTTCCTAGGACGCGAGCCAGAGGCGGTGACCGTGCATGCGATGTTCTCCGCTGAACATGGAGATGTCGATATGATGGCTTCCGGCTTGGTTGAATTCTCGGATGGCATCGCGCTGACGTTTGACTGTGGCATGTGGGCTGACAATCGGCAGACGTTGGAGATTCTCGGCACAGATGGACGAATTGTCCTTCCAGTGGCTTACTCTGCGGGGGTGGACAACGCCGCGTATCGCGTTATCAGCCGTGGAATAGAGCGTGAAGAAGTGCCGGAGCCGACTAATCCTTACGTCGCTCAAGCGGATAACTTTGCCCGCGCTGTCGCGCGTCAACCGACACTGCCGCTTGCGGCAGATGATGCCGTACACAATATGAAGCTGCTGGAAGCATGCTTGCATGCTGCGCGAGAAAGAAGCCGGATCGTGCTGTCAGATCGGCCTTAGCTAGGTGAATTGTCTCGATAGTGAGAGGAGAATGGTCAATGATTGATAAGGTTAACCAGTTGTCTGGTTCGATGCCGTATATCAACATCGATGGATTGAAGCTACCTTGCTCACGGCTCGTATTAGGTTCGACGATGCTCAGTCTGGATCGTCTGGAAGCGTCTATGGAACTGCTTGACGCCTACGCTGAGATCGGCGGCAATATGATCGATTCTGCCCATATATATGGGGAAAGCAGCGCGAAAGCGCTGGGATTATGGCTGAAGGAGCGTCAGAATCGAGACAGCATCATGATTATTGGCAAAGGCGCACATTTCGATGGGAACGGTCCGCGAGTGAATCGCGAAGCGATCACGGAGGATCTACTAGTCTCCTTAGAGCGCATGCAGCTGGAAGCGGTAGATGTGTATATGCTTCATCGCGACGATCCTGAAGTGCCCGTTGGCGCCATCATGGAATGGCTGCATGAACAGGTAGAATCAGGACGCTGCCAAGCGATTGGCGTTTCGAACTGGACGACCGCTCGCATTCAAGCGGCTAATGAATATGCCGAGCGAAACGGGCTGACCAAGCTTGCCTGCAACAGCCCGAACCTCAGTCTGGCTGTGCCGAACGAGCCGCGCTGGAAAGACTGCGTATCCGCAAGCGCCCAAGATATCGAGTGGCACTCGCATACGCAGCTGCCGCTGCTCAGTTGGTCTTCGCAAGCGGGGGGCTTCTTTACCGGTCGCTTCTCGCCTGATAAGCGCGAAGACCCGGAAGCCGTGCGCGTATACTACAGCGACGATAATTGGGAACGGTATGCAAGAGCTGAAGAGCTCGCGAAGCAGAAGGGCACAGATGCGAACCAGATCGCGCTCGCCTACGTGCTGAATCAACCGTTCCCAACCTGCGCGCTGATCGGGCCGTACCAGGTCGCGGAGCTGATGTCCAGCTTCCGCGCAGTTCAGATCAGCCTCACGCCGCAAGAGATGGCGTGGCTGAACTTGCAGACAGCGAGCATAGCTTAAACCAAACAGCCGAAGGGGCTCGCTCCCCTCGGCTGTTTTTTGCTGTGCACGTGCTTCAACGGTTGATTTACTTGGATGTATTTCGTGCAGCTCAATATTTCAGATTGTCCATCATTCAAATTAATGTATAATAATGGAAGGTGTGTGGTGGAACCTTACCTGATTCGTGAGGAGATGATCGGATGAAGAAGACATGGCTGTTAGGCTTCGGTTTTTTCAGTATTAGCATCACGTGGGCGCTCTACAATGCATTTGTGCCGTATTTTCTTGAATCATTCCTCAGCAGCACTGCATTAATTGGATTTATGATGACGATCGACAACTATTTTGCCCTATTTCTGCAGCCTTGGATCGGCAATCGAAGCGACAAGACCGACACTCGGTTCGGAAGACGCATGCCATATCTATTGATCGGTATGCCGTTGGGCGCGCTGTTTGTAACACTCCTACCGTTCCATTTCAGCTTTATCACGCTCATCTTGTTTATGGTGCTGATGAATCTGGCTATGAGCATCTATCGTTCTCCGACGATTGCATTAATGCCAGAGATTACTACTGAAGATAAGCGAACGAAGGCTAACGGAATTATTAACTTCATGGGCGGTGTCGGGGGGATCATCGCGTTTGGCGCGGGGTCCATGCTGTACGGACAGAATAAAGCGTTCCCATTTATCGCAGCTGCAATTATTACACTAATCGCGATGTTCATCTTGTTTACATTTATTAAGGAAAAGCGTGATTCTGTAGTGCACATCTCTGAGGATAAGGAGCGGATTAGACTAAGAGGAGAGTTGGACCGAACGACGGTTATGCTGCTCGCGGCGATCTTCTTCTGGTTCGTGGCGTATCAAGGGGTAGAGTCCTTGTTCACGCTTTATGGCAAAAATCATATGGGACTCTCAGAGAGCGACTCCGCCTTCTCGCTGACGTTCTTCTCATTATTCTTCGTGCTCTTTGCCATTCCGAGCGGATGGCTAGGGAAGATGTTCGGCAAGAAGAAGATCATCTTGATCGGAATAAGCGGATTGTTCCTCGTATTCGCTCTCGTTCCTCTTGTTAATACTTTGCTCGTGTTACGTCTCCTGTTGGCGATTGGAGGAGTATTCTGGGCATGTATTAATATAAACTCATATCCATTAGTCGTATCTACAGGCACCGAGAGAAGCATCGGTACACGAACGGGGCTGTATTATTTGGTCTCATCGTTAGCAGCGATACTATCTCCGCCGCTTCTAGGATTAGCAGTTGACAGCCTCGGTTATGTCTCTCTATTTATCGTCGCATCTGGCAGTATGCTGCTAGCCCTGCTCTGTCTGCTCCTCAACCCGATCAAGTCGGAACATGTGCGGATATCAGCAGAGGGGTAGCGATGGCGAACGAGCTATAATCGAAAGCGCTCAATATGTGACACAAGCCCTTCCTGCTCCAATATGATCTTCTGCCGTGGTCCAATGAGATCAAAGTGAGGATACGGCGGACGATGATGAATGTAGCGCGGATTCAGGTCATGAGATCGGCACCAGCTCGTCAGCTTATCCAGATCGGAGCAGCCGACCTTCGTAACGGTAGTGTATTGTGGAAAGCGATTATCGATCCAATAATGGGTTAGAAAAGCAATGTCTCCGCGCAGAACCGCTTGCTTCCAAGCTGCAAGCTCTTCTCGCGATACTCCGAATGCCATGCTGACTCTTCTCCTTAGTAGAATATATGTGGGATTCATTATATTTCGTATTAACTATAACTTAATTCAATTTGATCTGCATATATTATAGGGGTTGTTCCACTAGTATCCTATCATTAGCGAAACAACCCCTATTATTCGTTGGACTTTGAGGCGTACCTTAAGTTTGTTCACTCGGAGGAGCGGCGCTCGAGTGTCGAATGACAAGCTTGGACGGCAATACAACTTCTCGCCAGTCATGAGCCGTGCCTTGTATGCGATCGACCAGCATCTGCATGCTCATGCTGCCGAAATCGTACGCTGGCTGCGAGGATACTGTCAAGAACGGATCAATCACGTAATCAGCTTCCATATCGTCAAAGCAGACGACCGACATGTCGCGTGGAACCTCTAATCCTCTAGCTCTAAGTGCTCGGATAGCAGCTAACGCAATGAAGTTGTTGGCTGCAAAGATCGCGGTAGGACGAGGATTAAGCTCAAGAAGCGCTGACACTGCATTATCTCCGTCGGAATGTGCATATCCAACTTCACAGATGTATTGCGGATTGATCTCAATCTGGTGCAATCGCAATGTTTCCACATATCCTTGCTCCCGCAATCGAGCGGTAGAGATCTGCAACGAACCGTTTAGGAGGGCAATATGCTTATGACCAAGCTCAAGCAGATGCTCAATAAGCCTGCGCGTTCCTTCTTTGCTGTCACCTAATACACTGTCTGAGTCGATACCCGGAACTTCTCGGTCAACGAGTACAAACGGAATGTTGTGACTGCGCAGTTTCTCTAAGTGAGGAAGCGAAGAATCTCCTGCCGGAGCGATAATTACACCATCAACCCGCGCCGACAGCACCGTATCGACATACTCGCTCTCTTTTACTGTATCTTCATCACTATTTGAAAACATCAACCTGTATCCGAGCCGCTTGGCAGCATCTTCGGCGCCGCGTGCAAGCGTCGTATAGAATGGGTTGGTAATATCAGAAATGAGCAGTGACAGCAGCTTCGTTTCCTGCAACACAAGGCTGCGCGCCATCGCGTTCGGCACATAATTCATTTCTTCCATAATGGCTTTGACCCGCTGCCTCGTCTTGTCGCTTATTCTTCCCGTGTTATTGATAACTCGAGAAACGGTCATGGCAGAACAGTTCGCTTTCTTTGCTATATCGTATATCGTAACCATGCCATTATCCTTTCCCCACGTAGACTTCCATCTTGATGTGTATGGATCATATGATGGGATATCCCTATCATACCGTTTTTTTTTACTTGACTACAAATGTTTTTCTTGCTAATTTTGAGATATCGGTAACCCCAAAATTGAGAAAGGTGGAGGTTTGATGGCAGGAGAGATTAAGTCCGGTGCGGATGCGTTGGTAGTAGATGAGAAGGATGATGTCGCTACATTGATTCGTGATGCCGCTGCTGGCGAGTCTGTTCACTATTGGTTCAACGGACAATTGCAAGCGATTACATTGAACGGAGACATCCAGTTCGGACATAAGGTAGCGCTGCGGATGATTCAGTCAGGTGACACAGTGAAGAAGTATGGCGAAGTCATCGGCCGCGCGACGGAAGATATCGTGGCAGGATCTCATGTGCATGTGCATAACCTAGAAGGTATTCGCGGCCGCGGCGATCAGCATCAAGGCTAAGGTATGATCCGCTAAGGATTGATAGAGGAGGCAGAACATGAAATCAATAAAAGGTTATTTGCGAGCGAACGGTGAGTACGGCATTCGCAATCATCTGTTACTTATTCCAACCGTCATATGCGCTAATCAGGTGTGCAGCCGCATTAGCCAGCTCGTTCATGGAACAGTTGCGATTCCGCATCAGCACGGATGCTCCCAGATCGGGGCGGACAAGGATCGTACATTTGATACTTTAGCTGGGACAGGACTCAATCCCAACGTAGGCGCGGTCATCATCGTAAGTTTGGGCTGCGAGGTGATTGATCCTCATGAATTAGCTGCTGCAATTAGGGTTAGCGGTAAACCTGTAGAGGTCATTGAAATACAAGAATCCGGCGGATCCATTAAAGCGATTCAAAAAGGAACTGAGATCGCGAAGCGTCTGCGAGCTGAGCTTGACCAGCAGCAGAAGGTGGAGATGCCGCTCAGCAAGCTGCGTATCGGCGTAAAGTGCGGCGGCTCGGATGCTACATCAGGCATGGCGTCTAATCCGGCGCTGGGCGTTGCTTCAGATATGCTGATCGCTGAAGGCGGCACAGTCGTCATAAGTGAGACGACCGAGATCATCGGTGCAGAGCATGTGATGGCTGCCCGCTGCAGCAGCCCTGAGATCGCGGAGCAATTATATAAATATATTGATCGCTTCGAGAAGGAAATTAACCGCATGGGCGCTGATATGCGCGGAGGCAACCCAAGTCCCGGCAATATCGCTGGCGGCTTGTCTACCATCGAAGAGAAATCATTGGGATGCATCAGCAAGTGCGGTACTTCACCAATGGTAGGAGCATTTGAATATGCTGCGCCGATCCCTGGTACGGGATTGTACTTCATGGATTCACCTGGCAACGATATTGAGTGCGTTTCCGGCATGGCGGCGAGCGGGGTACATCTTGTATGCTTTACGACCGGCCGCGGAACTCCAACGGGAGCTGCAGCTATTCCGGTTATTAAGATTACCGGCAACAAACGGATTGCTCAGCTTATGCAGGACAACATGGATGTCGATGTGAGCGGGATGCTTGAGGGTTCTGTCAGCCTAGCGGCAGCAGGCGAAGACATCTGGCGTGAGATTGTAGACGTTGCGGATGGCAAGGAAGTGAAGGCTGAGTTACTTGGACATCAAGAATTCAGCATCAATCGAATTGGACCAACACTCTAAACAACGAGTTGAGACGAACCATAACGAGGAGGAATTAGGAATGGGAAGATTAGATTCTAAGATTGCACTTGTAACAGGCGGAAGCCGTGGAATAGGCGAAGCGATTGTCTATCGTTTGGCGGAAGAAGGCGCGGATGTCGTTATTAACTATTTTAGCAGCAAGAGCACAGAAGCCGCTGAGAAGGTTAAGGCTGCAGTCGAAGCGATGGGGCGCCGCGCTTACATTGTGAAGGCTGATGTAGGGGTATCCGAACAAGTTCATGCCATGTTCGATAAGGTAGAGGCTGAGTTCGGTCAAGTTGATATTTTGGTCAATAATGCGGGAATCGCTCCATTTGAACCTTTTCTCCAGGTATCGGAAGAAACATGGGATCGCACCTATAACACGAACGTGAAGTCGATCTTCCTGTGCTCACAGCGTGCGGCTAAAGGCATGGTTAAGCGCAGAAACGGCAAGATCGTCAACGTGCTGTCCACGGCAAGTCTTGTTGTAACTAGCCCAGTTATTCCGCACTATCAATCTTCCAAGGCAGCAGCCCATATGCTGACAAAAGGCATGGCGATTGAGCTTGGACCGTATAACATTAACGTGAACGGCGTAGGACCGAGCACGGTGGATACGGATATGTGCACAGATTATTTGGCGGATCCTAAAATTCGCGAGCTAGAAGTTCAAGCGAATCCGATGAAACGCCTCGGCACCGCGAAGCAGATCGGTGATGCTGTTGTATTCCTAGCCTCTGAAGAGGCGATGCAGGTAAACGGTCATCTGCTTATGGTCGACGGCGGCTTAACCGTGAAAGCAGCGCAGCCTGACGACCATATGGAACACTAAGTTTACGGGGACTTCATTTATGATGAAACGTTGGGAATACCGAATCGAAACGGATGGCTCCAAGCTGAATGAATGGGGACAGGAAGGCTGGGAGCTCGTGAATGTAGTGTGGAAGATGGAGCAGGAGGTGTTCTATCTGAAGCGTCCCGAGATGCCGCTCAGAGATCGAATCACGCTGCAGCAGCGTGAACGAGCGCTTGAAAGGAAAGATATCCCATGAAAAAGAAGGGGATTCTACATCCTGTGTTGAACAGAGTATTGGCAGAGACTGGACATACGGATATGCTGACGGTATGCGATCGCGGCTTTCCAGTGCCGATGGGCATTGAACGCATTGATCTCGCGTTGACGGATGACATTCCGACCGTGATGGATGTTCTTCGAGCGATAGATGATGAGTTCGTCATTGATTTCGTTGTTATTGCTGAAGAAATGATAGCTGCTAGTCCGGAGCGTTATGCAGATATGAAACGCGAATTTCCTCATCTTCGCTTGGAAGCAGTTCCGCATGTGCAGTTCAAAGAAATGGGTTCAGAATCGCGTGCCGTGATCCGGACTGGGGATTCGGCGCCATATGCGAACATATTGATTGTATCTGGTTAGCTATATGAACCCATAACTAAATAATTTCAGGTGGTGTGTCGATGTGAGATTGTCCGGAAAAGTGGTACTTATAACCGGCGCAGGTTCAGGTATCGGCGAATGCACAGCTAAGCTCTTTGCGAGTGAAGGTGCAATCGTCGTTGTAAACGACATATCGCAGCACCATGGTCAGGCAACAGTAGACGCGATTGTTCATGATGGCGGCAATGCAGTGTTCATCGGCGCGGATGTAACCGATGGAGCACAAGTGAAGGTGATGACTGACGAGATTATTGAACGTTATGGGCGTATTGATGTACTCTTCAACAACGCTGGAATCAGCGGAGTCGGCGTTCTGCATGAGATTGAAGAGGATGTATGGGATCGAGTAATGCGCGTCAATGTGACGGGTGTATATTTGACCAGCAAATATGTAATCCCTCATATGATCGAGCAGCAATCAGGCTCCATTATCCATATGTCTTCCTGCATCGCTGAGATCGGGCTGGCTAAACGCGCGCCGTACGCAGCCTCGAAGGGCGCTATCCTTGCGTTGACGAAGTCGATGCAGGTTGATTATGCGAAGTACAACATTCGCGTGAATGCGCTGCTTCCGGGAACGATTATGACTCCGTTCGTAGAGAATTATCTGCGAACATCCTATTCGGATCCAGAAGAAGCAGTTCAATCCCTGAAGCAGCGCCAATTGAGCGGACAGATGGGAACGCCTGAGGATGTAGCGCGGGCGGCTTTATTTCTCGCTTCAGATGAGTCCAAGTTCATGATGGGTTCTCCCGTTTATGTGGACGGCGGGGTTGTATTTGGCAAGAACGCATAATGGACGAGAGCGGTCGCAGATGAGAGGAGTATATCAATTATGAAACTAGTTACACTCATGAACAACGGCAAATCAGAGCTTGGGGTTAAGACGGAGCAAGGTATCGTAAACATTGCTGAGGCAGTACAAATGAATGCAGCTGCTGGCATCCCATTAACGGTTATGGAAGTCATTGAAGGAGGCTCTTCAGCAGTTGAAGCGCTGCAGGAGTTCATTGACTCGCTTCCGTTGAACGATAAGCCTGCTTACGTGTACGATGAGCAAGCCGTACAGTGGGGGCCTTGCGTTACGAACCCGAACAAGATTATATGTATCGGGCTTAATTATCGCAAGCATGCTGAAGAGACGAACGCCCCAATTCCGGAATTTCCAATCATATTTAATAAATTCAATAATACGCTGACTTCACATTTGGCGGACATCGCCATCCCGCGTGTTACGGACAAATTAGATTATGAAGCGGAGCTGGTTATCGTAATCGGCAAACGCGCGAAGGATGTGGAACGGGATCAAGCATTAGACCATGTATTTGGCTATTGCTGTGTAAATGATCTATCTGCTCGCGATCTTCAGCTCCGTACACCACAATGGCTGCTTGGTAAGAGCTGTGACGATTTCAGTCCGCTCGGTCCTTACCTAGTTACAGCAGATGAGGTAGGGAATCCTAACGAGCTCGCGATTCGCGCGATCGTTAATGGTGAAGTTCGTCAGAGCTCCAACACAGCAGATATGATCTTTACCTGTGATGAGATCGTGAGCTACCTGTCCCGTCACATGACGCTTGTCCCTGGCGATATCATCTTGACAGGAACACCTGAAGGTGTCGTGCTTGGATTGCCGCCGGAGAAGCAGGTTTACTTGCAGCCAGGCGACGTCGTCACGATCGAAATCGAGAAGCTTGGTTCATTGACCAATCGATTTGCAGCGGAGCAATAATTCGATTATTCAAAATAAGAGCCTCTTCAAGCGCTGGCAGGACAATTATGTTCTGACTTGAGCTTGTAGAGGCTTTTTGTGTGGAGAATTGTTGGTTTCAAGCGGCGATATTGCTGACGACATTTCTCAATGTTGTGGGCATACTACCTGATAACTGCTCAGCATATGTACCGATCTCCAGCTCATACTGAGCGTTGGTCGAAACGTGATATCTGTTGGATAAAGGAGCTGCTGCTTGACGATGGACAGCACCACTCAAAATTTTTTGCTAATTGCCGTGCTTATTTTATTTACAGCCTTATTCGTATCGACTGAATTTGCGATCGTTAAAGTTCGCACAAGCCGCATTGACCAATTAGTGCAAGAAGGCAATAGAAGGGCGATATACGCTAAGAAAGTGATCAGCGATCTGGATGGATATCTCTCAGCTTGCCAGTTGGGCATCACGATCACGGCGCTCGGTCTCGGTTGGTTAGGTGAACCGACGGTAGAAAAGGTGCTGCATCCCTTGTTTGAGTCGCTTGGCATGCCCGTGCAGATCAATAATTTTATTTCCTTCATCATCGCTTTCGTATCCGTTACCTATATACATGTTGTCTTGGGAGAGCTCGCACCCAAAACATTGGCGATTCAGAAGGCTGAAACGATCACACTGTTGTTTGCTCAGCCGATTATTTGGTTTCATACCGTGATGTATCCGTTTATTTGGATGTTAAACGGCTCTGCCAACGGCATCATTCGACTATTCGGGATGAAGCCAGTTAGCGAGTATGAAGAAGCACATTCTGAAGAAGAGCTGCAGCTCATTATCAACGAGAGCTATGAGAGCGGGATGATCAATAATACAGAATACGGTTATGTAAGCCGGATCTTCGTATTTGATGATCTGTTGGCAAAAGAGATCATGGTGCCGCGCACCGATATGATCTGCTTGGATGGTGAACGGACGATTGATGAGAATATGTCGATCATGAAGAGTGAGCGCTATACTCGTTATCCTGTTATTAAAGATGATAAGGACTTCGTCATAGGCATTGTAAATACGAAGCAGCTATTTCTGGAGGATGGGAATGTTGGCGATAAGCTTGCCAAGGAGCTAGCTCAACCTGTGATGACCGTTTCTGAAGCGATGCCAGTGAAGCAGCTGCTTCACTTTATGCAGCAGGAAAGAAGCCAGCTTGCCATACTAGCCGATGAATATGGCGGAACCTCCGGTATGATAACGATTGAGGACATATTAGAGGAGATTGTAGGCGAGATTCGAGATGAATTCGATGCAGATGAGCGAGCAAGGATTGAGATTGTGAGTGAAGACCATGTTCGCGTAGATGGGAAAGTGCTGTTAGACGAACTAAATGAGCTGCTGCATATTCATTTGGTCAGTGAAGACTTTGATACGATTGGAGGATGGCTCTATACCCAGTTCCCAGACGCACAGAAGGGCAGTACGATGACTGTTGAAGGAATTGAGTTTACTATCCTGGAAAAGGAACGACATCGCATTAAGAAAGTAGAGGTCATGACGAAGAATACCGTAGTTGAGGATATGAAATAACACGCTGCTTAACATACTGATGAAGACCATTTTCAATATAGATATTTCATTCTTAATTTGAGTGAAAATATGTAAATATCTGTACATTTCCCCTGTTCTTCTACTATGATGAAATGGAAAGAACCAACGCATAAGTAGAATGATAAGGGGTCATCCGGATGAATAAGAACCAAGATCCTTTCGAGAAGCATTTCGAGCATTTGGAAGAGATTGCTGACACGATCAGCGAGGTACTGCAATGTCCGGTAACGATTGAGGATGCCAGCCATCGCTTGATCGCATACAGCTCTCACAAGCCTGAGACCGATCCCGTTCGAATCGCGACAATCATTGGCCGCAAGGTGCCGGATGAAGTTATCCATGTATTGTGGCGTGAAGGGATCATACAACGATTGATGGCTAGTAAGGAACCGATTCGGATAGATCGCATTGACGAGGTCGGCCTGCAGAAACGCATCGCTGTCGCCATTCGCAACAATCAAGATATTCTCGGCTATATATGGGCTATGGATGATCTTCAAATGAATGATGAGCAAGCTTATTCCTATCTCCTGCGGGCTGCATCGGCAGCGAGTAAGAAGCTCCTGCAGCATCATCATCTGCACCGCAAGCAGGAGCAGCATATGCAGGACTTCTTCTGGAATCTGCTGACAGGAGAACTGCATGAGGAGTCTGCCATTCGAGATGAAGCGCTGCAGTTGGGGGTCAAGCTGCCCGTACGTTATCAGATTAAAGTTCTGGAGTTCGAAGACGGGCTGCTGCTTCGACAGCTTGAACGAATTCCGATCACGATGTGGTCGGTACAGCGCATTCGGATCGCGCTGCAGCTTATTCATCAGCATCAGTTAATTCTGCTGTGCTCGCCTAAGGACGGAATGAAGGAGCAGATGATTGGCGAAGCGGATTGGGCTCAATTCCTGCAGCAATGGAAGCAGCGCTTTGGCATAGCACCGATAAGACACGGCGGGGGTTCTTATCGTGATCAATATACACAGGTGCCCGCAAGCTATCAGGAGGCTTTAACCGTTATCCATTCGAAGCTGCGATTTCCAAAAGAAACGATGCACAGCCATAACTATGCCGACTTAGGCTATTATCGCTTCCTGCCTTCGATGGCTAAGGTGAATGAACAGCATCCATCTGCACACCCTAGTCTTATGAAGCTGCGTCGATATGACGAGCAGCATCATACAAATCTGCTGGAGACGCTGTATGTCTATCTGTCGCAGGATTGTAATGTGAAGCAGGCATCAGAAATGCTGCATGTTCATACGAATACATTGGTGTACCGGATGAAGCGTGCATCGGAGATCGGTGAGATTGATCTGGACAGCATGGACGACAAGGTTACACTTTACTTAGAACTGAAGCTGAATCAATGGCTTTAGAGACAGGCTTTTTGTATAATTATCACAAGAGCCTGTTTATTATTTTGGAATAGTTACTAAAGTTAAACAAGTTGTCACAATACTATACTAGTAGTGAATTAATAAAGCTTTACAGGGGGGCTTCGCATTGAAAATTGGGATACCGACAGAAATTAAAAATAATGAAAATCGTGTAGCGATTACTCCAGCAGGCGTATTTGCCCTTCGACAAGCAGGCCATGAAGTGCGAGTTGAACAGGGTGCTGGCCTTGGCAGCGGATTCAATGACAGCGATTACGCTGCTGCGGGAGCAATCATCTCAGTGAATGCCGCGGCTGTATGGAATGAATCCGACATGGTGATGAAGGTTAAGGAGCCAATAGCGGCTGAGTATGGTTATTTTCGTGAAGGGCTGATCTTATTCACATATTTGCACTTGGCGGCAGAGCCTAAGTTGGCCAAAGCGCTGCTGGACCACAAGGTTACAGCTATCGCCTATGAAACCGTCGAGGTCAACCGAACATTGCCGCTGCTCACGCCTATGAGTGAAGTGGCTGGGCGGATGGCTGCTCAGGTCGGTGCTCAGATGCTGGAGAAGCCGCATGGAGGCAAAGGCATATTGCTGGGCGGCGTTCCAGGTGTGCGGCGCGGGAAGGTAACGATTATTGGCGGCGGTGTTGTAGGTACCAACGCGGCCAAGATTGCTGTCGGCTTAGGCGCTGATGTGACGATTATCGATATGAGCGCCGATCGCCTGCGCCAGCTGGATGATATATTTGGATCGAGCATCCATACGCTAATGTCTAATCCGATGAACATCGCGGACGCCGTGCGGGAATCGGATCTCGTGATTGGCGCTGTGCTCATACCTGGCGCTAAAGCGCCGAAGCTAGTGAGTGAAGATATGATACGCTCGATGCAGCCAGGATCAGTCGTCATCGACGTGGCTGTTGATCAAGGCGGTATCGTCGAGACGGTTGATCATGTGACGACTCATGACCAGCCGACGTATGTGAAGCATGGTGTTATTCATTATGCAGTCGCGAATATGCCTGGCGCTGTATCGCGAACATCAACGATGGCGTTGACGAACGTCACCTTGCCTTATGCCTTGCTTATAGCCAACAAGGGACTCCAGCAGGCGCTGCGCGAGAACAAAGCCTTGATGTCAGGATTGAACGTTGCTAATGGCTCGATCACGTATCATGCGGTGGCCAGGGATCTCGGATATCCTTATGTTCCCGCGGAGGAAGCGTTAAGTCTGAAGCAAGCGGCTTATTGATCCGATAGATCGGATAGGCAAGCCAATTATTGATGAATTGGAACACAGCAGTTAAGGGTGGGACCTTGGCTGCTGTTTTTTTTGTGGGATCATTTTCATGCTGTAAAAAATAGTTATATCCGAGCTTTCCGTGAAAATGAACAGACACTCCAATCGCCATTTGCTACAATGTAGCTATCCAAGCAAATATATGGATGAGATTCCAGTTTAATAGCAAAAAAAGAGCTAGTCATTCGCATAATATGGAGGGGGAGTTCAGTTGAATATAGAGTTAAGACCAATTCATAAACAGAACTGGTTAAAGTGTGTAGGTTTGAGAGTAGGGAAGGATCAGGAAAAGTATGTAGCGAGTAATGTGTTTTCTTTGGCACAAGCTGCATATGAACCTTCTTATAAGCCGATGGGTGTCTATTTTCAGGACGTGATGGTTGGATTTATCATGTATGGTAAGGATCCTGATGACGACAGGTATTGGATATCAAGGCTAATGATCGCGCAGGAGCATCAAGGACACGGGTATGGCAAAGCGGCGCTCGTAAGTGCGATAAATGAGCTAGCGGCGTTGCCGGATTGCACAGAGCAGATTGTGCTCAGCTATGTGCCGGGGAATGAGCATGCGGAGCATATGTATGAACAAGTTGGGTTTTGCAAGACTGGTCGTATCATTGAAGATGAGATCGAGATGGTTTGGAAAGTTAGGAATATAGAAACGATATCCTGACATATAGTTAACCTGACAATAGGAGGGCTTCTCATACCGATCTTCAAGATCATCGGGAAGAAGATAATAACTTCCATCTTAGTCGCAATTCTACTGGCTGCATTGCTAGGCGCGTTCTTCTCTAAGGAATTAAGCTTCTACGTAGTCGCGCTCGTTATTTTCTTTTATACGATGGTTGCTTGTCTTGTGTTCGGCATTCTCGCTTCCTTCGGGATTGATCGGTTAATGAAGAGTCTGACGGATAAGAGCAGATGGGTTCGTGTCGCTATATTCACGTTGAGCTATGCGGTGGCAGGTTTTATCGCTTCTATTCTCACTGTATTAATAATGGGCTTAGGTAACCCAGTAGATAATCCAGTAGGCATGATTAGAATTGGCTTTGGCGTTAGCCCGTTCGGCATAGCTGCCGCTATTATCTATGGGATACTTGATCGTGTGTTATGGAGGAATCATGTATGAAATTGACAAGTTTGACGATCCGCATGCTGGGTTCAGGTGAGGAGATTCCATATGAGCTGTTGATGCTGGCTGACCCAAGTGTGGAAATGATTCAAAAGTACATTAACGACAGCGTTATTATAGAGCTGCTTGATGAGACACGTGTCATTGGTGTCTGTGTGCTTCGTGACATTGCGGAGCATACGCTGGAAGTGATGAACTTAGCCGTAGATCCTGCAATGCAAGGGCAGGGCTGCGGACAACGGCTGCTGCGTGAAGCGGCCGAATGGGCGAGAAGCAATGGCTATGCGATACTGGAAGTCAGCACGGGCAATTCATCGATCGGTCAGCTATACCTCTACCAGAAGGTTGGCTTCCGGATTGTGGGTGTGGAGCCGGATTATTTCACCAAACATTATGATGAACCAATCATCGAAAATGGCCTCGTCTGCTGTGACCGCATTCTGCTGAAGAAAAAGTTAGTGTGAGAGGTTGAAAAAGCGTTCTTCGTGCGAGTAAGCACGGAGAACGCTTTTTAGGTTAGGTATTCTTGTAACTTGGTTTTACCCAGTTACAATCTATCGCTGGCGTGATTCTCGCGCTGTAACAGGGGAAATCCCCGTTATCTTACAGCAACGCTGCTGATTGCTTATGCAAAAGGCCGCGTAAGAGGGAAATCCCCCGTTATCTCCATTATCGAGAGCGCTATCTACACTGTAACGGGGGAAAAGCCTCTTACAGAGCGTAGGTGCGCTGCTGTACGCCTAATCCAATCCATACTGGCGCAGCTTATAGTAGAGCGCGCCGCGCGAGATACCGAGCAGGCGTGCGGCGCGCGCCTTGTTGCCCTGCGCGCGCTTAAGCGCATCCGCGATCTTGCCGCGCTCCATCTCCTCCGAATGGACGCTGAGCGGCAGATCGTCCTCCGTCAGCTCCGCTAACGTTGTCAGCCGCGCGTAGTCCGGCAGCTCCTTCGCGGCGATAGCCGTGCCGCCCTGCGCATGCACAGCAAGCGCGGCCTGCTCCATCGCATGGCGCAGCTGCGGCAGGTTATCCGGCCAGTCATAGGCTGCGATGGCGGCAAGCGCATCTTGCCGCAGCACAGGCCGGATAATCCCGAACTTGTCAGCAGCCTCCGCTAAATAGAGGCTGCACAGTTCGGGAAGCTCCTGCACACGCTCGCGTACTGCGGGCACCGGCTGCTGCACGAACGCATAGTACAGCTCCGGCAGCCAGCCATCCGCCGTGTCCTCGCCTAACGAATACAGCCCGCTTGCAGCAGAGGCGATGACTCGGCACTGGACCGAGACTCGCTTCACACCGCTCATGCGAGTGAAGCTTCCGCTGACCAGCGCATCCAGCAGTTTCTCCTGCAGCGTGAGCGGCAAGCAGTCCGCATCCTTAAGGTACAGAACGCCGCCCGATGCAAGATCAAATTTTCCCGTGCGCTCCGCATCTCCTTGATAGCCGAATAACTCCGCTTCGAGCAAGCCTTCCGGAATGGTCGAGCAGCTCATGGCGACGAATAATCCCGTCAATTCCAGTTCCTCATATATCCAATCCGCAATGCTTCGCTTGCCTGAACCGATTTCTCCAATGAGGAGCAGCGGTCTGCTTCGCTCCACGATTAGCTTGGCAGACGATAAATGCTCCTGCTTGAACGGAAATGCAGGGGATGATAGCTTCTCAGCCTCCGCACCCCTGTACATTTCCGCGCTTAGTTTAACGAAGGAAGTCATATCGTTCTCTATGGATACGGCGCCAAGCAGCGTGCCTTCGTCACTCCATAGCGGGGAAGCGTTAATCATCACATGAACGTTAGGCCTCGGTTCGTGATACAGCTGGCGTATGGGTGTACCGCTCTCCATGACCTGAAATAGCATGACAGACTCCCGTTGAAAAAACTCTGCGATCCGTCTTCCAACGATCGAGGATTGTGCTATGCCGTACATTTCTTCTGCGCGCCGATTCCAATAGATAACGTTTCCTTCCGGATCAACCACGGTTACAGCATCGTTGACAGCATCGAGAAGTCCGTTAAACAGCGACTGCAATTGCGGCGCAGCCCACACATCCGCCTGTTGTCTCATAAGAAGTCATCTCCGTCTTATAGTTATTGTCCATATTATGGCAAAGGAATCTTATGATTGCAATTCATTTACTTGAATCAGCTGATTCCATAATATTCTAATTTATGTATTTACAAAATAAACCATTAATGATTATAATTAAACACAACAACAAGAAGTGTTTGAAAATTGTACACATTTGTATTAGGGGGCATAGCTGCCAATGGAAAGCATGCTGCGTAATGCTTTTTTGTTTCTCTCGAAGAATAGAACGGTCAACCGTGCAGCCAAGAAATACGGTCTCCGCTTCGGTGCAAGGCGATTTGTCGCTGGTGTTCAAATTATGGAAGCGATTACAGCGGTACGTGAGCTGAACAACAAAGGGATCGTTGCCACACTGGACCATCTTGGAGAGTTCATTTCCACGCCTCAAGAAGCGGAAGAAGCCGTTCAGTGCTGTATTCGCACATTGGATGAGATTGCGAAGAGCGGCGTGAAGTCGAATCTGTCCATCAAGATGACCCAGCTTGGACTCGATATTTCGAAGGAGCTGTGCATGAAGCATATGCGTATGATCTTGGACACAGCACGCACTTACGGCAACTTCGTACGCATCGATATGGAGGATTATGCTCATAACGAGATCTCGCTTGAAATCTTTAACGAGCTGCGCAAGGAATACGGAGATACCGTAGGAATTGTAATCCAGGCCTATTTGTATAAGAGTGAAGCGGATATCGAGAAGCTGAGTATGCATCGCCCGAATCTGCGCCTCGTAAAAGGTGCTTACAAAGAGTCTCCCGAAGTGGCTTTCCCGAACAAAGAAGACGTAGACCGCAATTATGTGCGGATCATAGAGCAGCACCTTCTCAAAGGTCACTATGCCGCTATAGCCACACATGATGATCAGATCTTAAACCATGTAAAAACGTTCGTGAAGGCGAACGGAATCCCAATCTCGCAATTTGAATTTCAGATGCTGTACGGAATTCGAGTTCAAGCGCAGCAGCAATTAGCCAAGGAAGGCTATACGATGCGGGTATACGTGCCCTATGGCGATGATTGGTACGGGTATTTTATGCGCCGATTGGCGGAGCGTCCAGCTAATGTTTGGTTCGTATTGAAGTCCATGTTCAAGTCCTAATCTGCTTTATATATGAAATGAATGTAGGGAGGATCCGAAGATGACGATGATGCCATTTCGCAATGAGCCATTTACGAATTTTGCTGTGGAAGCCAATAAGCTGCTGATGGAAGCAGCTTTGCAGAAAGTAGCTGCCGAGTTAGGGCGCACGTATCCCTTAACGATCAACGGAGAGAAGATCATGACGGATAAGACGTCAGTATCCATCAATCCTGGCGATATCGATCAAGTGATCGGGCATGTCGCACAAGCGGATCAAGCGTTAGCTCTGCAAGCCATTGCTTCAGCACACGAAGCATTTCAGCGATGGCAGTATGTCAGCCCAGATGAGCGAGCAGGGTACCTATTCAAGGCTGCAGCTGTGATGCGCAGACGCAAATTCGAATATTCAGCATGGCTCGTATACGAGGTCGGCAAGAATTGGGGAGAGGCTGACGCCGATGTGGCGGAAGCGATTGATTTCCTTGAGTTCTACGCGCGGGAGATGGTGCGTTTAGCTGGTCCGCAGCCTTTGACGCCGCTGGAAGGCGAAGACAATCGTCTAACCTATATTCCACTTGGAGTAGGGGTTGTCATTCCGCCTTGGAACTTCCCGTTGGCGATCATGGCAGGCATGACGACTGCTGCTATTGTGTCTGGCAACACGGTTGTCCTGAAGCCAGCGTCAACATCTCCTGTAATCGCCGCTAAGTTCATTGAGCTAATGGAGGAAGTAGGGCTCCCTGCAGGTGTGATCAACTTCATTCCTGGATCGGGCGCTGAGATCGGAGATTTGCTGGTCGATCACCCGCAAACCCGCTTCGTCTCATTTACGGGCTCTAGAGATGTAGGCCTGCGCATTAATGAACGAATCGCTCGTACTCAGCCAGGGCAATTGTGGATCAAGAGGCTTATCGCGGAAATGGGCGGTAAAGACGGTATCGTCGTAGATCAAAGTGCCAACGTGGAGGAAGCGGCAACAGCCATCGTACAGTCCGCCTTCGGATTCCAAGGTCAGAAGTGCTCTGCTGGCTCGCGAGCGATCATTCACGCGGAGATATATGACCAAGTGCTGGAGCGGGTTGTAGAGAAGACGAAGTCACTCGAGATTGGCCCTGCCAATATCAACAAAGCGATTGGTCCTGTAATCGATAAGAATGCCTACGACAAGATATTAGAGTACTTGGAAATCGGCAAGCAAGAGGGCCGGCTTATCGCGGGCGGATCGGCTGCGGAAGGTAATGGGTATTATATTCAGCCTACGATATTCGCTGACGTTGATTCGCGAGCTCGCATTATGCAGGAGGAAATATTCGGACCAGTGCTGGCCCTCTGCAAGGCAGACAGCTTCGAGCAAGCGATCGATATCTTCAATGATACGGAATATGGATTGACAGGTGCTGTATTCAGCAGCAACCGTGAGCATCTGGAATATGCAAGAGCACGGATGCACTGCGGTAATCTGTACTTTAACCGCAAATGTACCGGCGCACTCGTAGGCGTTCATCCATTTGGCGGATTCAATATGTCAGGTACCGATTCGAAGGCAGGGGGCAGGGATTACTTGCTGCTCTTCACACAAGCGAAGCTCGTTTCGGAGAAATACTAAGTGTCGCATATACGAAAGGCAGTGCATACTCCCATGGGAGCGTGCACTGCCTTCGTTTATGAATTATACATGATGGCAAGCTACAAAATGTCCAGCCTTCATTTCTCGGAAAGCAGGCGCTTCCCTCGCGCATAGTACGCTAGCAGCAGGACAACGAGTGCGAAAGTGACAGCCGGAAGGTGGATTGATCGGGCTTGGGATCTCTCCCTGCAAGACGATTCGCTCCTTCTGAGCTTCGACTTCCGGGTCGGGGACTGGTATAGCTGACATCAGCGCATTCGTGTAAGGATGAAGCGGGTCTGAATACAGAGTTGAGCTATCTGCCAGTTCAACCATCTTGCCCAGATACATTACGGCGACTCTGTCGCTAATATGCTTGACCATGGACAAGTCGTGCGCGATGAATAAATACGTTAGTCCTAAGCGTTCTTGCAGCTCTTTCAATAGATTCACAACCTGCGCTTGGATCGATACATCAAGCGCGGAGATGGGCTCATCGCAGATGATGAACTGCGGATTAACAGCAAGCGCGCGCGCAATTCCAATTCGCTGCCGTTGTCCGCCTGAGAATTCATGAGGGTAACGATTCGCATGATCCGGATTCAAGCCGACTAGATCGAGCAATTCCTCTACGCGGCGCTTCCTCTCGGGACGGCTTGCAGCAAGCTTATGAATGTCGAGCGCTTCGCCGATGATATCCGTGATCGTCATACGCGGGTTCAACGAAGCGTACGGATCTTGGAATATCATCTGCATCTGACGACGCAAAGCCTTTATACTCGTTCTGTTCAATCTATATATGTTTGATCCATTGAAACGAACCTGTCCTGCGGTAGGTTCATACAGTCGAAGCATCGTACGGCCGACTGTCGATTTGCCGCAGCCGGATTCACCGACCATCCCCAGCGTTTCCCCGCGATGCACGTTAAAGCTGACATCATTAACTGCCTTCAGCAATCCACCGTGCTTAACAGGAAAGAACTTCTTCAAGCTCTCCACTTGTACGAGCGCTTCCAATTGTGTCATAGGGAAACCTCCTGTGCCATCGGATGGAGCAGCCAACAGCGTGATTGATGGGTTTCGGAAATGTCGATAAGCTCCGATTGATGCGTCTTGCAGATATTCATCGCATGCTCGCATCGCGCGCAGAAGCCGCAGCCTGCGGGCGGCTTTAGCAGATCAGGCGGCGTTCCGTGAATCGGGATAAGAGGTTCACTCTTCTGCTGATCGATCCGCGGAAGGGAACGAAGCAGTCCTTTCGTATAGGGGTGCTTTGGATTTTTGAAGATTTCCCATTTCGTCCCTGTTTCCACTACTTTACCGGCATACATGACGATTACGCGATCGCATAAGTCGGCTACTATGCCGAGATCATGCGTGATTAAGATAATGGAGGTATTGAATTTCTCCTGCAGATCCTTCATCACGTTTAGAATCTGTGCTTGAATGGTAACATCAAGTGCGGTTGTCGGTTCATCCGCAATAAGCAGCGAAGGGTGACAAGCCAGTGCAATTGCGATCATAGCTCTTTGACGCATACCGCCCGAGAATTCATGTGGGAACTGATTATAGCGGGATGCGGCGTTAGGTATTCCCACTAGCGAAAGCATCTCGATTGCCCTTTGCTTCGCTTGCGATCGGCGCATCTTCTTATGCTTCTCCAGCACCTCAGTAATTTGTCTGCCTATTGTCATCGTTGGATTCAGTGAAGTCATAGGATCTTGAAATATCATACCGATCTCTTTGCCGCGATAGGCCTGCATGTCCTTCTCCTTCAAGTTCAGCAGATCAATACCGTTAAATAGAATCTCCCCGTGCTTGACACGAGACGGTGGAGATGGCAGGAGACGCATAATACTTTGGGCAGTAACACTCTTGCCGCAGCCTGACTCCCCGACGATAGCAACCGCTTCACCCGGATTCACATGAAAGGACACACCTCGTACTGCTTGAACCTCGCCAGCGCGGACATCGAAGGAAACATGTAAATCTTTGACTTCTAATATGGGCTGCACTTTTTCCATGCGGTTTCCTCCTTGTCCTTATTTTTTGAGCTTCGGATCAATCGCATCTCTCATGCCATCACCGAATAAGTTGAAGGCGAGCATCGTTAAGCTAATTAAGATAGCAGGGAACAGCATGCGCCATGGATATAAGATCATGGCCTGCATCGCATCATTGATCATTGTTCCCCATGAGGCTGCAGGAAGCTGAACGCCGAGACCTAAGAAGCTGAGCACAGCTTCAGCAAAGATCGATGAAGGTACTGCTAGTGTTAACGTTACGATGATCGGTCCTAGTGTGTTCGGGATCAGATGACGGAATATGATTCTCGCTCCTGATGCGCCCAAGGAGCGTGATGCCAGCACATACTCTTGTGTTTTGAGCTGCATGATCTGGCCGCGAACGATCCAAGACATATTGATCCATCCGGTCAGGCACAACGCGATAATGATCGTCAGCAGACTCGGCTTGAATACGACGACGAGCAGGATGGCAACGAGCAGATCCGGAATAGAATAGATAACCTCAGATACTTTGTTCATCAATTCATCTAATTTACCTCCGAGATAGCCCATAATACCGCCGTAAATGACCCCAAATATCAAGTTGATAATCGCAGCTGTAAATCCGACCAGCAAGGAGATGCGAGCTCCCATCCATGTTCGCGCGAACATATCTCGACCTAGATCGTCCGTTCCAAACCAATGCTCTGCCGAGGGTGGTTTATTCGTTAGCATTAGATTCGTCTTGGAGAAGTCGTGCGGTGTCAGAAACGGACCAACGATCGCCATAATGATGAGCAGCACTAGAATGACTAGTCCTGTCATTGCAGCCCAGTTGGAGCGCAATCTAAGCCACACATCCCGCCAAGCGGATATGCTCTCGCGTTCAATAGCTTCAGAAGCGTGCTCGTCAATATTAGCCTTGTGAAACTGTTCAGGTGTCAGTGAAGTCGGTTGGATCGGATTCGGCTTGTTAAATGAAATCATGCCGCACGCTCCTTTCGCTTCCCGAGCTTAATGCGAGGATCGATGAAGCCGTAAGCGATATCGGTAATCAATCGAGCCGTCATCAGAATTAAGCCATAGAAGATGGTGATTCCCATGATAAGCGAATAATCGCGGTTGCCGATGCTCATGACATATATCTTGCCTAGTCCGGCTATGCCGAATATTTGCTCGATAATAAATGAACCCGTAATCACGTTGGCTGTAAGCGGTCCGAGATAGGTGACCACTGGCAATATGCCGTTGCGCAGCACGTGCCTCCGCATGATCGTCCACGTGCTTAAGCCTTTGGAACGAGCCGTCTTAATATAATCGGAATGCAGTACCTCGAGCATATTAGATCGTGTTAATCGCGCGATAAAGGCGATAGGAAGTGCAGATAGTGCAATTGTAGGGAGGACGAAGTCCTTCGCCTCATTTAATCCGACCACATTGAAGATTGGAATCTTTACGCTTAAGAGCCATTGCATCAAAGAAGCCAGCACGAAGCTTGGGACGGACACGCCAATAACAGCTAGAACCATTGCAGATGTATCCAATAGCCTTCGATGATGGAACGCTGCGGTCATTCCGAGTGTGACCCCAACGAGAACAGCTGTGATAACAGCTACGATTCCTAGGCGAAGCGAGAAGGGGAAGGAATCTCGGATGAACTGTATGACTTCTCGATCATGCATTTTCATGGATATTCCTAAGTCGCCTGACAGGAGATTGGCCAAATAAACACGATACTGTTCTAAATATGGCTTATCTAACCCGTACTGAGCGTACAGTCGCTCTCTTATTTCGGGAGCTACAGCTTTCTCTTTAGTAAATGGATCACCTGGAATCGCTTTCATGAGTACGAAGGTGATGGAGGCTAACACGAACATGGATACGAGAAAGAAGAAACATTTGTTTAATATATATCGCAGCATCTGAGTATATCACCGCCTCATTCGAATGAGTATTGCAAAAACGGGATACAAGACAGCTAGGCCGCTTGCATCCCGACTTGCATATTTATGGTGAGGCTGGAGTTATTCCAGATAACCTCTTGTGAAATGGAGCATGCCTTGATAGTCGAAGAATACGTTCTTGACATTAGGCTTCATCATACCGACCATACTGTTGTTGTAGATTGGCATCAGGGCCATATCGTCGCCGATGATAATCTGTTCCGCCTGCGCGATAATCTCTCTGCGCTTTACTGGATCAGCTTCTTTCTTCGCTTGAATGATCAGCTCGTCGAATTTCGGATTGCTGTAGCCGAGGTCATTGTTGCCGCTGCCTGTCGTATATAGATCCATAAAGGTCATCGCGTCGTTATAATCCGGCGACCAGCCTGCACGTGCAACCTGGTAGTTCAATGCAGTACGATCCTTCAAGAATACGGCCCACTCTTGATTCTGGATCTGGACGTTGATGCCAAGATTCTGTTTCCACATGTCGACGATGGCGAGCGCTATCTTCTTGTGATTGTCATTGGTGTTATAAGTAAGCGTGAACTCTGGCATTGACGTCAAGTTAGATTCAGCTAAGCCTTCAGCTAGCAGCTTCTTGGCTTCTTCTACATTCTCTTTAAAATAGTTGACCGGAACCTCATCGCGGTACTGTCCTTTGACACCGTTAATACCCAATGGCACCATATAATAGGCTGGAACCTGCCCAGCCAAAGTCACATTCTCAACGATGGCTTTACGGTCGATCGCCATTGCCAGCGCTTTACGTATCTTCACATTGTCAAACGGCTTAACTTTGTTATTGAACAGGTAATAATACAATCCTGCTTCCGGCTGAATGATGAGTTCATCCTTTTTCGTCTGCTTCAAGACCGGGATCTGATCTGCAGGAATCGTTCCTGTTGGACGTCCAACGTAATCAAGCGCATTCGTCTCATACATATTGAGCTGTGACATGGAGTCTTCGACCATGGTCATGGATACTTTAGTGAACTTGATCTCATCTTTCGCATAATAGTGCTCATTCGGCACGAGCTCGAGCGAAGATTGGTGCACCCAATTCGAGACCTTGAATGGACCGTTAGAAATGATCGTATTCGCTTCACTTGCCCATGTTTTTGGATTGTCTTTCACTGACTTATGAACAGGATAGTAGGTTTGGAAGGAGAGTAGATTTAAGAAGTATGGAGTAGGGTTGACTAGGTTGACTACTAATGTATAATCATCGGTTGCTTTAACTCCGACTTGGTTAGCATCTGTAATCTTTTTCGTATTGAATTCTTCACCATTCACCAGATAGAAGAGCTGATAGTTATACGGCGGGGCAGGCTCTGTTGCAGGATCAAGCACTCGCTGCCAAGCATACACGAAGTCATGTGCGGTTACAGGGTCGCCATTCGACCACTTGGCATCCTTGCGAATATTGAAGGTGTACGTCTTGCCATCATCGGAAATGGACCACTTTTCTGCCATGCCCGGCAATACTTCATCCTTCTCGTTGACACGAGTTAGTCCTTCAAAGGTCGCGGATAGTACAGTAAATGATGTCACATCCTGAGATTGACCTGGATCCAGCGTAGGCGGCTCAGTACCAAGGTTGAAACGGAATACTTGCTCTTTCGCGGCTTCCTTAGGAGGATCATCCTTCTTGGTCTCTGTCTTGGGTTCTGTCTTAGTTTCCGTCTTTGGCGGCTCAGTTGTTTTCGTCGAGTTGTTTCCGCAAGCACTTACGAATGCGCTTACAACAAGCACTAGCATTAGTACCAGCAGCAAGGATCTTCTCTTCATGTGTCTTTGTACCCCTCTCGGATTCAATATGTTGCCAATGTCAATGACTAGGCTAGACATGCTCAGGGGATGATTGACAGTTGGATTGTACCATATAATACCATACAAATTTGAAGTCGTCATGTAAAATTTTCAGCTGAATCCGAAAAATGTCTATTAAGGGGATGCAAACATCCGTTCAGGGAATACAAAAACGGGTTAAACAGAGTATAATCCATGTTTCGACACAATCCGAGTGTAACTTCTAGAATTAAATAGAATCACATCGAAATTTATAAACAAGACATAGAATTAAGTAAGAAAATATTATACTATTCTACAAATACTCCCCCATATCACTCTTCTTTCGCAAAAATACCCAGACTAGACACAAGGTCTTTGTCTGGGTACTTAAAGGTTTCATCTAGGAAAAGCTCTTAGAGCTGAACATGTTCAGTCCATTCATCATCGTTCTCGGGAACTAGCGGACTTAATTTGCCCTCTGCGCATAATGTCAATTCATGCAAGGCGCGTGTGCAGCCTACATACATAAGCCGTGCTTCCAATGGGTTCGCCTGATAATGGACAGCATCGGCGCTTGTCAGCAGGACAGCATCGAATTCTAGGCCTTTGGACAAATAAACAGGCAAGACAGATACACCGCCCGTATACTTTTGCTGTCTGCCATCAATTAGGCTGACTTGAACGCCCATACTCTGCAGTTGTTCGTACAAGCTTCGAGCTTCATCCGTTGTACGAGTCAGGATGGCCGTTGTTTGATATCCTTGCTCAAGGTGACGTTCGAGCTCGCTCTTTATCCAGGATACAGTCTCTTGTGAGTTCATATGAACGATACGCACACGATTTCCGCCTCGGAACACAGGCTCCGCCAGCATGCTGGTTTGAACTCCGCGCTTCAGAATCGTGTTGGCGAAATGTATGATTTCCATCGTTGAACGATAACTGCGAGTAAGCGCGTAGTAGGATGACAGTTCAGGCCCGAACAGCTCGCGCATCTCGGACCAATCTTCAATTCCCGCATAAGCGTGGATGCCCTGTGATAGATCGCCAAGAACGGTAAAAGAGTGGGTCTTAACCATACGATCAAGAAGAGCGATCTGCAGCGGCGAGAAGTCCTGCGCTTCATCGATGACAACGTGGTCGAAGCGGTCAGAAGATTCGATGCCATATAGGCTGATATGAAGATAGACAAGCGACGCCAGGTCTTCAGGCTTAATATATTTCTTTTTTATATGTTTAAGCGTTTCATTGACTGCAGAAGCAGGCAGCAGCTGCTCGGCTGCTTCCGATTGAAGCAATGATTTATAGACCTGCAAGACGTCAGTGTTAGGCCACTTCTTCATATAAGCCTTGAGGCGAGAAGTCGATTTCTTCTTATTATCTTGAAGCTGCGTGCGATTGCGTATCAGCTTGAGCTCCATCTCAATCCAGCGCTGGATGCGAGCTTGAATTCGCTCAACCCTCTTGGCAGGTTCATAGGACTTGTAATCGTGAGTGAACCATTCCAGAATCGTAGCCCGAGGAAGGGTGTGGTTATCCCATGGCGAGAAGTCCTCTTCTGGGACGGCATGCTCCACCCAACGCTCGATATGCTCATCCAAGAGCTTCATCCAGCGTAAAGATCCTTTGATTCTGCCGACGGTTTCGGATGTGAACTCCGGTCGTTTCGCGATCGAGCCGTACCAATGCTCAATCTCGTCCATCACATCGGCCAATTGAACGCGTTCATCAAGACCAGTTAGTTCTAATGCCCAATCAGAAAATGTACGCTGTTGAATGTCGCCCACACCGAGTTCAGGCAGAACGTCGCTGATATAGTCCAGAAACATACGGTTCGGCGCGAATATAATCATGCGCTCACTCTTCAGCTGCTCATGATATTGATATAGGAGATAAGCCAATCGGTGAAGAGCTACGGTAGTCTTACCGCTTCCTGCCACACCTTGAATGAACAAAGCTTGATTCTTAGCGGCGCGGATAATGAGATCCTGCTCAGCTTGAATCGTAGATACGATGTCCCGCAATCGATTGTCCTTGTTCTCACCAAGGCGATAAACGAGGAATTCGTCCGTAACGTGTTCTTCGCTGGAATCGCGATTGTAGGTATCGACGACGCGCTGCAGCTGTTCTTTGCGCACGACAAGGTTGCGCTTGAGAAATACTTCTGCTTCAATCGTGCCTTCTGGCGATTCATAAGAAGCGGGAACATTACCGCCAGTGAAAGAGTAGAACAAGCTCGCAACGGGTGCACGCCAATCAATGACAAGGGGATACAAATCTTCGTCTTCCTTGCCGAGTGAGCCTGCCGACAATGGTATAGGCGTCTTGCTGTCCATACCTACGCCGTGCTTGCCGATATACAGCGGGATGGTGTTCGTTCGAGTTGTTTCTCGAATGTCGATGCGTCCGAAGTAAGGCTCGCGTTCGGCACGCTTCAGCCGCTGCCGACGCTGCTCACGCGCATCTTCGAGAACCTGCTCGGTGAAATTATTCCCCGTGTAAACAGGGATACGCCGAAGTGCTTCATACTGCTTGCTAATTTCCAGCAGTGTCTGTTCAAGACGTTGGTGCTCTTCTTGATAGGCACTTTGAAATGTGTCGTTCACCTTCAGTTACCTCCTAAGAATAATAGTGGTCCATTTTACTGTTGTATGGCTACTGGAAAATGGGAATAAGAAACCTACTATATCATAACCACATCCTGCATTCAACATTCTGTTATAATCAATGAAATGGTTATTTTGGAGAAAGGTGGTACACATGGATTTCATGCTTAAGTATCGACCTATTAAACGTTCTTCTATTAGATTAGCAGCAGGGAAGACTTATTATCGTCTAAACCGTTATGCGCGTTGGTGGAAGATGAGAGAGCAGTTTGCGCTGGTCCGCAGCCAAGATAAGCTAGCATGTTTCATTGCTGAACACAGCACACCGCTCTATCGAGAGCTCCACGAGGTCGACCGCAGCGTGCAGGAAGCCAAAGTACATAATCTGCGTATCGCTGTTGAACGATTGAATGGCATCGTACTAGAGCCTGGAGAGGTGTTCTCCTACTGGCGTCTTATCGGTAAGCCGACGAAGCGCAAGGGATATCAGCCAGGTATGATCTTGTATTGCGGTCAGATGAAACTTGGTATAGGCGGGGGACTGTGCCAGTTATCTAACCTGATCTATTGGATTACACTGCACTCTCCATTAGAAGTAGTGGAACGTTATCGACATTCCTATGATGTATTTCCGGATGCAAATCGGACGCAGCCGTTTGGCAGCGGCGCGACATGTGCTTATAACTATTTAGATCTTATGATTCGTAATTCGACAAAAGAGAGGTATCAGCTAGTACTTAAAGTAGGGGAGACTCATCTGCAAGGAGAATGGCGTTCAACTGCTGCTCCCCGATATCATTATAAGATAGAGGAACGCAACCATCGAATGACGTTGGAGCCATGGGGCGGTCATATGCGCCATAATGAGCTGTATCGCCAAGTGTATTCACTCGATGGAACATGGTTAAGGGATGAAAGTATAGCGGATAATCACGCGTTAATGATGTACGCGCCGTTGTTGTCTGATGGCAAGGGGGAGAGTCAGAGCAAGGAGCTGGCAAAGTGATGTTGGAGGAGGTGAAACCATTCGATAGGCAATACCAAGCTTATCGTCGGTATTGCCTATCGTGATGGTGTCAAACCAGGTGGCAAGCTACATGATGTCCTGGCTTCGCCTCGCGGAATTCCGGAGCTTCCTTAGCACAGCGTTCTGTTGCATACGGACAGCGCGTGCGGAAGAAGCAGCCTGATGGAGGATTGATTGGGCTTGGAATTTCACCTTCCAACACAATTCTTTCCTTAGAAGCTTCAATGTCAGGGTCAGGAACCGGAATCGCGGACATTAAGGCTTTCGTGTATGGATGAAGCGGATCGGAATATAGGGCCTCACTTTCAGCAAGCTCAACCATTTTTCCAAGATACATAACAGCAACACGGTCACTGATATGTTTAACCATTGATAGGTCATGGGCAATAAACAGATAAGTCAGACCCATGCGGCCTTGAAGCTCTTTCAGCAAGTTGACAACCTGGGCTTGAATCGAAACGTCCAGGGCAGAGATTGGTTCGTCACAGATGATGAACTTCGGATCAACTGCAAGTGCGCGAGCTATCCCGATCCGTTGACGCTGACCACCAGAGAATTCATGCGGATAACGGTTTGCATGGTCAGGATTAAGGTTAACCAGATCCAGCAATTCCTCAATGCGGCGTTTGCGTTCCGCACCGCGACTCGCCAACTTGTGAATATCAAGGGCTTCGCCGATAATATCGGAGATGGTCATTCTTGGATTCAGTGAAGCGTATGGATCCTGGAAGATCATCTGCATATAGCGGCGATATTCCTTCATCTGCGAGCGGTTCAAGCTATATATATTCGTACCATTGAATTTGACTTGACCTGCCGTAGGCTCGTACAAGCGAAGAACGGTACGTCCAACTGTCGATTTACCGCAGCCTGATTCGCCGACCATCCCGAGAGTTTCGCCTGCTCGAATCTCAAAGCTCACATCATTTACGGCTTTGAGAGTTCCGCCATTTTTGACAGGGAAATATTTCTTCAGGTTCTCGACCTGTATAAGTGGTTGAGATTGTGTCATTTTACCGCCTCCTTCGCCATAGGATGGAGCAGCCAGCAGCGTGCTTGATGCTTGTCACTAATGGTGGTGTATTCAGGATCATGGGTCTTGCATATGTTCATCGCGTGATCACAGCGTGCGCAGAATCCGCAGCCAGCAGGCGGCGTTAACAAATCTGGCGGTGTACCAAGGATAGGAACCAATGGCTCATCCTTCTTCTGATCAATACGCGGTAAGGACTGCAGCAAGCCCTTTGTATAAGGATGCTGTGGATTTTTGAATATTTCATGCTTCGTTCCCGTTTCCACAATCTTGCCAGCATACATAACAATAACACGATCACATACATCAGCTACGATCCCGAGGTCATGTGTGATCAAGATGATCGAAGTATGGAATTGCTCTTGCAGATCTTTCATAACAGATAAGATCTGTGCTTGAATCGTTACGTCAAGCGCTGTAGTAGGTTCATCCGCAATCAGCAGGGAAGGCTGACAGGACAGTGCAATGGCGATCATCGCACGTTGACGCATACCGCCGGAGAACTCATGCGGATATTGATGGAATCTGGATTCCGCATGTGGAATACCTACGAGCTTCAGCATTCGGATTGCTTCTTCTTTTGCTTGTGCAGAATTCATAGCTTTGTGCTTAGTTAATACCTCAGTAATCTGTTTACCTACAGTCATAGTCGGATTCAAGGATGTCATCGGATCTTGGAAGATCATCCCGATGTCTTTTCCGCGAATCGCTTGCATCTCTTTTTCCTTCAAGCTCAGCAGGTTTCTACTATTAAACTTGATCTCACCGTGCTTTACAAAGGATGGCGGCGTTGGCAGCAGTCTCATAATGCTCTGTGCTGTTACACTCTTACCGCATCCCGATTCTCCTACAATGGCTACTGCTTCTCCCGGATTTACATGGAAAGAAACACCGCGTACTGCCTTAACTTCACCGCCGCGCGCTTTGAAGGAGACGTGCAGATCGTTGACTTCTAATAGGGGCTCTGTCTTATGCATGTCCATTCCTCCTAGACCATTATTTCTTCAATTTCGGGTCAAGCGCGTCACGCAAGCCGTCTCCGAACATATTAAATGCGAGCATTGTCAAGCTGATCATAATTGCTGGGAATATCAAGCGCCACGGATAGATAACCATTACCTTGATCCCTTCGTTAATCATCGTACCCCAAGATGCAGCTGGAAGCTGAACACCTAAGCCGAGGAAGCTAAGCACGGCTTCGCTAAAGATAGCAGATGGTACAGCAAGTGTCATGGTTACGATAATTGGACCAAGCGAGTTCGGAATCAAATGACGCAATAGAATGCGCGGACCGGAAGCGCCCAAGGAACGAGCGGCCAACACGTATTCTTGATTCTTCAATTGCATGATCTGTCCGCGAACAATCCAGGACATATTTATCCAACCTGTTAAACATAGAGCGATAATGATCGTTAACAAGCTCGGTTCAAATACAACAACGAGCAGGATTGCAACCAGCATGTCAGGGATAGAATAAACAATTTCCGAGAATTTGTTCATAAAATCATCGACTCTTCCGCCGACGTATCCCATGATTCCACCGTAGATAACACCGATCACCAAGTTGATGCAAGCTGCTGCGAAACCTACGATCAATGAGATGCGAGCGCCCATCCAAGTACGAGTGAACATATCGCGACCGAGGTCATCGGTACCGAACCAATGCTCTGAAGATGGAGGCAAGTTCGTTGACATGAGATCATTTTTATTAGGATCGTATGAAGTTAACCAAGGGCCAATAATAGCCATAATAATAAGCAAAATTAGAATGACAAGTCCTGTCATGGCAGCCTTGTTGGTACGGAGTCGCAGCCATACATCGCGCCAAGCAGAGATACTTTCACGCTGGATTACCTCAGCAGCATGCTCATCTGGGCTTGCCTTTTGAAACTGCTCCGGTGTGAGTGGCTGCTGTGGGAGAGTATTGGAATTGTTAGTTGTTATCATGATTAGCTCTCCTTCTGCTTGCCAAGTTTGATCCGTGGATCAATCAAGCCATATGCAATATCTGTAATAAAGCGAGCAGTCATCAGAATCAGACCATAGAAGATCGTAATACCCATAATGAGTGAATAGTCACGGTTACCGATACTAGTAACGTAAACTTTACCTAATCCAGGGATACCGAAGATTTGCTCAATAACAAATGAACCCGTAATAACACCCGCTGTAAGCGGTCCAAGATAAGTGATAACTGGTAGAATACCGTTGCGTATAACATGTCGACGCATGATCGTCCAATTATTCAATCCTTTAGAACGAGCGGTCTTAATGTAATCTGCATGGAGAACTTCCAGCATACTTGAACGTGTCAGACGAGCGATAAAGGCGATCGGCATCGCTGACAGCGCCATCGTTGGAAGCACATAGTCTTTCGCTTCATTAAGTCCAACAACATTGAAGATTGGAAACTGAACGCCGAGCAGCCACTGGATAAGTGCGGCAAGCACGAAGCTTGGAACCGATACGCCAATTACTGCTATTATCATTGCGGAAGTGTCGATCATCTTCCTGTGATTAAATGCAGCCAGCAAACCAAGCGATACACCGATAATTACAGAAACGATAACAGCTACAATCCCCAGCTTAAGCGAGTAAGGGAAGGAGTCTTTAATGAAGTCAGTGACTTCGCGATCCGCCATCTTCATCGATATACCGAGATCACCTTGCACTAAGTTCGTCATATAAATAGCATATTGTTCGTAATAGGGTTTATCTAAGCCGTATTGCTCCATCAACTTCGCTTGAACCTGAGGCGGAACCGCCTTTTCGGAAGAGAATGGATCACCCGGGATGGCATTCATCAATATAAAAGTGATTGACGCCAGTACGAACAAAGATGCGATAAAAAATATAATTTTATTTATAATGTAGCGTGCCATCACATTTTCACCGCCGGTAATATTTTGTTTTATGAATAAATCATAAAATGGGAGTAAAAAAATTCGGGATACATGCGAACGAATCGCTGGCATGTATCCCAGTCTTCATGAGTATGAATCTATCTTTCTACTCTACATATCCGCGTGTAAAGTTGAAGTTACCCATAGCATCAACGAAGATATTTTTGAATTCTGGTTTCATCAATGTAACTGCAGTGTAATAGTAGATTGGCATGATAGCCATTTCATCTTCTACTAGAATCTTTTCAGCTTGAGCGAGCATGTCCATGCGTTTTTGTGGATCTGGCTCAACATAAGCACCTTTGATCAGTTTGTCGTATTCTGGATTGCTAAAGCCGATATCATTGTTGCCGCCGCCTGTGAGGAACATATCAAGGAACGTCATTGGATCATTGTAATCTGGGTTCCAGCCAGCTCGTGCAACGTCATAGTTCAAAGTATGACGTTGTTCAATGAATACTTTCCATTCTACGTTCTCGATTCTAACTTTAATGCCAAGATTATTTGTCCACATATCTGCGATGGCTTGAGCGATCTTCTTGTGACCATCGTCAGTGTTATAGGTAAGTGTGATTTCTGGCAATTCTGTCATACCCGATTCTTGCAAGCCTAGAGCGAGCAATCTCTTCGCCTCTTCAACATCTTCCTTGAAATAGTTGTCTGGGTACTGATCACGGTATGAGCCATCAACAGCATTGATTCCTGGAGGAACCACACCGAATGCCGGTTTTTGTTCGCCAAGGGTAACTTTGTCGATTAGCATTTGACGATCGATCGACATCGATAATGCTTTACGAATGTTCTTGTTGTCGAACGGCTTTTCTTTATTGTTGAAATAGTAATAGTAGATCGACGCTTGAGGGTTGATGCTCAACTCGTCTGGCTTCGTTTGCTTCAACAATGGAATCTGATCAGTAGGTACTCCAATACCCGGAGGTCCTACGTAGTCAAGTGCGCCTGTCTCATACATATTCATTGCCGTATTGGAATCATTGACCATGCTGATATCCACTTTAGTCAACTTAATTTCATCCAGGCTATGGTATTGATCATTTTGCACGAGCTCGATCACATTGGAATGTTCCCATTTGGTCATTTTGAAAGGACCGTTAGAAACGATCGTATTTGCTTCGAGATCCCACTTCGGATCAGCTTCAACTACTTTTTTGTTAACCGGGAAGTACGTTTGGAACGCTGTCAGATGCAAGAAATATGGAGTTGGGTTCTCCAACTCAACTTGCAATGTGTAATCGTCAGTTGCTTTTACACCAACTTGACTTGGATCCGTAATTTCTTGGTTGAAGAATTTCTCACCGTTCTTGATGTAGTACATCTGATAGTTATACGGTGATGTTTTCTTCATATTTGGATCGAGCACTCGTTTCCAGGAATATTCGAAATCGTGAGCCGTTACAGGATCGCCATTAGACCATTTTCCATCTTTGCGAAGATGGAACGTATATGTTTTGCCATCCTCTGATATATCCCAACTCTCAGCCGCAGCTGGTTGAATGTTGTTATCTTTGTCTACTCGTGTCAAACCCTCGAAGATTGCTCCGATAACCGTGAATGATGGTGCGTCTTGGGAAAGTGCGGGATCCAATGTTGGTGGTTCTGATCCCAAGTTAAAGCTGAATTCTTGCGGCTTGCCGCTTGCTCCGTTCGTCGAAGCACCGTCGTTTGATTTCGCTGAGTCTGAAGAACTACCGCATGCGCTTAATAATGCGCTAAAAGCTAGAACGAGTGAAAGCAGTACCAGTGTCGATTTCTTTCTCATGCAATGATGTTCCCCTTTCTGGATGAATTTATCTCCTAAACCAAATATTAACTTTACATTATACACTTGCTAAAGAAAAGTTACTGATTGGCTTGAAACATATAATAGCACAAGCTTCGCGAAGAGTCTTTACCTTTTTTCAAGTTTTTTAAGAAAAATGTCGTTATATGATGAACAATCTTCCTTTCTGTACAAACAAACGACATATAAAATGCATTTAATGTAGAAATATGTAAATATAAATAACATAAAATAGCAAACCACGAAATGCCATAAATGGTCATAACTTAACTTTATATGGTCGATAAATGAAATCTCTAAGGTGAAATTACATACTGCAATGCGTATATTATTGCAATACATCTATCGTTAGGTGAGCAAGGGGTTGTTATAAAATGTATGGTGAGAGGGGAGTTGGGGGGATTGGGTGATCACGACTGGGAGAGCCATGTCTGTTGGGGGTGGACAGCTATTGATAATCGAAAATGATAGAAAAAAAAGCAATAGGACCGATGGTGCATGCACCGATCCTATTGCTTGAATGTGACTATTAAGCTTGCTTAGCTATTGCAGTATCAAGCGCCAATTCAATCATCTGATTGAAGCTGGTTTGGCGTTCTTGAGGCGTAGTTTCTTCTCCAGTGAGAATGTGATCGCTTACCGTGAAGAGCCCCAATGCTTTCGCCTTATACTTTGCCGCTAGAATATATAATGCTGCAGTCTCCATCTCAACAGCCATTACCCCGTAATCGCCGAGTCTCTTCGTCCATTCCGGGTGTTCGGAATAGAAATGATCGGATGAATGAACGTTTCCGACACGCACCTTGATGCCTCGTTCTTGCGAGATCGTGTAGGCTTGATGCAAGAGCCCGAAGTCGGAGATCGGAGCGAAAGCAACGCCTGGGAAGAAGTGCTCTACTATAGAAGAATCTGTCGTGACGCCTTGCGCCATCAGCACATCTCTTATCTTTACATCTTCTTGAATGGCTCCGCAGGTGCCTACTCGGATCAAGGTCTTGCAGCCATAATCCTTCATCAGCTCAGAAGCATAGATGGAGAAGGACGGTATTCCCATACCAGAACCTTGAACGGATATACGATGCCCTTTATACATACCTGTAAATCCAAACATATTGCGGACTTTGTTATAGCATTCAACCTGCTCTAGGAACGTTTCAGCGATATGCTTGGCGCGCAATGGATCTCCTGGAAGTAATACCGCCTCAGCAATATCACCATGACGGGCTTCAATATGGATACTCATCAAAATCCTCCATTTCATATTTCTAGTTGTAAAGACCATTTAACTTGCATGACCATATTCTTACTCAAGATCGTGTGAATAATTCGAGGTTAACATGAATCATTCTACAAATTCTGTAATGAAAGCGGATCCAAAAATGTGAATTTCATTACAAAAAAAAGGTAGGGGTCATTACTGCAAAGGAAATGTCCCGCATATACAATAGAGCTAATAACGTTTAATTAAACGCCATAACCGGATAATAATCGCCGGCAGCTAACACAATTTTTCGTTACGATTGCACAGGAAAAATGTGCTGGTCAACTTCTTCGCCGCGCCATTTGCGCTGGTGAGATTGGATGATGCTTGCCTCGCACAGCTTCATGAGGCGATCAAGATCGACAATATATATCGTTTTTTGCTTCATATGAATGAGTCCTTCATCCTGGAATTCCTTCATTACTTTAGACAGTGATTCACGAGTAACACCGATCATGTTCGCAAGAATATGGTGCGTTAATCTATACCGGATATACAGTTGGCCTTCTTCCTCGACTCCCATATTAAAGTAGAGGTCTACAAGCAGGTTAGCTGCTTTGCGTCTAACATCCATACTGGATAAATAAACGACCTTGCGATTAAGGACGCGAAGATGGTCTACTAGCTGCGAATACGCTCGTCTAAGAACAGAAGGATAGCGTTCCGATACACTCAAGAACTCATCTTTCGTGAGCATCCAGGAGTGGACAGTTTCCATAGCTTCAACAGAAGCGATGCGAGAATGACTAGGGTATAGCGCTTCGAATTCTCCAACTGTTTCACCTGGGAAGAAGAAGTTGAATATGATTTCTTTCTCATCCTGTAAACTGAACACTTTAACTGAACCGGACCGGATAATATATACATCTCTATTCGTATCTTCCTCATAAATGAGGGTATGGTTCTTGTTGAATTGTCTTGGCTTTAGCTTAGGAGCGAGCTCCTGCAAAGCTTGGTCCGGCAACTCTTGAAATAAGTACACCTGACGTAGATCCGTTATCATGAGCACCATCCTCATTTGTTAATAGCAATAGAAGTAATACATCTCTCATTATACATGATAATCCGGGCTTATTGAACCTATGGTCAATCTTAGGTGAAACCTAACGAGACCCCGTTGACTTGATTAAGGAGGTGAGCGCTGCATTTTCTGCAGATGGTCAAATATTCTGGAAACACTGCAGTCGCACTGGATTGGGAACGGTTACATGTTGATTCGTTTGGGGTAATGAAGACTAGTAAATCATAAGGGGGAAACAAGAATGAAAGGTTCAAAGAAAAAAATGTTATTGCTGACGTTGATCAGCGTATTGATGCTGTCTACAGTGCTCGCAGGCTGCGGATCGAAGAATAGCAGCGGTAAGCAAAGCGATCTGAAGGTAGGCTTGGTTACAGACCTTGGAAGTGTCAATGACAAGTCCTTCAACCAAAGCGCATGGGAAGGGCTGCAGCAGTTAGAGAAGGATACGGGCATTAAGGTTAAGTATGTGGAACCTAAGAAAGACAGCGAGCTTGTTCCGAGCTTAAACAAATTCGTTAAGGATAAATACGATCTGACTTGGGCGACAGGTATGACAATGATGGATCCTGTAGCTGAAGTTTCCGCTCAGAATCCGGACAGTAAAATGGCCATCGTAGATGCTGAAGTTAAGGGGCCTAACGTGGCTTCGATCTTATTCCAAGAGCATGAAGGTTCCTTCTTGGTAGGTGTTATCGCTGGTTCTATGACGAAGACGAATACGATCGGCTTTGTAGGCGGTATGGAACTGCCGGTTATCAAGCGTTTTGAAGCAGGCTTCAAAGCTGGCGTTCAAGCTGTAAATCCTAATGCAAAAGTAGATGCAATCTATGTTGGCGATTTCAACAGCGTTGACAAAGGTAAAAATGCTGCAAACACACTGTATAACAAAAAAGCAGACATCGTCTTCCATGCAGCGGGCCAAGCAGGAAACGGCGTATTTACTGAAGCTAAAGAGCGCAAGAAGAACGGCGAAGATGTATGGGTTATCGGTGTAGATATGGACCAGTCGTTGACACATGGTGACGACATTACATTGACATCCATGGTTAAGCGCGTAGACGAAGCCGTATTGCAGGTATCCAAGATGATGCAAGATGGTAAGTTCCCAGGAGGACAAACATTGTATTTCGGTCTGAAGGAAAAGGGAGTAGACATCGCTCCAACTTCCTCTAAGAACGTTCCAGAGGATGTTCTGAAGAAAGTGGAAGAGTATCGTGAGAAGATCATCTCCGGTGAAATCAAAGTACCTACTGAATAATTAGGTTAAGCAACTCGACGATTGGATCGACAAGTTGGCATATTAAGGCATGAGGGCTGTCTCATAGGTTTGAGACAGCCCCTGTTGTAAGGGGGAATTCTCATGGCAGAACAGCAGGAAGTAGTATTAGAACTGAAGGGACTTACCAAAAGGTTTCCAGGTGTGCTGGCTAGCGATCATATCGATTTGAAGCTGCATAAAGGTGAGATACTGGCGCTGCTCGGCGAGAACGGAGCAGGGAAGTCCACCTTGATGAATATGGTATTCGGCTTGTATAAGCCGGATGAAGGCGAAATATGGGTTAATGGCAAGCAAGTTGCGATGGATACGCCGAGTAAAGCGATTGAGCTGGGTATAGGAATGGTGCATCAGCACTTTAAATTGGTACAAACCTTCACTATTACCGAGAATATCATGCTTGGAATGGAAGAGAAGCGCGGGCTTAGTCTTGATAAGAAGACGGCTGCCAAGCGAATTAAGGAGCTGTCAGATGCTTATAAGCTTAATCTGGAGCCCAATGCTAGAATAGATTCGATCTCTGTAGGCATGCAGCAACGAGTCGAAATCATGAAGATCTTATACCGCGGCGCGGACATCCTCATATTCGATGAACCGACAGCCGTATTAACTCCGCAAGAAATTACAGAGTTGCTCGGCATACTGCGCAAATTAGCGAGTGAAGGTAAGTCGATCATTCTCATTACTCATAAGCTGAAAGAAATCATGGAGGCGGCTGACCGTTGTACCGTTATCCGAAGAGGCAAGGTTATCGATACGTTGACGGTTGCTGAAGCGTCCCCACAGCAGCTTGCTGAGCGGATGGTTGGACATGACGTGAAGCTGAAGGTGGATAAGAGCGAAGCTCATCCTGGCGAAGTGATGCTCGAGGTAAAAGGGATTAGCGCGCCAGATGATTCAGGTTATCAGAAGCTGAACAATCTATCATTTCATGTGAAGGCCGGGGAGATCGTCGGCATCGCGGGAGTCGACGGCAACGGCCAGTCGGAGCTCGTTGAAGCGATCAGCGGGATGCGGAAGATCAATCAGGGCTCTATCCTCCTTAACGGTAAGCAGATAAACAATAAGGGGCCGCGCGAAGTATCGGAGAGCGGTGTCGGCCATATTCCGCAGGATCGCCACAAGCACGGATTAGTGCTGGATTTCACCCTAAGTGAGAATGGTGTACTGAAATCGTATTTCAAGTCTCCATGGAGCCGCAAGGGTATCCTGAATCATGATGCGATTCGTAAAGAAATGGATCGATATATCGAAGAGTACGACATTCGAACTCCTGGCAGTGAAGTGACAGCTGGCTCATTATCCGGCGGTAATCAGCAGAAGGTCATTATCGCTCGCGAGATCGAGAGTATGCCGCAGCTGCTGATAGCGGCTCAACCGACACGCGGCTTGGACGTAGGGGCTATATCATTCGTGCATAAACAGCTGATTGCAGAGCGCGATGCTGGCAAGGCCGTTCTGCTAGTATCGTTTGAGCTTGAAGAAATCATGAACGTTGCGGATCGTATCATCGTCTTGTTTAACGGGCAAGTCGTTGGGGAGACGACGCCGCAGAAGACGAATGAGCAAGAGCTTGGACTTATGATGGCTGGCAAGCAAGTAGGGGGTGCTGCGCATGTCTAAACAACAGACTTTGCTGTCACGCTTAGCGAAAGAATCTGTATGGATATCATTACTTTCGATCTTGATAGGTCTGCTCATAGGGGCAGTTATCATGCTGATAGGGGGCTATAACCCGTTATTAGCTTACTATTCCTTGTTTGATACGGTTGTAGGTAACCTATATGATTTCGGGGAAACGCTGCGAACCATCGTCCCATTGATCATGACTGGCTTAGCAGTTGCAATCGCGTTCCGTACAGGGATGTTTAATATCGGGGTAGAAGGCCAGATCGTAATGGGCTCCCTCGGTGCACTGCTTGTAGGTTACTTCGTAGATCTTCCGCCAGTACTGCACGGAATTGTAGCTATCATCGTAGGTACTATTGCAGGGGGCATATGGGGTTGGCTGGTTGCCTGGCTCAAGACGAGCCGCGGCATCAATGAAGTTATTACTTGTATCATGTTGAACTGGACCGCACTGTATATCAGTCATATCGTGATTCGCGTCTTCATGGAGGAATCTGGCACACAGCGTTCGAAGTTGATCCAGGATTCTGCAAGCATCGATATACCATGGCTCATTAATCTAATGGACGGCGCACGTATTCACTGGGGCTTCCTGCTGGCTATTCTGGCATTGATCTTCTATGCCTACTTCATGAATAAGACCACATGGGGATACGAATTCCGCGCTGTAGGATCTAATCCGCATGCAGCGCATTATGCAGGTATTAAAGTAAATACAGTCATTAAGCGCTCCTTCTTTATCTCCGGTATGCTCGGCGGTATGGTCGGAACATTCGAGATTCTGGGCGTATTCAAGTACATGGCTATTTCACCAGCTACTTCGGGACTCGGTTTCGATGGTATCGCCGTTTCCTTGCTGGGGATGAATACGGCAATTGGCATATTGCTCGCGGCAACATTGTTCGGCGTATTAATGTACGGCGCAACGGGAATGAGCTTCGGTGCAGATGTACCAGGTGAAGTTATTCGGATGGTTATTTCCATCATCATTTTCTTCTCAGCAGCTCCAGGCATTATCCGAATGCTGTTGAACTTCCGTTCTCGCAAATCGCGAAAGGAGGTGAGCTCGGATGGAAACAATAGCATTTCTGCTTAATGGTTCGTTAGCGTTTGCAACTGCGTTAATATTCGCCGCGCTCGGTGGATTGATAACAGAGCGTGCAGGTGTTATTAACTTAGGGCTCGAAGGCTTCATGATATCAGGTGCATTCGCGGCTGGGGTTGCCGCTCATTATGCAGAGTCATCCGGATTGTTTGAATCAATTCCATGGATAACGCCATGGATTGGATTTATTGCAGCACCGATCTTTACATTGCTGTTCGCCTTGTTGCATGCAGTTGCATCCGTTACATTCAAGGCTAATCAGGTTGTCAGCGGGGTCGTCATCAACATGCTGGCGCTCAACTCCACCTTCTTCTTGGTGAAGCTGCTGTTTGATGGTGCGGCTGATACGCCGATGTTAATGACTAAGATCGATAAATGGAACGTGCCATTCTTGTCGGATATTCCATTCATAGGAACGGTATTCTTCAAGGCTTATCCCGTGACTTATATCGCGCTTGCAATGTGTGGTATAGGATATTACATCATGTTCCGTACACCAATCGGGCTGCGGCTTCGCGCGGTGGGTGAGCATCCAGGCGCTGCGGATACAGCAGGTATCCGAGTAAACCGGATGCGGTTCTGGGCAGTATTAGTCGGGGGTATGGTAGCTTCTCTCGGCGGTGCTACGATTACGCTGACCGTACAGAGCTTCTTCTCCTACCATACAATATCAGGTCAAGGGTTTATTGCGATTGCAGCGGTTATCTTCGGCCGCTGGCATCCGATTGGTGCGATGGGAGCGGCATTGTTTTTCGGATTTGCGCAAGCACTTCGAGACCAGATGCAGTTATTCGATTTCGCGCAGAGTATCCCGACAGAAGTGTTCTACCTGCTTCCTTATGTAGCGACTTTGGTCGTATTGATCTTTACGTCTAAGCGCTCGCATTCACCAGCTGCGCTCGGAACTCCGTATGAGGCAGGCAAACGCTAGTTTGAATAAACAATAGCATATAGCATTTCTAGTAGGCCAAGTTCATGATCATGTGTTTATGAACTTGGCCTTTTTGCCGAATGTAGAAGATTATTACACAGTTCAGTATAATACTATATATTCCCTTCTTTTTCATAGGGATTCGTATTTCAGCTGGCTCGATTGCTATAGTAGGTTTAAGAGTGCTGGCTATCGCTTTATCTAGCAGGTACTAGATTTGCTAGCTATTATTATTCCAAGGCGAAAGGACGAAACGAATGAACTGGAAAGCAATTCGACAATATGCGCTAATTATCATGTTAGGGGTTGGCATTAGTTTTCTGATTCAGGAGGTCGCATATGCGCAAATCGTAGTGAATCAGAAATCGATGCAGCATACATATGACCCGGGTGATCGCCTATTGGAGAATAAGTGGATCTATCACTTGGAGTCCCCTCAGAAAGGCGAGGTCGTCATTCTACACGAGCCAGAGACGGGCCGAAGGCTAATTAAGCGTGTAATCGCTACCGCTGGCGATACGATTGATATGAGAGATGGTCATTTAATCGTGAACGGCGTTGTACAGGACGAGCCTTATGTATGGGGGGAAACCTATCCCAACGGCATGACACTGCCTTATACTGTACCTGATCAAGAACTGTTCGTCATTGGCGACAATCGTGAGATAAGCAAAGACAGCCGCGCTTTCGGATCCGTACCCTTATCGTCTGTCGAAGGAAAGGTTGTAGCTAAGCTTTGGCCGTTGTTCTGATTTTAAGATAAGGGAGGTAGGCAGATCATGCCCCACTGGATTGGTAATCGAATAAGATTAAGAGAGTATCGTATGGACGACTTGAAGCATATTCGAAAATGGGTGAATGACGGTGAAGTTACAGCAGGGCTGCATGATATGTTCCTGCGACCGCATGCTGAGAAGACGACAGAAGCATTCATTCAGGATATGATGTCATCTAATCCGAATCTGCAAGCGTATATTATCGCGGATCGGGAAACCGAGGCCTACATAGGACAGATCGATATGTCGGTGGATTGGAAGAATCGCACAGGGACAATCGGCATTTCGATTGGAGTTAAGGATCAACAGGGAAAGGGAATCGGTGAAGAGGCGATTCGTTTGTTAATGGCAGTAGCGTATGAGCAACTTGGTCTTCATCGCATTCAATTAGACGTCTACAGCTATAATGAACGCGCATACCGCTGCTATAAGCGATGTGGATTTATAGAGGAAGGCCGCATGCGGGAAAGACTATACCGAAACGGTCAACGGCATGACATCGTGAGCATGGGTATTCTCAAGCGTGAATATGATCAAGATGCAAAGAATGATCCCTACAAGCAGGCCGTCAAATGGCAAGGTCCTGAACAGGGCTAAGGAATTGCAGCTATCGACAACATAGAGGCGCAGCATCCATAACCATGTTGAGACATGGGGCGGATACTGCGCCTTATGTATCTTTCGTCAATTATGAGCTTTTCTTCGTGAACACAATACCAATCGTATTCGAACCACAATGACTGGAGATGACACAGCCTGCATCAGACATATATACGTGCTTGGCGCCTGTATGAAGCTCCAACTGCTCCTTCAGATACTTCGCGTCTGTATCGGAGAAAGAGTGCGTGACGAATATCGTATCGTTATCCATCTGATCCTTCAATTGCAATGCGTTGTTCAGCAGCTGCTCCAGCGCTTTCTCACGTTTGCCGCGAATCTTGTTCGTCGGTGTCATCTTGCCGTCGATGACTTTAATAACGGGGCGTATGCGCAGCAATGTGCCAAGTAGATTCTGCAAACCGCTGCAGCGGCCGCCTTTGTACAAGTAATCTAATGTATCGATGATAAACTCAGTTTCAACATGTTCGCGCAATTCTTCAATATGCGCTTTAATGTCGTCTACAGAGTGACCTTCTTTAGCCATTTTTACCGCGCGCAGCACGAGCAGTCCGATACCAGTCGACAGATTCAAGGAGTCAATCACCGTAATCTTGCCAGGTTCGTCTTCCAGCATCTGCGATGCGATACATGCATTCTGAATCGTTGACGAGAGATGGGATGACAGCCCAATGTAAATGATATCATCTCCATTAGATACTACGGGATTGAATAGGTTCATAAAATCTGAAGGTGAAGGAGAAGCTGTCTTAGGAAGCGATCCGCACTGCTCAACCTGCTCATATAATTTAGCTGGACTCATATCCACGCCATCCTTGTATGCTGTATCACCAAATGTTACATATAAAGGTACAATGCCAATATCATATTGTTCAATTAACGATCGGGGCAGATCGCAAGTGCTATCCGAAAATATCTTAATGGATGCCATGTATGTCCCTCCTGATTGCTTACACTTCGAATCCGATGTGTTGTATGCATACCATATCCTATTATACTTGAATTGTGTTCATCAATCACGAGTAAAACTATTCCTAATACTGGCAATTGAGAAGTGGAGTATAGCATACAGCCCTTACAGAAGCGGATACATTTCCGATTGGCTGCAAGGGCTGTCGTTTATTTTTTAGAGTTGAACAAGGACTTGAATTGTCCATAGCCTTCCTTCTCCAGATCTGCTGCTGGAATGAATCGGAGTGCTGCGGAATTTATGCAGTAGCGTAGACCGTTGGGGCCTGGTCCGTCATCAAACACATGTCCAAGATGAGAATCTCCCAATTTACTGCGAACCTCAGTGCGAATCATTCCGTGTGACAGATCCATCTTCTCTTCGACATGGAAGGGAGCTACTGGGTTCGTGAAGCTTGGCCAACCGCAGCCGGAATCGAACTTATCAGTGGAGCTGAACAAGGGTTCACCTGAGACGACATCGACATAAAGTCCAGCTTCCTTGTGATTCCACATTTCATTTTGATACGCGGGCTCGGTGCCGTTCTTCTGCGTTACATGATACTGCATGGGAGTTAAGCGTTCTTTGAGTAGAGCGCGTTCTCCTTCGCTGATTCCCCAATGCTGTTTGATGTATGCATCTCGGCCAGAACCCTTGCGATAACGCTTGTAGTGAGCAGCATTTTTCAAATGATAATTCTGATGGTAATCTTCCGCCTCGAAGAAGGTGCCGGCTGGAACGATCTCAGTCGCGATTGGTTTCGCAAAGCGGCCGCTTGCTTCTAACTTTTGCTTCGAACGCTCAGCAAGCTCGCGCTGCTTCTCGTTGTGGTAGAAGATCGCTGTGCGGTAAGAAGAACCGCGATCGAAGAACTGACCGCCAATATCTGTAGGATCGATCTGCTGCCAGAAGATGTCCAACAGCTTCTCATAAGGGAATATTTCAGGATCATAGGTAATCTGGACGGCTTCTGCATGTCCTGTTGTTTCTGTGCATACTTCCTTATATGTGGGATTTGGCGTTTGTCCACCTGTATATCCGGATACTATTCGTTGAATACCAGGGAGTTGTTCAAAGGGTGTCACCATACACCAGAAACAACCTCCAGCAAAGGTAGCTAGTTCATAGGTTGAGGCCTTATGTGTAGAACTCATGCCTTCTTACCTCCTTCATTGCGTATGAGCCTATATTACCCAATTCAGGCCATTATCTCAACAAAATGGTTTAGAAATTAGAATTTTTTCTCTTGAACTGAAAAAAATAGCATGATATTATAAGAGCATTAAAAAACATGATTATCTCCTTGAAGGGGAGTAGCTATACAGTAAAGTCGTCACTACGGGAATCGCGGGCTGCGATCCTCGGCTTTGCTGGCAACGTAGAACGTTGTTTGCGAGACCTTTGCCCATTGACGGTAGAGGTCTCTTTTTATTTGACCGTTACCTCGTGGGGGTAACGGTATTTTCATGTTAGAGCACTAAAGAATACGAAGAGAATTCGGAGGAGGAGTATGGGTGGAAGTGTTTAGCATTGATTTCTTAACAGCGTTGATGTCGATCGTCCTCATTGATTTAGTGCTTGCAGGGGATAACGCGATAGTTATCGGTCTTGCTGCTCGCAATTTGCCGAAGGCAGATCAGAAGAAGGTTATTATTTGGGGGACAGTTGGAGCCGTAATCATCCGTGCCATCGCAACAATGGCTGTCGTGTGGCTGCTTAAGATTCCCGGCTTGCTTGTTATCGGTGGGCTGTTATTAATCTGGATCGCGATCAAGCTCGTAGCTGAAGATAAAGATCACGATGTCAAAGCTGGCGGCAGCATATGGGCAGCGATTCGAACGATCATTATTGCGGATGCCGCAATGGGGCTTGATAATGTATTGGCTGTAGCAGGCGCGGCACATGGCGATAATCTTCTCGTTATACTAGGTCTTGCTATTTCGGTTCCTGTCGTCGTTTGGGGAAGTACACTCGTACTGAAGCTCATCGAGCGTTTCCCATGGATCATATTGATTGGTTCGGCAGTTTTGGGCTGGACGGCTGCTAAAATGTTTGTAGGCGAGAAGTTTCTGGCACCATTCTTTACAGATCCGATCATCAAGTACGGATTCGAGGCACTTGTTATCGCATTTGTTGTCCTAGTCGGCCTCAGTAAGAAACGCAAGGGTTCTGCGCATGTGAAAGCTGATGCCCATAGCGCGTAGTGCAACGAAATATGGAATTTATAAGTTGAATATTTGATTCTTGCTGTGGGCTTTACCTTGGCGTTCGAACATGAACAACAAGGTAAAGCCCCTTCTTATTGGCGGGATAACAATATCAAAACGATGAATGAAAGCAAAAGGATCTGTGTATACAGCTTATGATGCGGTGCTGTTTCTTGTGCTTAGGAATGGAGTAGTCTTGAGAGCGCAAACAAGATACAATAGAAGCAATACAGAGGCTATAGTATATTCATATTATATTAGGGAGGCCGTCCCGTGTCTGAAACAGCACAGCTCACGATTAATCATTCGCCCAGCAAAGGGGAATTAACGGTATTGTTTGGTGGCCATTCGCAAACCGATGGCGGCCACTCCGTTGGACCCACCATTCTAGATTATGTACTTATACATATAGTTGTTTCCGGAAGCGGTACGTTTACTTCTCGCGGCACCACCTATCATTTACATAAAGGAGACTGCTTCTTTATATTTCCGAGTGAGTTGGTCACATATCGGGCTGACGAGAAAGATCCTTGGTCTTATCTCTGGATTGCCTTTCGTGGAACGTTGGCTGAAAGCTTAATGTCGGACATAGGAGTAGGACCTCATCTTCCCAATATTCATCTTGAACAAGATGATCACGTGACACATCTATTTCGACGTGTTCAGCAGGCGCTTATATGCGGCGGTAAGATGGGGGATCTTGAAGCAGAAGCTCTATTAAGGCTGGCATTGGTTGAAATCAGCAAGTCCAAGCAGCATCATCATGCGATTGGCCATGAAGTGCGCTCCGACTTAGAACGACAAGTAGAAGAGGCTGTACGATACATGACGTTGCGGTACAACACTCCGATTTCGATCGAGCAGCTAGCACAGCAATTTGGTTATCATCGGACTTATTTTTCAAAGATGTTTCATGAGATTATGGGAGAGACACCGATTCAGATGCTGATTCGGCTTCGGATGGAGCGCGCACGCACGCTTCTGATCACGACGAAGCTGCCCGTAGAGCACATAGCATCCTCAGTAGGGTATCTAGATGCATTGTATTTCTCTAAGATGTATAAGCGTTCATATGGCGAGTCGCCCACCGTTTATCGCAAGGAGCATCAGATTCAAGTGCCAATGGCGGTAAACATGAATAAGCCCCATGCTGATGCGTAGCAGGGGCTCTCTTCTTATATAGGTATAAAAAGTCCGCACATCCATTGCATTCGCGTAGGTGTACGGACAGATAAGTCAATATAATGGCTACTACGATGGTAGTACAGTTTCAGCTATTCATTCAGCGTCTTACGTTTCAACCCTGGCAGAAGCGCAAATGCGAACGTACAAAGCGGCGAGATCCAGAGGAAGAAGGCATATGGCGCATAATCCATCACCGTCATCCCAAGCGCGCTTGTCATCATAGCGCCGCTTACTCCCCAAGGGATGAGCGGGTTCACGAGTGTCCCGCAGTCTTCCAATGTTCGTGACAGCGTTAAACGTGGAATGCCGCGACGCTCGTACTCCTGTTCAAACATCTGTCCTGGCAGCAGGATAGACATGTACTGTTCCCCCGTTAAAAAGTTAACTCCGATGGCGCTGATGCCAGTCGACACAACGAGCGTTTCTTTGCGTTTGATCGGTTGAATGATGCGGTTGAACAAGGCTTGAATGACACCGCCGTTCTGCAGAAGGCCGCCGAAGGCAAACGCGATGCCGATTAAGGCGATCGAGCCCATCATCGACATGATGCCCCCGCGATTAACGATGCGTGCTACCGATTCATTGGCGATATCGGCGTTGAAGCCGTACTGCATCACCTGAAGCCAATTCGGGATATCCCAGTTTCCTTGGATAATACCGACGACGAGCAGACCACTGCCGATTCCAATCAGCAATGTAAGCAGAATAGGAACACGGCGTATCGCTGCTATCAGGACGATAGGGAGCGGCAGCAGGGCGATGAGATGAATATGAAATGAGCCGTTCATCGCTTGCTGCATCGCCTCCAACTGCGTCAGATCCGTATTCTCAACATGACCGAAGAATAAGAAGGCTGCACATGTAAGTAGGAAGGCTGGTATCGTCGTTTTCGTCATGTTGCGGATATGATCGTTCATGCGTACTCTTGCTACTGCTGATGCAAAGTTGGTCGTGTCGGACAATGGCGACATCTTATCGCCGAAGCATGCGCCAGAAACGACCGCTCCCGCAACAAGCTGCGTATTAATGCCCATGGAAGCTGCCATCCCAACTAAGGCTACGCCGAATGTGCCGACTGTTGTGATCGAGCTGCCGACGAACATGGATACGATCATCGTCAACAGCATGGCGCTTAACGCAAACCATTGGGGTTGAAACCAATTAGCTCCATATACAAGCAGCGTTGGAACGGTGCCGCTCATCATCCAAACGGCAATCAAGATGCCGATTAATACGAGCAGGATCGCAGGCATCACGGAAGCTTGCAGCCCCTTGATCAAAGAATGCTCGACTTGCTTCCAGGATTGACCGCACAGCATAAGTCCAATACCAGTTGCAACCGTTGCGATTAATAGTGGCAGGTGTGGTTCTGCTTTCCAAACTAGAATGGTTAGCAGAAGCCAGCTCATTACTAGTATGAAAATAATTAAGCTCTGTTTGAATGTAACGGTGTTTGAAATAGATTCCTCTCGAAGCGAGTCTGAGGATGTGTCGTGTTGCTCTGAACTCATTGTTGTTCACCCCTTGAATGATGACATCTGGCAGACTGCTCCTTTATTCGCGATGCCTCATTTTTGTTTGTCTCGTTTACTTTCTCTCTTTTGTGCGTTCTCCCATTTATGCTTACACGCTTTTATGTAATAAAGAAATAGTAAAAAGTTATGTATACTCTACCTATTATTTTTCGATAGGTCAAATAGTAAGTAATTCCATAAATAGCAATCAACAAAGAAAACCCTTCCAACTATTACAGTTGAAAGGGTGCGGCAGGTATGTAGTGCTGAAGGGCTTGCTTCGCAGTGAATTCGACTATTACTCGACCTCTACAATCATCTCAATCTCGACTGGTGTGTGAAATGGTAGATCGCTCGTTCCAATAGCGGAGCGGGCGTGCTTGCCTGCGTCGCCGAACACTTCAATCAGAAAGTCGGAAGCGCCGTTAATGACGTATGGCTGATCTGCAAACCCCAGAGCGCTGTTCACAAATGCCAGCATCTTGACGACCTGCTTCACGCGATCGAGAGAGCCGATTTCCATTTTAATAACAGCAAGCGCATTAATAACACATTGTCGGGCGGCTTCCTGGCCTTGCTCGATCGACAGGTTAGCGCCGACTTTGCCTTCATATATTAATTTTCCATCTACTCGACAATCCATGCCAGAAGTGTAGATGAGTTGCCCTGTTCTGCGAACGGGAAGGTAAGAGAATTTCGGTTCACCAACCTCTGGTAATGTGATACCAAGCTCCTGCAAACGTTGTTCTATTCGACTCATATCCTGTTCGCTCCTTCGCAATAGAATCTTATATTTAGGTGGAAAATGGGTGACAGCGACACCTAGAAGTCTGTGAAGCACGCAGCATACCGCCCGCATGCTGGTTCAAAAATTGCCCGTGCGCTAACGTATGCTTTCCATTTACAAATACGTGAGAGAACCCGTCCGGATATTGACGCGGCTCCGCATAAGTAGCCGTATCCTGAATCGTGTCTGGGTTGAAGATCGTTATATCGGCAGCATAGCCGGGAACGAGAAGTCCGCGTTTACCTAAGCGAAAGCGGGAAGCAGGGAAGGAAGTTACCTTGCGAACAGCCTCTTCCAAGCTGAGCGTGCGGCGTTCACGTACGTACTTCGCAAACAATCTAGGGAAAGTACCATACAAACGCGGGTGAGGCTTGCCAGTCTCACAGTGCAGGCTGTCAGAAGCAACTAACGATTGTGAATAACGAATAACCTGTTCTACATCGTCATTAGACATATGATAATACACAATTGTTACTTTGCCTTGCTCTTCAAGCAGCAGATCCATCATCGCATCAATGGGATGTATTCCGCGAAGCTCAGCGACTTCGTGTATCGATTTGCCTTCCAGTTCCTTATTGCGATCACTGTGAACGGCTGAGATCACGATGCTGTGCCAGCCGGTGGACGCAACGAGATTATCCCAATCTTGCTGCTCTTCCGCCAGCTCTATATGCAATCGCTTGCGGACAGCAGGCTGCTGCAGCGCTTCCATCACTCCTGCTAAACCCCCTTGTAGAATCCATAGGGGGAGAACAGTCGTTAATGTTGTCGAGCCAGCGTCATATGGGTATACGTCGCACGTCACATCCATTCCACGGCTGCGCGCGGCTTCGATCATTTCGAGCGCTGCGAGCACTTGACCCCAATTCCGTCTGCCTGCGGCTTTCAAGTGACTAATATGCAGAGCGACACCCGAATGCTCGGCGATCCATATGACTTCTTCAATTGATGCTAGCAAATGCATGCCTTCACCACGTATATGAGTGGATAGAATCCCGCCATATTGCGCTACCACTTTGCACAGCTCAGCAATCTCTCGTTTATCAGCGTAGCTGCCTGGGGCATACAGCAGCCCGATGGACAAGCCAATTGCTCCTGCCTCCATGCCTTCTCGTACGATTGCGCGCATCGCTTCGAGCTCGATGTCGGTTGGCGGCCGGTTCTCGAAGCCCATCACACCGATGCGCAGCGCGCCGTGCGCTACATAAGTAGCCATATGCTCGGCGGGCTTAATGGCAGTAACAGCGTCCATATATTGTCCGACAGTATTCCAGGACCATGGCTTACTTGTGCTGCCAATTACAGGTGTAATGTATTCCATCAGCATATCAGCGCGTTCTGTCATGAATGGGGCAGGGGCCAGACCGCAGTTGCCGACGATCTCAGTCGTTACGCCTTGTTGAAGCTTGATGATGCTATCGGGATAATCCATAATCATGAGATCGGAATGGCAATGACCGTCGATGAAGCCGGGTGAAACGATCTCGCCGCGGGCATCCACAAGCTGCCTGGCTTCGGTACTGATCGAACCGGGTGTAACAACTTCCGCAATAATGCCATCTTTCAGGCCGATTTCTCCCCAGTACCATGGGTTGCCAGTACCGTCAGCGATTCGTGCATGCTTTATGATCGTGTCGAGCATACGTTATTCCTCCCTGGCAGATGAATGATATGATGTGCTGCAATGGTTACCAGCTATGGCCTCTGGCGCTGATTGGAAGCTTGCGCACTGATCCAGCATTGACGTCAGCATTGACACTCCAAGCTTCATTATATAGATTCACCGTGCTGCATATATGGTTGGGGATAATAGAGACACGGTCTCCGATGCGAAATGGATGTCCAGGCGGAACTTGAATGATGCCGTGTTCTTCGGATAAGCGCTGAAGTACAGCACTCGGCATGCCGACGATATGGCCGTAGCCTTGCAAGAATAGAGGTGCTGTGTTCGGCGGAACATCTGTCGCGAACGCTTTGCTCCCGCCGTCGATAACGATCAGGTCTTCGTGCGGGCAGCTTACAACTGTGGCAATGACCGATGCTGCACAATCATGCAGCGCAGCGGCTCCGAATGCAGCCTGCATGCGATCATTAAATATGTAGGTTCCTGGACGGATCTCAGTGACTCCAGGAACTTCAGCCGTATACAGTCCTGTCGGGGAAGATCCCACGCTGACATCCTGAATATCGTGTCCTACTTCACGCAGCATCTCAGCATAACGAACCATTGTCTGACCTTCGTCATGCCCTGCCATTTTCAGATCCATGGTCGGTTCATCTTGGAAGATAGCTCCGCGGAAAGTATAGATGCCCTGTAGCTTCAGATGCGGACTGTTCGCGATATGCTGAGCCAATTCCAACATCTGCGAGGCTTTAATGCCGGTTCTCCTAAGACCTGTATCCACTTCGATTCTAACTTCAATCATTAGATGGTGTGCTGCTGCGGCTTGCTCAAGTCGACTCGCACATTCGATACTATCAAGGCCTAACAGAATCCGTGCTTCCTTCATCAGACAGAACGCTCGTTCAATCTTGGATGCTGTGACTAATGGATAAGCGATAAATATGTCTTTCATTCCGTGTGCAGCCATCACTTCAGCCTCAGATACCTTCGCAGCAGTTATTCCGCTCGCGCCTTGCTCCAATTGCTTCTGAGCAAAGTAAGGCATCTTGTGTGTCTTAATATGCGGGCGCAGCTTCACTCCAAGCTGAGCTGCTCGTTCAGCCATCCGGGAGACATTCGTGTCTACACGGCTCTCATCGATGAGCAGGAAAGGAGTTTCTACTTCAGTTAAACTGAGGAATTGCGGGTTACCAGAATCCGTCATCATCAATCCTCCTCATTCATGCATGCATGAATCTCGAATCTGATATCATGTTAGCACAATTTACCATGCAGACAATCAAATTGTTTGCATATCAAACAGATTTTTACGATGCATCCTGGGGGGCTCTATAAAAGCAATAAACCCGTACCTAGTGCAGCCAATTGTGATTAGGAAGCTGCTAGTACGGGTGAAAATGCTGCTAGGAGAGAACGGCAATAGGGGACACTGATGTACGGGAGATGACAGAATCTCGGATCTTAATCTCGCATGGCAGTGTTTCAATCCGTGGAGGGAGCTTGCTATTCAGCATTCGCTCTAGCAACAGCTTGAATCCAAGCTGACCGAATTCATAAGCAGGCTGAGAAACGACGGATAAGAAAGGATTGGCATCTTCCAGATAGCCTAATTCGTCAAAGCAGGCTACCGATAAATCTTCTGGGATACGGAGACCTATTTCACGAGCTTCCTTCATAATGGATAGCGCTTGCAGATTGTTCGCTGCAAATATTGCAGTTGGTCTCTCATCTTCATGATCCGAGAACCAATCCTTAATCAGGTTAGGCTGATCGCCAGGAATATAACTAGTCTCGGTCATGTAACGTTGTTGAATCGGAATCCCAGCCTCGACATGAGCCTCTATGTATCCAAGCCGTCTCTCGCGTGCGGTTGAAATATGATGCAGTCCATTTACGAGTCCGATGCGCGTATGACCCATCTGAATTAACCTCGATATCATCTGCTTCGTTCCTGTACGGCTGTCACCCCGCACTGTATCTGCTTGAATACCGGGAACCTCACGGTCCAATAAGACAAAAGGAACATTGTGCTGCTCAAGCCACTGTAAATGCTCGATTGACATATCATTGCTGGCTGAGAACAGCACCCCATCGACTTTCATCGATAAGATCATCTCGACATAATGACGTTCCTTCAATAACTGCTCATCACTATTGCCAAACATCAGTCGGTAACCGTGCTGTAGAGCGGCATCCTCTGCTCCGCGAGCCATCGTAGTAAAGAAAGGATTGCAGATATCCGTAATTAACAGAGAGATGACCTTGCTTTCCTGCGTTACGAGGCATCTTGCAATCGAATTGGGGATATAATGCATGTCATCCATCACTTGCTGTACTTTCACCCGTGTCTTCTCGCTGACACGGCCTGTCTTGTTGATGACTCGAGATACGGTCATTGCAGATACATTCGCCAATCGGGCGATATCATAAATTGTAGCCATTAGCAGCTTCTCCTACAATTGTAATTGGGTTGTATGCACAAAATATGGAAGTAACATCATATATATTTTATGTTATATTCCAGGCCGTAGCAAGGAATAAATTGTGAATAGAAAAGCCCGAACTTGCTATGTTAGCAAGTCCAGGCTCATCTTAAATTAGATATGCTTGTTCAGTTTCAGTAAAGTGTACAGGATCTTCGCTGCTTCAGCACGAGTTGTAGTACCGGCAGGATCAAACTTATTATTGCCTTTGCCGATAATCCAACCGTTTTGCACTGCATAGGCTACAGCTGCTTTAGCATCTTTCGAGATTTTGTCTTGGTCATCAAATTTAAGCTTTGTATCTACTTTAGACAAGTCTGCCCCAAGAGCAGTTACCAGCATCTGCACCATATTTTCACGGCTCAGCTTCTGATTCGCGCCTGTTTCTTTGGAACGGGTAGACCATGTATCACCTTTGCCTTGAATGCGATCTAGCATCGTAGCAAACTCTGCTTGAGTAACAGCAGTATTAGGTGAGAATTTGTTATTTCCTAGACCTTTCATGATGTTGTGAGCCGCAATGACTTCAATGAAGTCGCTTGCCCAATGCTTGTTGATATCGGTGAAGGAATGTACATTTTCAATTACTGCATAAGTACCAGATTGTGTTGTGCTTAGGATGAAGCTGCCGTCCTGTTGAACAGTCTGTAGACCAAGGTAGTTCCATACATCATCAGCCTTCTTGCTGTATGCGGTTGCTTTCCGCAGATCAGCGAATGCATCTTTACCTGGATTCCAAGTAATTGTGACTGCAGCTTTCAGCTTGTCAGGTACATTAATTAATGTGACGAGCGGGGAAGCCATAGTCTTCTTCACAGTTCCATCAAGAGCTTTGAAGTTAACATCTTTCTCAACTGCAGCGAAGGATACAACCAGAGCACCGTCCTTGAGGAATTGCTCAAGGGCTGCCGCAGGAATCGTGATGTCAAAGCCTTTGCCGTTGATGATCAGATCTTTGCCAGACTTGATCAGCGCAGCTGAATCATCCTTGCTCAACTTGACATTTACTTGTTCGAAAGATGTTAACGTCAAGGAAGTAAGGTCAAATGTAACAGCCTTCGACTTCTCATCTTTCAATTGCTCTTTCAGCCAGTCGGAGTTCATTGTGGCATCTGCTGTTTTACCGTCAGCAGATTTCTTTAATTGTCCTACTACTTTGACACCGGATTTAATGGCGTTATCATCCGGGCTGGTAGGGACTGTAGGATAGTAGCCTCCGCTGGAACCGCCAACATTAGCTGTTTTTGTAAATGCTGGTTTATATGAGCCGTTATCTAGCATGTCGTACACATAAACATCGATGTTGTTAGTACCATCATTCAATGGAACCTCAACAGTGAAGTTGCCTTGAGCATCTACTTTAGCAAAGTGTGGCTTACCATTTGCATCAACAGCAGCTACACCAACAACTTGAGGAAGAGTGGTAAGGTTCAAGCCGAATGCATCTCTTAGCCATCCGTTCTTAGCTAGGTCAATGAACAAATCACCTGTTATAGTACCAGATATCTTTGCTTTCTTCTCAGAAGAAGAATAGGTGAAGGTTTCATTGGTATAAGTCGGAGCAGTGGAATCAGCAATGTACAATTGGATATTGCTGTAATCATCGCCTTCTACTACCTTATCATTTACATAAGGAGTCAATAGATGAAGACCATCTTTAACGACATTTTTACCATTGCTATCGCCTATGAAAGAGCCATCCCATGTGAACCTGTATCCTCTAGGCTTCAAATTTGTTTCGCTATAGATTACACCATCTTGCCCTGCAATTTCTTCAGTCTCTAAGTCCAACATCTCGGATACAATATCAACTCGGTTAGCATGGGTTGTCAGCATGTACTGATAGTCGAGATCTTCAAATGAACCATCGCCGTTAGGAGAGATTTTGAATGTGCTTAATTCAGTACGCGTAAGCAGCGGATTACCTATCGTGTAAGAGAGTGGTAAGCGAATAACGTCAGCTGGATCAGCTACGTTTACCAGCTTGACAGATCCTTCATAATAGCCCTTACTAGTACCTTCAGGTACTGTTAAGGTTACTTTAAATTCAGTTCTGTCAGCATTAGTACCGTATACTAGATCTGTCACTGAAGTTGTAAGGGATCCTGTTGTTAGTTCTGTCTGAATCGTGTATTGATATGGGGTACTATCAATACTTGATAGATAGACATTCTTGGTCACGGTGTTTCCAGGTATGACCAATCCGAATGACAAGCTGCCTGTGATGTAGTCGGTTTCATCTTCTGTGTAGACTGCATCTGTAACATCCTTAACTTTAGCGATGACATGTGCTTCAAGCACTTTGTTCAGATCAATACGACCAGCACCTTGTGCGGAGTAGCTGTATTGTGCACCTGTACGATCAACCAAGTTCTTGGATGTATTCATCAACAGTGTCTTGATGTCCATTGCACTCCAATCGCTGTTGTACTGCCTCAACAAGGCTGCTGCTCCAGCGACTTGAGGCGCTGCCATACTTGTGCCTGACTTCTCGCCGTATGCTTTCTCGTATTTTCCGTCAAATGCAGGGAGAGTGGAACGAATCGCAGAACCAGGTGCGGAAATATCAGGCTTTAAGTTAAACTTCGGAAGAGCAGGCCCACGGGAGCTGGAGTCGTTCACAAAGTCCGCTTCAGGCTTATTATTGAGCGTTACTTTTAACTCTGGATCAGCTTTGAGGCTTGCTATTAAGAACTCACCGTCTGCTTTTCTGATGCCCATAGCAGGGATTTTTACTTTATAGTCACCTAACGTTACGCTGGTCAGATAACCTTCAGTATTGTTATAGATAATAACTGCTTTGGCGCCAGCTTGTTGAGCGTTAGATGCCTTTTCACCAAAAGAAAATCCCCCGCGCTGAATCAAAGCAATCTTACCCTTAACATCAATACCTTCAAAGTCTTTAACGCTGCCTAGGCCAGCATGTACAACCGGCAATGATTGATTGACTAGATCACCAAGTTCTACGGAATTAGCTAGCATATCCCCTACATAAGTTTTCCCTAATACTGTGATGGTAGGACTTAATGTAGGAAGGGTGGTGTTACCAACCGAGATAACAGTTTCAGCAACGGAAGGAGTTCCTGCAGTGCTATGGCCTGGACCTGAGTTGCCGCTTGAGACTACAACGACGATATCTTTGAGCATCGCATTGTTCAATGCTACTGAATCTGCGCTGTATTGATCGTTATCTTCCGATCCAAGAGAAAGATTGATAACATCCATTCCATCTTTAACAGCATGGTCGATACCTGATAGTACAGTTTCGGTAGACCCTGAACCATAAGGACCCAGGACGCGATAAGCGTACAGATCAGCTTCTGGTGCTACTCCCTTCATGCCGCCTGCAACAGTGCCGCTACCGGCAATGATACCTGCCACATGAGTACCGTGTGACGTTTCATAAGCATTGCCTCTTTCATTGACAGGGGGCATATTTGCTGGACGATCTTGAGGGCGAGTCTCAAATGGATTGTCATCATCGTCATAAGCGTCATAGCCGCCAAAATAATTGGATTTAAGATCAGGGTGATTGTAATCCATTCCAGTATCCAACACGCCTACCTTGATGCCTTCACCTTTAATGCCTTTATTCCAGAATGCACCGGCGCCAAGATATTCAGCAACTGTTTGTTCGGCTTTTAAAGCAGATGCATGTTCGACTGGAGAAGCAAACATTTCGTTGTTGGGATATACAGCCTTAACTAATGGATTCGACAGCAAGACATCAACTTTGTTGGCTGCGATCTCCATCGCCATTCCGTTGAATACCGTGTCGTAAGTTTGGGTAACTTGCGCTTGGAGTTGATTCTCCGTATAGCTCTGAAATTCACTTTGCTCCGTTACTATTTTAGTAAGGTGAGCAGCGAATTGATTGACATCGAAGCCTTCTTGAGCAGAGAAAGAGCTCGATTGAGACTGCTTCCACTTCGCTTCATGAACGATAAGCGGGTCTGTTCTTAGCTCTACTATGACGGAGATTATTTCATTGCCGTCAGACTGCGGAAGAAAGTTTCGAGCAGGCAGATTAAGCCTTTGCTCTAATTCGATAGCCTTAAGTCGCTCCTTAGCTTCATCAGAAAGCTGGATGGAGGAAATATCCAAGTTAGACTTGAATGGTGCTTTAACAGCAATTGGAGCTGCAAGAGCAGAAGTCGAGAAGAGCGTTAGCGCCAATGAAGCTGCTAGAATGCCAGATACCCATTTTTTAAACAAATATAATTCTCCTCTCAACTTATGTAATACTTAAGGGAACTAGTGATGTAGGCATCTTAGATGCAGGAAAGCATAGCGTAAATACGAGGATTAGTTGGTTCACCTCCACGAATTCGAATGACGGATGATACATCGTGTGGAAGGCAAAGTGAGATGTGCGAGGTTAATATGAAGTTGTTTTACCAGAATCATCCATAGGTAAAATATAGTATAATAATAGATATATAGCAATAATTACCTTTATTACATCTGTAGTTAATTAATCTAATATACTCCATAAATCGTAAAACTAGCAGAGTTTATTGATGATAGGTTAGTGGGCGGGCTAATTATGGATACGATCATAGAGCCATTAACTATAAGTCGCACGAATAAGAAAAACCACTGATAGGACATTCTTCAGTGGTTTATTCCATCGCTATTCATTTCTGTTTCTTCTATATAATAAGCAGAAAAATAAGCGCCTAATATTAGTCTATCGTTTCGTCATCCACTCATCTAATTCAGAACGAAGCGGCATTCCGCCCTGTGCGCCAAATTTCGTAACAGATAGGGCACCTGCAGCGACCGCCCATTCCACGGCTTCAGGTAAAGATCTGCCTTCAGCGAGCGCAACGGCGAGTGCGCCATTGAATGTGTCGCCAGCGCCAGTCGTATCGACAACTTCGACTTTATGGCCATTGGTGTGGCGGATGACTCCGTCGGCATTGCACCACAGGGCACCGTCGCCGCCCTTGGTCATAATGATTCGTTCTGGCATGCGTGAGAGGAGTTCATGATAGGCTGCATCGCTTTCTTCTGCTTCATCATTGGATACGGCAGCGAACATCAGCTTTAATTCATGCTCATTCGGAGTTAGCCAAGTGATGCTGTTCATCAGCTCAGGAGTCAACTGATCTGCTGGCGCAGGGTTGAGCATGGTCGGCACTCTGTGCTTAGCTGCAATTCGTATAGCCTCAGCGACCGTTTCAAGTGGAATTTCCAACTGCAGCAGCACTAAATCGGATTCAGCTATAAGCTTCTCTTGCTCAAGGATTGCCGCTGGCTTAAGTTGGCCGTTCGCACCTGGTACTACGATGATTCGGTTGTCACCATCTGCGATCGTTATGACAGCGATGCCGGATGAGACGCCATCCAACTTGCGAATCTGCTCACAGTTGACGGATTGCCGCTCCAGATTATGAATCATATCAGCACCGAAGCTGTCATTGCCAACGCAGCCGAGCATATGTACTTCAGCTCCAAGTCGGGCGCATGCAACGGCTTGATTAGCACCCTTGCCGCCGCATAGCGTGAAGAAGGATTCACCGCTTACGGTTTCACCTGCTTGCGGCACAATATTCGTAATGGTGACCAAGTCCATATTCAAGCTTCCGATTACAGTAATGCGCGGTCGCTTATGTGTCAGCGTTACATCAGCAGAGTTGCAAGTTGTATGATCAAAATTCAAAAAGTTCATCTCCTTCGTACGTTTTGATATAGAAATATTGTAACGAATTTCACGAGAAAGTTCAAAAAACTTCATGACTATTGCTTCATGTAAGCATGTTTATTTTTTACTAAACATATGGTAAAATCTATTTGCTTACATTTTGTAAGTCTAAAGGAGGAATGAATTATGGAACAGCAGGCTGTAGGTCTGTGTCCGCGATTTGAAGCTGCATTTTGCATATTGGGTAAGCGTTGGAATGGTCTGCTTATAATGGGGCTGCTCAGCGGCCCTAAACGCTTCAAGGACATCTCCTCTCTCATCCCTAGCATGAGCGACAAAATGTTGAGTGAACGGATGAAAGATCTTGAATGCGCAGGAATCGTTCAACGTAATGTCTATCCTGAGACACCAGTTCGTATAGAATACGCTCTGACTGAGAAGGGACTTGCTCTAATGCCCGTGATGCAATCGATCTCGACTTGGGCAGAAACATGGGTTGAAGATGAACAGGGAGCAGTTTCACCTTGCGATCAAAGTTCTGATTCTGACACTTATAACATGGAACGATCATCTTAGAAAATGTTGGTTCACATGAAAACAATTGCGGTTAATGGTAGACAGGAATGATTATCCTAATGAATTGATGCAGCCATAGAGGCAGAGAGGAATGATCGTGATGTTGGATGTCGTCATTATCGGAGCAGGACCAGCAGGAGGCAGCGCAGCTATATTTGTGGCTAAAGCAGGTAAGAAGGTAGTTGTAATTGACAATGACAAAGGCTTAACCCGTCGAGCATGGCTTGAGAATCATTACGGAACAGAAGCATTGTCGGGTCCTGACTTGCTTGCAATTGGAAGATCGCAGGCTGAGAAGTTTGGAGCTGTATTCGTGGATGATCGAGCGATGATGATCGAGGCCACAGCTGATGGTCTGCAAGTGAAGACGGAACAGGATAATGTCTATGAGGCGAAGCATGTGATCATCGCATCTGGTTTCGGAATGGATGTAGTGACTGCAAGCGGAATTGAAACTGCTCCTGGCCGCGAGCCAAAGGTCGCAACGGTTGTTTCCGTTGACAGTGACGGCCGCACTTCGATGCCTGGTGTATGGGCGGCAGGTACAGGTGCCGGCACTAGCATGCATACGATCATTACGGCAGGCGATGGTGCCAAGGTTGCGATCAATGTCATCAGCGAACTGAACGGCGAGCGTTATGTTGATCATGATGTCTTCAAGCCAACCGTATAATCAAGGTGAATAAAGTAATAAAGGTTGATCCACTGTCTCATGCTTGCGCATGAGGCAGTTTTTTGTATATAGAGATAAAAGTTAGTATTAGTCGAATAACGCGGTAATGCCTTCTTTTAGCCGTTGTAAACCCTACTAGACACCTATATAATAATAAGGGACAGATAAGGTGATGTCGACTATATGAAAGACAGGGGATTAACATGGCCATTCACATCATTACGGACGGTAGCTCTGATCTGACTCCAGAACTTGCGGAGCAATTTGGGATTAACATAGTGCCGCTTTACGTGCATTTTGAACAGGAATCCTGTAATTCTAACATGGACGCTGGCAATTTTTACGACAAGATGAAGGGTCAAGAAGAGCTGCCTAAGACATCGAGCCCTTCACCAGGCGATTTTTTGAATATTTATCAATCATTGGATTCTTCCAAGGATATTCTCGTGCTGTGCATGACTTCACAATTGAGCAGTACGTACAATCATGCCCTAATGGCGAAAGATTTATATGAAGAAGAGGGCCATCCGAACCGTGTAGTGGTCATTGATTCGAAGACAGCATCCATTGGACTTGGGCTGTTGGCTATTCGCGCATCGATTATGGCAAAGGCTGGAGATAGCTTGCACGAGATGCAAGCAAAGATTAAACAATGTATTATACAGACTAAAACTTATTTCACTCTTGATACGTTAGAGAATGTAATTCGCGGGGGACGCCTAAGCCGTATTAAAGGCACTGTAGCTTCGATGCTTAATATTAAGCTCCTGATGTGTGCGAGTGAAGAAGGCGCGATTGATATGATGGAAAAGGTGCGCGGAACACAGCGTGCTCTGAAGCGGCTTATCGAAAAAGTAGGTGACGCTTGGCATCATGCGGATCAAGGTTGGGTCGCATTCGCGCATTCGAATTGTGAAGAGCGAGCTAAGAAGTTTATGGACGAATTTTTGGACAAGTATCCATTTGATAATGTAATGGTCGTTAACATGGGACCTGTGATCGGTACGTATGCAGGAGAGGGCGGAATTCTCGTTACGTTCCAGGCACCGACCGCAACTAGTTAATTTCAGCATATAATAGCTTATATTTTAAATACAGCTCAAGGAGGGGGCCAATCACCTGGCAGGTGGAGTTGGTCTCCTTTTTATGTCATGCTCGCTTACGCATTTGCTCATACTACATAAGTATTATGCTTCTTCTATTTAATATGAAGTAATGAACAAAGCTCGTGCGTCTAATACATACTGAAATTATTAATCGGAGGAATTATGATGTACCGGATTATGATAGTGGAAGATGACGATAAGATCGGGTCGATCCTACAATCGACTCTTGAGAAATATGATTATCATGTTACACGAGCGACTAACTTTCGAGCGTTGGATGTTGACTTGCGCGCCGCACAACCAGATCTGATTCTATTGGATATTCATCTGCCTGCATATGATGGATTCTACTGGTGCAGACAATTCCGCAAGACGACGAATGCTCCTATCATATTTGTGTCTGCTCGAACGGGAGAGATGGACCAGGTTATGGCTATTGAAAATGGAGGAGATGACTTCATTACCAAGCCGTTTCATCTGGATGTGTTGTTAGCGAAAGTGAAGGGAGTGCTTCGACGCTCTTATGGCGAGTATGCAGGTCAACAGAACGGCAATGGCGAAGAAGTGAAGGTTCATGGCCTTGTGCTGCACCGGACGAAGAACACGCTCGAGTGGCAAGAGAAAACCGTAGATCTAACAAAGAATGAAGCACTGCTTATGGATTGCCTCATGGAGCATGTCGATCATATCGTCTCTCGTGAAACACTGTTGGAGACCCTGTGGGACGACGTTGACTTTGTAGATGATAACACTTTAACAGTCAATGTGACTCGCGTGCGGAAGAAGATGGAGGAGATTGGGATAACGAAGGCCATCGAGACTGTTCGCGGTCAAGGTTACCGTCTTCTGCCGAGCTGGACGGAAGCGGGTGAAGTGGTATGAACCTAATGTCATATTTGAAAGATCGTGCCGTGCTAATTATTGCATGGCTTTTCGCATTGATAATGTCACTTTTGGTGCTGTATCTGGATCTAGAGACAGGACAGCAGTTCGTGCGCGGATCAAGCTTCTTGTACGCGATCGTGCTTGGTTTTATCATCTTATCCGGAGGCCTCGTGTTTGACTATATGCGCCAGCGGGAATGGTATAAAGAAATGAACAATTCATCCCAGCATACATCCGACAGCGACTTTACTCTGTGCATGCAGAATCCTGTAACAGAGGAGCAGTCCATCATGCTGGCATTAATGAATAGACAATACAGCGCTTATATGAATGAACTCCTTATGATGCGTCAGCAGCGGGAGCAGCATGTTCATTTTACCAACCAATGGGTTCACCACATGAAGACGCCTGTCTCGGTGCTGAATCTGATCACGCAGCAGAAATCAACGGCGCTGGATGAAGATAACGTGGAGAATTTGCTGCAGAGCGTGAGTGAAGAGACAGAACGACTGGCGCGCGGCTTGGAAATGATGCTCCATACAGCTCGACTTGAAAAGTTCGAGCTCGATCTGCGTGTCGCTCGTGTTTCCCTTCAGCATGTGATCCGACAGGTTATTAATCAGCACAAGAAATCGTTGATTCGATCTCAAATATATCCGAAAATAACCGGTGAGGACGTGCATGTAGAGAGCGATGATAAGTGGCTTCAGTTTATATTAACGCAATTAATTACTAATGCAATTAAGTATTCGCGTGATAAAGAGAATGCCAACTTGATTCGGTTTCATATTGAACAGACATCGTTTGGAGCATTGCTGCATGTGAGTGATGAGGGGATCGGCATAGCTGGACATGATATCCCGCGAGTCTTCGACGCTTTCTTTACTGGGGAGAATGGACGCAAGGAAGGAGATGCGACAGGGATGGGATTGTACCTAGTCAAGCAGGTGTGTGCGAGATTGGGGCATACCATTGCGGTACAGTCTGTCATCGGAGAAGGAACAACATTTACGATCCGGTTCGCATCAGACAGCATTCACCGTGAATTGGATGCAGTCTCAAGTCTGGACTATTAACAATAATCAGTTCAAACATATACTGATTCGTCTAGGAAAGGAGTATGGCAATGACAACTGTGCTTCGAACGGAGCAGATTACCAAGATATATGGGACAAAGGGGAAGATGACCTACACTGCGTTAGAAGATATTAATTTGCATGTGGAAGCAGGGGAATTCGTCGGTATTATGGGGCCATCAGGCAGTGGAAAGACAACATTGCTTAACATATTGGCGACACTTGACAAGCCAACCTCAGGTCGATTGTTCATCAACGGCGTTGATCCGACTACTCTGTCTAATCACAGCATATCCAAATTCCGGCGGAAGGAATTAGGATATGTGTTTCAGGATTACAATCTGATTGAGACGCTATCAATTAAAGAAAATATTCTGCTCCCCTTAGCTCTGGATAAAGTGTCTCCGAAGGAGATAGAACAACGGATCGCTCCAATTGCTCAATGGTTGGGCATAGATTCGATTCTAGATAAACATATATATGAAGTCTCAGGCGGACAAATGCAGCGTGCAGCGATAGCGAGAGCGGTCATACACCGTCCTTCACTGCTGCTTGCCGATGAATTGACGGGCAATCTGGATTCGAAGGCCGCCAAAGATGTAATGTCTCGCCTGCAAGATTTGAATGAGCATACGAACCGTACGATACTGATCGTGACACATGATCCATTTGCAGCCAGCTATTGCAAGCGCGTGCTGTTTATTAAGGATGGAAGATTGTTTACCGAGATTCGCCGCGGCTCAAACCGACAGGCATTTTTTCAACAAATATTAGATACTTTAAGTTTGCTTGGAGGCAACTTCGATGACCTTTCGTCAAATCGCATTACGTAACATACGGCAGAGTTGGCATCGATATAGTGCTTATTTCTTTAGCTGTGTGTTTTCGGTCGCGATCTTTTTCGTTTATGCCTCGTTCATCTTTCATCCCGATGTGCAGAACGATACATTTCCAGAAGGATCGACGATTAGTACTTTGTTATTTATGTGTGAAGCACTCATCTTCATCTTCTCTATATTTTTTGCTTGGTATTCGAGCTCCTCATTTTTGCATTCTCGCAAGCGTGAGCTCGGACTGTTTACATTGCTTGGCATGAGCAAGTGGCAGCTGCGCCGCATGGTGCTCTATGAGCAGCTGTTTATTTCCGTGTTTGCAATTGTGACAGGCATTGCGACGGGAGCATTATTCAGCAAGCTGTTCAATATGTTCATGGGACATATCTTATATGTAAGCAGCCCCTTGCCGTTCTACTTGTCCAGGGATGCTGTGCGATTAACGTTCACGATGTTTCTGACACTGTTCCTCGTCATAACCGTGATCTCCCTGCGTAAGATAGGCAGAACAGAGATTATTGAGCTGATTCGATCTCGACGTCATTCAAAGCGAGTCCCTTCATTTTCTTGGATATTGGCGTTATTATCCATTGCATCTATTGCTGGAGGGTATTATTTAGCTGTGAACACAGAGTGGGAGAATATTGTCATTACTTTTGTTCCGACTGTACTGTTAACGATCATAGGTACTTACTTTCTGTTCACCCAGTTCAGCATCTTGTTTATTCGAATGCTGTCACGAAGTAAACGAATCATGTACCGTGGAACGAACCTGCTATTCATCTCTCAATCTGCGCACCGAATTCGAAGCAATGCTCGAGTATTGTTCACGATAGCGACCTTGAGTACGGTAGTACTGACAGCTACTGCAACTGTATTCGTCTTTAATTATGGCTACAAACAGTTGATTACAGATTCTAATCCGTATGAGTTGACGATACGAAGCGATTCTGATCATCCCATTCCGATAGAAAATGAACGAATATTTGAATTGGCCGAGCAATATGGTCACGAGATTACAGCTGAAGTTGAAACGAATTTCTTGGAGGTTGAACTTGAAGGAGACACTCCTTGGACGTTAACGGTATCCATGATTAGTACTAGCCAGTATAACCAGCTTGCAGAGCCCTTGAATCATGAGCTTATCGCACCATTTGAAGAAGGGGCATATTGGATAGATCAGAGCCCATTTGGAGCCATGACGATGGATATGTCTGGAGTAGTTGAGAAGGGTAGTCATATACGGATTAAAATAGCTGGTGAAGAACAGTATCATAATTTCACAATTATCGACCGGCTGAATCGGACGGTTGTTTCAGAAGCATATGTGGCAAGCGGACTAATGGTCATTCCCGACTCTTTGTTTCAAGAGCTGGAGCAGCGTGTTGAGGATGATTCTAAATTAACAGTGCACAGTTACATGATAAGCGATTGGCAAGATTCATTTCTGTTAGCTGATGCGATTCTAAACGAAGCAGGGGAAAACAGTTATCTAGTTCGTAGTAGAATTGAAGCTATAAGTGATTTCAATCAGGTCAGCTCATTAGCTCTATTTATCGGCATGTTCATTAGCTTGCTATTCTTTATTGCCAGCGGCAGCATCATTTATTTCAAGCTGTTCAGCGATTTGCAGGAGGATCAAGCTTATTTCAAATCTCTAACCAGACTTGGCTTGTCCATTGAAGAGATTCGCAAGGTAGTAAATTTGCAGATGGGTCTGATCTTCTTCCTCCCGTGTTTAGTAGGCAGCATCCATACACTAGTTGCCATGATTACATTGTGCAATCTCTTGTTTTCTAATATTATGCGGTATGCGCTGACCATAGTTGGAATCTACATTGTATTCCAGTATATTTATTTCTTGATTACGAGAAGAGCGTACATGACCTTAATTAAGAAGAGAATAGGAATATGACATAAAAACTCTAATTACACACGGTTCTTGCCGATAATCCAACGATATCGAGACAATTGCGAATATTATGACATGTTTGATACCTTTTATGTGCAACATTCATGCATAATGATAATCATAAGCTTGCATATTCAGATTATTTATACATTAGGCATGAAGGTGAGTGGAACGGATGAATAACCATCGAGCTTGGTGGAAACGATTAAGCTGGTTAAGCTTAATCGGCGTAATTCTGCTTACAGGTTGCTCTCAAGCATCAGAGTCTCAACCACTTACGTCATTAACGGCTGCAGACACGAAAACGCTTCCAGAGGTTACTGTGGTGATTGACGGGGGCTCTTATGTCCCTAATATTACAGAACGAATAACGATAGAATGGAAACAAGGCATGACGGTAAGTCAAGCATTGGCACATACAGGTATTGTTAAGCTTAAGAACGACTCTTCTGGAATAGCTTCAGTAGGAGATATCTCTCTTGATCCGAAGATGACCTGGGGGCTAATGCTGAACGATTATAATATCCGTCAAAAAGAAAAGCTTGCACAACCGATTAAAGAGAATGATCAGCTTACGGTTTATGTTAAAGAGCTTGAAGTAGATACGAGCAGTGCCATCATTCCGAGTGTCACGTTAACGATTGATGGAGGTACAGCGCTGCCGGATATCACTTCAACGTATGCTATGCCGTTAGAACAAGAAGTGAAATTGGTCGATGTCTTGAAAGAGTTCGGAAACATTACATTGTCTGAGGACAGCAAGGATATTATTAAGATCAACGGTTTCTCGTTGAAGGATAACTACGCTGTGGAATTGATGATGAATGATCAACCATTTCAGATAACGGAAATGAGCGCCATTAGAGTGGAACCTGATGACAATATCACCATTAAGGTATCGAAAAACTGACATATAAGATAGTTCGGAGGCTTGCCTATAAGTAGATGATTCTACCTATGGGCAAGCCTCTTCTTCAATATATAGTGATTAGAAATGCTCAAAGGATGTACTTTCTCCGTCTGCCATTATGAAAAATGAAGGGTTGAAAAGGAAGGTGGAATGGGAGAGGTGAGTATATCATAATAAATAGAAAAGCGCTGAATTTGAGGAGCGATTCCTACACAGCGCTTACAGCCTATTCATATATAATTGCACGATTTCTTCCAGACTAGATCCGGCAGATTTCCTTCGGACACAACTCACAGTGGCATATTTCCTGCAGCTGCTCAAGCTCACGAATGACTATCATGCCGTTGTCATATTCGATCACACCGCGCTTGCGTAAATCGCTAAGCATCCGGTTCACGCTTTCGCGTGTTGCACCGATCATGTTGGATAGATCAGTATGCGTAATTTTCTTATTAATCAGAATGCCGCCATCATCTAGGTTTTGGCCATAAGTGTTGGACAAACGAATAAGAGTGGAGCATAATGCGCCTGGTTTACCGTACATCATCAGATCACGGAATTTAGTTTGAGTTAGTCGATGGTGAATTCCCATCCATTTCATAAAGTCAATGGAGAAGTCACAATGCTGACAGATCAAAGCTTCAATATCACGTTGTTCGATAACGCCAACTTCGCCTTCCTCAATAACTTCCGCTGTGAAGCTATGCTTCGTGCTGTGGAATGGATCGACTTGACCAACGAGGTCGCCAGCTTGATACATGTAGAGAATCAATTCTTTCCCTTCATCTGTTGACTTGGTGATCTTAACACGCCCACTCTTGAGCAAAAACAATTTATCGGCAGTGTCACCTTCCCAAAACAGGTGAGAGCCTTCAGGGTATGTCCGATCTTTAGCTAAAGATATTAGATGATCCTGATTCTGTTCCGAGAAGCATGAAATGTTACAGTGCTCGTGGAATTGCTCCTTCATATGATCCACTCGGTTTCCCTCCTATATGTTCAAGGTTGGTTCTCATATTCGCGAGTGTTAACTAACGCATACAAACCTTGTGACATGTTTCACTTTTTTTGTTCTTTACCTCTATATTGAGCGTTAACAACGTAATTGTCAATTTCTTTAGCGATTTTATTTAATTATAGTTCCAAAAAAGTGCGGTGATATTAATCACTTTTGACAAATTTTCATGAAAAGGTATAATTAGGTAAAACCCCGTAATGATTGTTAAAATAAGTTTGTACCCCTGATTGATGAATTACACCTTGTTCTTTTTACAATAGAATACATCTTATGGGTAGTGGCATAATGAGATGAATGGATGATGCTTCTTCATTCTTATTATACCAATTTCGGCATGAAAGCGCATGCATTTTGAATATTTTAAAAAAATGATGTTATTCATGAAATTACGTGAAAAATATCACATACCTCAATGTTGCAATCGTATATGATTACATTGTGAAAACAATCACAAAACAAATAACTTTAACACACACATATAGATGGATGTTTTTAAAGAAGAAGTACAATTGGTGTTGAAGTTAAAGTAATTTATATGGAGGCGGAGAATGATGGCGAAGACCGAAGTGAAACCAACTGTAGAAAACAAAGAGAATCAAGTTGCTGCACACATTCAACAGCTCATTGACAACGCAAAGAAAGCTCAAGAAGAATTCATGAATATGAATCAAGAGCAGATCGACACGATTGTACAACAAATGGCGCTTGCTGGACTTGATAAGCACATGTATCTGGCTAAAGCAGCAGTTGAAGAAACGAAGCGCGGTGTTTACGAAGATAAGATCACGAAGAACATCTTTGCTACCGAGTATATTTATCACAACATTAAATATAGCAAAACGGTTGGCGTAATCGATGAAAATGACTTTGATAACTGCATCCAGATCGCTGAGCCGGTAGGTATCGTAATGGGTATTACACCAGTTACGAACCCAACTTCTACAACTATGTTCAAATCGCTTATTTCCATCAAGACACGCAATCCGATTATCTTTGGCTTCCATCCATCAGCACAGTTCAGCAGCTCGGAAGCAGCACGCATTCTGCGTGAAGCAGCAATCAAGTACGGCGCTCCAGAACATTGTATCCAATGGATCGAGATTCCATCCATGGAAGCGACCAATGAATTGATGAATCACCCTGACGTTGCTTTGATCCTGGCAACAGGCGGTGCTGGAATGGTTAAGGCAGCATACAGCTGTGGTAAACCAGCTCTCGGCGTAGGCCCAGGTAACGTTCCATGCTTCATTGAGAAGAGCGCGAAGATCGACCAAGCTGTAACAGACTTGATCCTTTCCAAAACATTTGACAATGGTATGATCTGTGCTTCTGAGCAATCTGTCATTATTGAAGAGCCGATCTACAACGAAGTGAAAAAATTGATGCAGCAAAACGGCTGCTACTTTACCAATAAAGAAGAAACAGCTAAACTGCAAGGTCTTGCCATGAAATCGGGCACTTGCGCAGTAAACCCAACAATCGTTGGTCAACCTGCAGTGAAGATTGCTGAGCTTGCAGGCTTGAAGGTTCCAGCAGATACGAAGATCCTAGTTGCTGAGATTGATGGAGTAGGGCCAAACTACCCATTGTCTGCTGAGAAATTGAGCCCGATCCTTGCCTGCTACAAAGCTAAAAATGCGGACGCTGGTATTGAGCTCGCAGTTGAAATCGTACAATTCGGCGGTATGGGTCACTCTTCGGTTATCCACTCCCGCAATGATGAAATTATTAAAAAATTCGGTGATCGATTGCAAACAGGACGGATCCTGGTTAACTCTCCATCCACTCATGGTGCGATCGGCGACATTTACAATACGAATATTCCATCTCTGACACTTGGATGTGGATCTTATGGACGCAACTCCACATCCAACAACGTAACATCTGTCAATCTCATTAACGTGAAACGGGTGGCGAAGCGTACTGTGAATATGCAATGGTTCAAAGTTCCTAACAAAATTTATTTTGAAAAAGGCGCTACACAATACTTGGAAAAAATGCCTGACATCAATCGCGTCATGATCGTTACTGACCCTATGATGATGAAGCTCGGCTACGTTCAAAAATTGGAGCATTACTTGCTGAAACGCCGCAATCCAGTTCAAATCGAGATCTTCTACGATGTTGAGCCAGATCCGTCCACTAGCACAGTGAATCGCGGTACTGATATGATGAACCGATTCAAACCAGACTGCATCATTGCACTGGGCGGCGGTTCTCCAATGGATGCTGCAAAAGCAATGTGGCTGTTCTACGAATACCCAGATACAGACTTCAATAACTTGAAGCAGAAGTTCATGGATATTCGCAAACGGACTTATAAATATCCTGTACTTGGTCAAAAAGCGAAATTTGTTGCGATTCCAACAACTTCGGGTACAGGTTCTGAGGTAACATCGTTCGCCGTAATTACAGATAAGGAAAATGGTCATACTAAGTATCCGCTGGCTGATTATCAATTGACTCCAGATGTGGCGATCATTGATCCAGAGTTCGTATACAGCTTGCCGCGCGTAGCAGTTGCAGATACAGGTATGGACGTGTTGACTCATGCGATTGAAGCATACGTATCTGTTATGGCTAGCGATTATTCCGATGCGCTTGCGATCAAGGCGATCCAATTGGTTTATGAAAACCTGGTTAAATCAGCTAACGAAGCAGATCCAGTCGCTCGTGAGAAGATGCACAACGCTTCGACGCTCGCTGGTATGGCATTTGCGAACGCGTTCCTTGGCATTAACCATAGCTTGGCGCACAAATGGGGCGCTCAATACGGTACGCCTCATGGACGTACGAATGCGATCCTGCTGCCGCACGTAATCCGTTATAACGCGAAGAAGCCAACGAAGTTTGCTTCCTTCCCTAAATACGATCATTTCGTAGCAGATAAGCGCTATGCGGAAATTGCACGCATCCTTGGATTACCATGCCGCACGACTGAAGAAGGCGTGAAGAGCTTGATCGAAGCGGTACGTGACTTGAACCGTCAGCTTGGCTTGCCGCAAACATTCCAAGAGATCGGCTTCGACGCGAAGGAATTCGAAGCAGGCGTTGACAGCTTGGCTGACCGCGCATTCGAAGACCAATGTACAACGGCTAATCCGAAGATGCCGCTTGTAACAGAGCTTGCAGAAGTATACCGTGATGCTTTCTACGGTCGCTTTGAGTAAGAATTGCTAATGGATTCATCCACCTCTTTGATATAGCGATTGGCAGCAGACATCATGTCTGCTGCCCTTTTTTAACATAATGGGTGATGGAAAATATTCCACTTTTCTAGGTTTGAGATTAATTTCACAAAATTGAGACATTTCGTGTGATGTAAAGCATGCTTGAGCTGTTTCATTGTGATTTTCATCACATTGTATAGCGATTGTTAAGAGTACAATAGTGTCATAGCAAGGAAATGCTGCGGCAGACATGGAAGAACGAAGCTAATTGATGCAGTTGCGTTCCTTGTGAATAGAGGTTAGATTTAAACTATAGATAGAAAACCTACTTAACGGAGGGATTTCGATGTCGGTATTAGAAAAGAACACTACAGAAACAGAAGTTAAAAACCCATGGCGCGGTTTTAAAGCAGGCAAATGGCAAAGACATGTTAATGTCGCTGATTTTATCGATCACAACATTAACCCGTACTACGGGGACGACAAGTTCTTGGCAGGCGCAACTCAAGATACAAAAGACCTATGGGCAATCGTTAGCCAGCTTTCCAAAGAAGAGCGTGAGCGCGGCGGCGTTTGGGATGTTGATGTAAATACACCATCCACGATCATTTCCCACAAACCTGGTTACTTGGATCAAAGCAAAGAGAAAATCGTCGGTGTTCAAACTGATGCTCCTTTCCGTCGTTCTTTGCAACCATTTGGCGGTATCCGCATGATGATCGACGCTTGTAAGGCATATGGCTTCGAAGTTCCGGAAGAAATCATAGATACATTCACACATATTCGCAAAACGCATAACCAAGGCGTATTCGATGCTTATACATCTGATATGCGCGCTGCTCGCAAAGCGGGTATCATCACAGGCTTGCCAGATGCTTATGGCCGCGGCCGTATCATCGGTGACTATCGTCGTACCGCATTGTACGGTGTCGATTACCTGATTAACGAGAAGAAGCAAGTTCTGAAAGATCTTGAAGTTGCAGAATTGCTTGAAGATGTCATTCGTGACCGCGAAGAAATCAATGAGCAAATTCGTTCATTGCAAGAACTGAAGAAAATGGCTGAAATGCACGGCTTCGATATTTCCAAGCCAGCAACAAATGCGAAAGAAGCATTCCAATTCGTATACTTCGGATACCTTGCAGCAGTTAAAGAGCAAAACGGTGCAGCAATGTCCCTTGGCCGCGTATCGTCCTTCTTGGATATCTACGTTGAGCGCGACTTGAAAGAAGGTACATTGACTGAAGAGCAAGCTCAAGAATTGGCTGACCACTTCGTTATGAAGCTTCGTATCGTTAAGTTCTTGCGTACACCTGAATACAACCAATTGTTCTCTGGTGACCCAACTTGGGTAACAGAATCCATCGGTGGTATGCAATTGAACGGCAAGACTCGCGTAACGAAGAACAGCTTCCGTTTCTTGCACACACTGTACAACCTTGGACCAGCTCCAGAGCCTAACTTGACTGTATTGTGGTCAGAGCAACTGCCAGAAGCATTCAAGAAGTTCTGTGCGAAGGTATCCATCGAAACTTCTGCAGTTCAATACGAGAACGACGATCTGATGCGTCCGATCTACGGTGACGACTACGGTATCGCTTGCTGCGTATCCGCAATGCGCATCGGTAAGCAAATGCAATTCTTCGGCGCTCGTGCGAACTTGGCAAAATGCTTGCTGTATGCAATCAACGGCGGTGTAGACGAGAAATCCGGCGCTCAAGTTGGTCCTAAGTATCGTCCAATTACGTCTGAAGTTCTGGACTACAAAGAAGTAATGGAAAGCTTCACAAACATGATGGAATGGCTTGCTCAATTGTACATGAACACATTGAACGTCATTCACTACATGCATGATAAATACTCTTATGAGCGCATTGAAATGGCTCTGCATGATAAAGAAATTCTGCGCACAATGGCATGCGGTATCGCAGGTCTGTCCGTAGTAGCTGACTCCTTGTCCGCAATCAAATACGCTAAAGTTAAACCGATCCGTAACGAACAAGGTATCGCAGTTGACTTCGAAGTTGAAGGCGAGTTCCCTTGCTACGGTAACAACGACGATCGTGTTGACAGCATCGCTGTTGAACTCGTTGAGAAGTTCATGACGATGATTCGCAAGCATAAAGCTTACCGCAATGCATTGCCAACTCAATCGATTCTGACTATCACTTCGAACGTTGTATACGGTAAGAAGACAGGTACTACTCCTGATGGTCGTAAAGCTGGCGAGCCGTTTGCACCAGGTGCGAACCCAATGCATGGACGCGATAAGAAAGGTGCTCTTGCATCCCTTAGCTCTGTAGCTAAGCTTCCATACGATTACAGCTTGGACGGTATCTCCAACACGTTCTCTATCGTGCCTAAAGCACTTGGTAAAGAACTGGATAGCCGCCAATCCAACCTGGTATCGATGATGGATGGATACTTTGGCCAAGGCGCTCATCATCTGAACGTTAACGTGTTTGATCGTGAGCAGCTCCTTGACGCTATGGATCACCCAGAGAACTACCCGCAATTGACGATCCGTGTATCCGGTTATGCGGTTAACTTCATCAAGCTGACTCGTGAACAGCAAATGGATGTTATCCATCGTACATTCCACGGTTCGATGTAATAAAAATGCTGATGAGTCTGCCGCGCATACATGCAGGTAGATGGTACGGAGCATTCTAATTAGAAAGGGCGCTGTCGATCCGAATAAACGTTCCGCCAGGTCGTTTGTTTGGCTCATAGCGCTCTTTCTGTTCTATTCTTGTATAATAAGCGGTATAGGTTAGACAGAAGGGAAATGTGATAATGATGATGGGACGCATTCATTCCGTAGAAACATTCGGTACCGTTGATGGACCTGGTATTCGCTTTATCTTGTTCATGCAAGGCTGCGCTCTTAAGTGCCAGTACTGTCATAATCGAGACACTTGGAGCTTATCTGATACTGACGGCAAGGGAATGTCAATTGACGAAGTGCTCGCGGAGATCGAGCCTTACCTTAGCTACTATCGCACTTCCGGCGGCGGTCTAACGGTATCCGGCGGTGAGCCAACATTGCAGGCGGAATTCGTGACGGAGCTGTTCAAGCAAGTTAAGGAGCGATGGAACCTTCATACGACTCTGGATACGAACGGCTTCAATGAAGTATCGAAGCTTGAAGAGCTGTATAACAACGCAGATCTGGTTCTCCTCGACATCAAGCATATTGATAATGAAAAGCATCAAGAACTGGTCGGAGTTCCTAACCTGCGCACGTTGGAAACGGCACGCTGGCTGTCTGACCACGGCAAGAAGATGTGGATTCGTCACGTCTTCGTACCGACGAAGTGCGATGACGAGCAGGATCTGTTGAACCTTGGACGATTTATTGGTACGCTCAAAGGCGTAGAAAAGTTTGAACTGCTTCCGTACCACCAGATGGGCATCTACAAATGGGCTGAGCTTGGCGAGCAGTATCCGTTGGAAGGTGTTCCTTCACCGACTGAAGAGGAAGTTGAGCGTGCGAAGCGCTTGATCGAACAAGGACGCCGAGAAACTGAAGCTTCAGTGAAATAATTGAATTGTATATTCGATGCAGTCTGAAAAGGCCTACCCATGATTATTGGGTTGGCCTTTTTGAGCAATTGCATAGGAGAAGATGATGATTAATGTTATAATGGGCTTTCGTCCGGTATTCGGGTAATTTCAAGATTGATGAAGAATATCGATTCGATAAGCTCGTTTATGCACGACTTTACGAAGGACTTGTGGAACGTCGGGCGAAGGCGATCCAGAAGGCATCATTTAGGGGGCAAGAAGGTACAAGTCGATTCTATGATATGCGATCACATGAATACGATAGAGTTAGGATGGGTTGAACATGGATCGAACGAAGATGTCATTGGAACACAAGATAGGGCAAATGGTGATGGCAGGCTTTGCAACACCATACATTTCCAAGGAAATAGAAACTTTAATCGAGCAGTATCATGTGGGCGGAATTATCTATTTCCGTCGAAATGTGGAGAATCCGCATCAAGTTGCGAAGCTGTCTCTAGACCTTCAGCAGCAGGCAGCGAAGCAAAGCGATATCCCGCTCTTCATATGCATTGACCAAGAAGGCGGCATGGTTGCTCGCATTGATTGGGACTCGGTAACCTTAATCCCAGGCAATATGGCGATAGGAGCCGCTCGTGATACGGATCTTGCATATGAAGCGGCGCGCATATGCGGCGACGAACTGTTGAAGATGGGCATCAATATGAACTTCGCTCCAAGTGTGGATGTGAACAATAACGCGAAGAACCCCGTTATTGGTGTGCGTTCCTACGGTGAGAATCCGGAGCTGGTAGCTGAGCTCGGTGCTGCGCAAATACGGGGGCTTCAGAAGGCAAACGTAAGTGCAGCTGCCAAGCATTTTCCTGGACACGGTGATACAGCAGTCGACTCTCACCATGGGTTAGCTTCAGTGCCGCATGACGAGGAGAGATTGATGTCGGTTGAGCTGGTGCCGTTCATACGAGCGATTGAGCAGGGCGTAGATATGATTATGACTGCGCATGTGATGTTCCCTGCGTTTGAGCCAGATTCAGTTCCAGCAACGCTGTCCCGCCGCGTGATCACGGACCTTCTGCGCACACGTTTAGGCTACGATGGCGTCATCGTGACGGATTGTCTCGAGATGCATGCGATCTCGAAGGAATATGGAATCGCGGAAGGAGCAGTTATGGCAGTTGAAGCAGGGGCGGACCTCGTGCTGATCAGCCATACGTTTAGCGAACAGGTAGCGGCGATTCAAGCGTTAGTAGAAGCGGTACGCAGCGGACGAATTGATGAAGCGCAGATTGATGCTTCAGTAGATCGCTTATTGGCGTTGAAGGAGAAGCGCAATATGCATGCGCTTCCTGTCATTACGGAGTCGTTCGAAGATCAATTCGGGACAACGTCTTCGAAGGAAACGGTTCGCGAGATCTGCGAGCGCAGCATCACCTTGGTGAAGGATGATGGCAATCTTCCGCTCCAGAATACGCGTACGCTTGTTATTTGGCCGGAAGTGCGCGTTCACACAGAGGTAGATGAACCGATCGTGCAGTCGTATACCGTTGCAACTGCTTTGGCGGAAACGATGACCGAAGTCGAGGAGTACCGAATAGGTACTAGTCCAACTGAAGAAGAAGTAGAAACTGCTATACAGCTAGGCAGACAGTTTGATCAGGTTGTAATCGTCACTTACAATGCGGTATCAGAGCTGCATGAGGGTCAAGTGAAGATCGTGAAAGAGTTGAGCAAGCTGCAAGGACATAAACGCATCGTTGTAGCTTCGACACGCAACCCCTATGAGCTGAATCAGTTCCCGGATGTGAAGACTTATCTGTGCTGTTATGAGAACCGTCCTGCGACGATGGCTGCGCTTGCCAAGGTACTGACCGGAACTATTACTGCACAAGGTAAGCTTCCTGTAACGTTAAATGACCAATTTCGTTATGGCTGCGGATTGAAAATATAGTCGAAAAGCAGTTCGTTTCTACTATACCCGCATGCTGGTCATGCGGGTTGTTGTCATAAGTAGAACAAGCATCAAAATTAATATAGTTATAAATGAGCAACTTTTCTTAGTTTCGAACGTCTATTTATATGTCCAGATGAACAGAGGGGACAGAAGTCCTATAGCGTTTGTTCGTTTATGATAGGCCATTTTGATATGAACTATCACATAGGGATACATAACAGATGATGTCATAAACAGATGAAATCACAAAAAAGATGAAGTCAGAAACAGATGGATGGGAGACAAACAATGAATAAGAATCAATTCTGGAAGCGGTTGTTAATCAGTGGTTTAGCAGCCATCCAATGCTTTGCATTCGTACCTGCTGCAATGGCACAGCCGGATCACAGCTCGGATCAAAGTTCAGTGCAGAACGTTCAACAGAACGCGAATACAGTGGAAAAGACGGCTCTTGATCAAGAGCAGACCTCACAAGAGGAGCCGAAATCGGAACCAACAGATAATGTAGGAGAGCAAGTCCAAGGCGTTGGGAATGGCTCCCCAAGCGACGCTAAGCCAGAGTCGATTAGCAATGGAACTGCAATATCTGATATTGACACCAGCAAATATGGTGACGACGTTCTGGTTATATTGGCTAATAGCGACATTATGATTCATAACAATGTACAGTACAAAGCTCCAGAACCAATTACGGTGAAGAATGGAGTATCCTATGTATCCTTGCGTACGCTGACGGATCGATTTGGATTCAAGCTTACCTTTGACAATAAGACCAAAGAATCCATTATTTCGAGCGGAGGGCGCGAGCTGCGCTATAAGATTGGCACAGATACATATCTCGTCGATAACGTTCCAACGAAGATGAGCGGTGCATCTTATTTGCAGAACAACACGTTTATGGTGCCTTTGACATCAGCGTTGAAGGCGTTCGATATGCCATATTATTGGGAGAATTCAACGAAACGTATTATAGTGCAAATGAGCAGCGCGCCTGTAGCTAAGTTCTCGGTCGTACCAAAAGAAATATTCGCTAATGAAACGGAAGTGACCGTGAAGAATGAGTCCTACCATCCTCGCGGTTTGACCATCGTAGATGTTGAGTGGACTGGCTTGGAATCCTATTATTCAGATCCTGGAGTTCATACGGTGACACTTCGCGTTATGGACGAGAAGGGTGTTTGGAGTAAGCCATACAGCGTGAATATAACCGTATTGAAGCCGAATGAAGCACCAGTAGCGGCGTTTACGACTGATAAAGAAGAGTATAAGATGGGTGAGCTCATCACGTACAACGACCTCAGTACAGATGATGAGAATGCTATCGTCAAACGTGAATGGTTTAACAATAAGCCGGCATTCTTTGAACCAGGTGAATATACGATCACGCTTCGTGTAACCGATAAGCATGGCGCAAGCAACGAGGTCTTGAAGAAGATTACGATTACCAATGAAACGTTATATACGATAGATGAGTTCTATCTGGTATACACCAACGTAGGAGATGAATATCCGTTTGTAGGCAGCTCTATTGCCAACATGAAGGTGATTGATCCGGAGATGCGTCATCTGCAGCGTACGCTGTATCGTTCAAACAGTCCGGAATCCGTTGTCAAAGACGGCATCCTGTATCAAGACAAGATCGCCGGCAAGACTCGTGTATTGATGCACCATAAGAATGCAACGAATCGCGACATGAAGCTGTACGTCATCGCTAAAAATATTTCGGATGAAAATGCAGTCGTACGAGTGGAGCACACTGGGATAGCAGGACCGAACCCGTACCCACAGCAAACAGGCAAGATGGCGGCTGTTCGATACTTTGAGTCCTACCGTGGCAATAGAGCCATGTATGAAAAAGTGTTGAAGCCAGGTGAGTCGACGATACTGGTTCCAGAACTCAGCAATATACCGTTGAAGCCAGGTCAAATCTATACGATGTATGCAGACTTCGACAGTGATAACAACCTTCAGTATCAGATTGTAGCTTTAGATGCGAACAAGGATATCTGGAAATCCATTCCAACGCTGCCGAAGCTAGATTCGGACGGTACCCATATCCGTGGAACATTTAACAACGCAGACCGCAGCTTCGTCGTTAATGATCTGGTAGGCGATACTGCATCGCGTTTAGTATTTGCTGATAATAAGATCGACACATACATTAAAGGCTGGGACACAATGAACGGCGATAACCGTGTCAATGCCGGCAACTATGGTGTTTTGTATCACATAGAGCTCAATCGGGTAGCACCTAACACCTTAATCTCGTTTAATGCTCGCGGTGGTTCTTATTCCGGCGCCTTGTTGGTTAACGGGCAGACGGTTCAAACACCAAACAACGGTTTGTTAAACACCTCGAATGAGGCAAGTGTCGTCTATCGTACAGGTGACCGTGAAGAAAAAGTCGACATCTGGTTTACACCAGCAGCTGGCAGCAGCATGCCGGTCAATCTGATCTTTACTCCATTGCCTAAGAAGCACTCATAATATCTATTATTTATCAGTAAATTAGAGTGATATCATCCTTTATTACTTATAGCGCAATTCAAAGACGTCCATATTTAATGTGGGCGTCTTTGTTATATATTTCATGTGTGAAACCAAACAGCATATAGGGCGTAATACCGATACGTAATGGATTAATACTACGTTGACGAAAGGCAGGTGCGTGACTTGGAACAGTTTGATCTATCGATGATATTTATGATCATCAGTTTGTCAGGCTTGTTGATCGGCTATTGGTTCGCTGTACCGCCGCAGCATACTCGCCTGCATTATTCAGAATCTCTTATCCAAGGCATATGTCGAACGACAAACGATTATACTGCTCATCCGATTAGAGATTTCATTCGTCATATTCGTCAAAAGATTATCCCGCGCTCCGGCAAAGGGGCTCAGGAAGAAGATCATTCCCAGACTTTGCGTGAATATCACTATACACAGACATGCAAAGGGGATTTGATAAATGCTTCAACCAATTATAGAAGTACTACACCAGATTATTCAATGGTGCTACGCATGGACAGGAGATTGGGCAATCTCGATCATCTTGCTGACTTTACTGGTGCGACTCGCACTGTTTTTCCTTAATCTGAAGCTGGCGAGAACGCAGCTGAAGCAAGTTCAGATGCGTCCTGAACTAGATCTTATTCGCTCGAAGTACAGTGAAAATAAAGAGAAGCTGATGCAAGAAACATCGAAGCTGTACAAGCATTATGGCGTAGGAGGTTCAATGTGGCTTTCGCTCCTTCAGATGCCTATCTTCTTTAGCTTATATCATCTCTTCTCACAATACGGTGCGAGTATGTCATCGGACTTGTTGCCTTGGATTCAGTCGTTTTCGCAGCCAGACCCGACGCACATTATGCCGACATTGTACGCGATATGTTCGTTCACGGTGATGATGTTGCCGATCGTTCCACAGAATAATCAAACTGGCACGCTTCTTAAACGAATCGGATTACCGCTGGCATTCACCTTGTTTATGCTGACTATATTTTGGCAGTATCCAGTGGCGCTTTGCATATACTATACGTTTAATGCATTCTGCAACATTGGTGAACGTATATTCTATCGAACAGTTATGGGGAATCGATTGTTGAACAAAGGTATGCCTGAACCAATCTTTCAAGCTTAATATAGAATCGAAGGGCCATTTCCGCAGCTGGAAATGGCTCTTTCACTATATTAGAAAGCTAACTGCTAATAGGTTTGACAAGGAGAAACGGATGAAGCATTATTAAGAGAGGAGGGATAAATCATGCTGAATGCCGAAGAAATGCTGAATAAGATGTCTGAACAAGGGCTGCGCATCACGGATCAGCGGCGTACGCTGGCCAAGCTGTTTGCGGACACGGACGGATTCTTATCCCCCAAGGATGTATATGAGTACATGGGTAAACGTTACTCGGGACTCAGTTTCGATACGGTCTATCGCAATTTGCGGGTGATGCATGACTTAGGGGTGCTCGAGCAGATCGTGTTCGAAGACGGTATGAAGTTCCGCTGCCATTGTAAAGAGGATGATCATCATCATCACTTGATATGCCTGCAATGCGAGAAGACGTACCCGATTCATTTCTGTCCGATGCCGTTGACTGAAGTGCCGGCGCGCTTTCATGTTGTGAAGCATAAGTACGAGCTGTTCGGCTACTGTGAAGGCTGCAGAGCTGATGAAGATATAGAGACGAGAGGCGACGCATCTACATGACCGATCATGACGGAAATGTTGTACATGGCGACAGCGGATTCGAAAGTGAACAGAAGCAAGCTGTGAAGCGCAAGTCTGTTGGTGCTAGAGTGGTCAAGGTCCCGATCCATTTTTATCGAAAATGTATTTCACCGTTAACGCCGCCTTCCTGCCGCTTCTATCCGACTTGCTCTGCCTACGCTCTTGAGGCAATCGATGTCCACGGCCCGTTGAAGGGAAGCTGGCTGGCTATGAAGCGCATAGCGCGCTGTCATCCTTTCAGCGCTGGCGGTATTGACTATGTACCACCGCGCAAAGACAAGGGGAAGGGATCACATCAAGGCAGCTGAGACATACAGCCGGGGTGCAATGTCCTTGACATGTGAACAACGAATGCGATATATTAATCATACTTAACTGTAGATAGTCATGTCCAATGACAGGATGAGTACTTAGCGAAATCGTTGCAGAGAGCCGGAGCTGCTGTGAACCGGTACGATGATGCTGTGGAAGATGGTCCTTGAGGAACTGGCTGTGAGCGAAGGCGATGCACAATGCTCGCATGCGTAAGCAGTCGGCGGTTTATTCCCGTTATCGAATCAGAGACTGCATACATAGCTGTGCAGACACAATGAAGCTATTGGGCTGCTGCATATTTCGGATACGAAGTTGAGCTGAGTTCAATGGAAAATTGGGTGGTACCGCGTGAGTAACAACTCTCGTCCCAAACGGACGGGGGTTTTTTTGTGTGTTTTGAAGCTTGCGGGGCATCCTGTATGTTGGTGATGTGAGCAGTTGAGCGAGCTTCGGAGTATGACTTGAGTAAGGTTCATTATTGAAGGAGGAATAGAGTATGGTTAAGCAAGATAAGACGTACTACATTACAACGCCCATCTATTATCCAAGCGCGAAGCTGCATATCGGGCATGCGTATACAACGGTGGCTGGAGATGCGATGGCTCGCTATAAGCGGCTGCGTGGCTATGACGTACACTACTTGACTGGTACGGATGAGCATGGACAGAAGATCGAGCGCAAGGCGCAGGAAGCAGGCAAGACTCCGCAGCAATTCGTGGATGACATTGTGTCGGGAATTAAAGATCTGTGGTCGAAGCTGGACATCTCTTATGATGACTTCATCCGTACGACAGAGGATCGCCATAAGAAGGTCGTGGAACAGATCTTCGATCAGCTTGTGCAGCAAGGCGATATCTACAAAGGCGAATATGAAGGCTGGTACTGTACACCGTGCGAATCGTTCTTTACGGAGCGCCAGCTTGATAATGGACGCTGCCCTGACTGCGGAGGCGCGGTGGAGCTCGTGAAGGAAGAAAGCTATTTCTTCCGTATGAGCAAGTACGCGGATCAATTGTTGGAGTTCTACGAGAACAACCCAGAATTCATACAGCCTGAATCGCGTAAAAATGAAATGATCAACAATTTCATCAAGCCTGGTCTGGAAGATCTCGCGGTGTCTCGTACATCGTTCGAGTGGGGCGTCAAGGTCAAGGGAGATCCTAAGCACGTTGTGTATGTATGGATCGATGCTTTGTCGAACTACATCACGGCGCTTGGCTACGGCACAGAGCAATCCGAGCTGTACAATAAATTCTGGCCGGCAGATGTTCACCTTGTAGGTAAAGAGATTATTCGTTTCCATACTATATACTGGCCTATCATGTTGATGGCGTTGAAGCTGCCGTTGCCTAAGAAAGTATTCGGTCACGGCTGGCTGCTGATGAAGGACGGCAAGATGTCCAAGTCCAAGGGCAATGTGGTGGATCCGGTTATGCTGATCGATCGCTACGGCTTGGATGCGCTGCGCTACTATTTGCTGCGTGAAGTGCCTTTCGGATCTGACGGCACCTTTACGCCAGAGAGCTTCGTTGAGCGCGTCAACTATGATCTGGCTAACGATCTCGGCAACCTGCTGAATCGTACGGTTGCGATGATCGATAAGTACTTTGACGGCACCATTCCTGCTTATGCAGGTCGTGTGACGGAATTCGACAGCGTGCTCGAGCAGTTTGCTGCGCAAACAGTGGAGCGAGTCGAAGAATCCATGGAGAAGATGGAGTTCTCTGTAGCACTGACGGCAATCTGGCAGTTGATCAGCCGTTCGAACAAATATATCGACGAGACGCAGCCATGGGGTCTGGCCAAGGATGAAGCGAAGCGCGATGAGCTTGCTTCGGTTATGAATCACTTGGCGGAGAGCCTGCGTATCGTCTCGATTCTCATTCAGCCGTTCCTGACTCAAACTCCTGCCAAGATTCGTGAACAGCTTGGCTTGGCGGAAGGTGAAGGAACGGCATGGGATGCGGCGCGCGTATTCGGCGCTATTCCTGCAGGCACGAAGGTAGTGAAGGGAAGCCCGATCTTCCCGCGCCTTGAAGTGGAACCAGAAGTGGCTGCTATCGTAGAAGGAATGGGCGGTGCCGCTGCTCAGCTGGAGCAGGCTGCTCCAGCACCGACACCAGCACCAGCAGCTTCTGCAGCACCAGAAGAAGCTCCAGAATCGCTGCCGGAGATCGGCATTGACGATTTCGCGAAGGTGGAGCTGCGAGTTGCTCAAGTTAAGCATGCGGAGCCAGTACCGAAGGCTGATAAGCTGCTCAAGCTTCAGCTCGACCTAGGCTATGAAGTACGCCAAGTCGTATCGGGCATTGCGCAGTACTATAAGCCTGAAGAGCTCGTTGGCCGCAAGGTGATCTGCGTGACGAACCTGAAGCCGGTTAAGCTGCGCGGCGTTATGTCGCAAGGCATGGTGCTTGCCGCTTCGAAGGACGGCCAATTGACATTGGCTACTGTTCCGGACAGCATGCCGAATGGTGCTCAAGTTAAATAATCGCTGCATCTGTAACTAATCAGGGCTGTCTCTCAGACATGAATTATGACTGAGGGGCAGCCCTGTATTGGTAGCCGAGCTAAACCAAAGGAGACTTCCACTATTAATGAATTATTACCAATAATAGAAAGCGGACTCTGTTATCATGAATAATGATAAGGAGAATACGAGAACAGTTAATAGGGGGGGAGAAATGGAAGCGCTCAGGATTGAATGCAAGGATGTCATTTTACGTGAGTATCGTGTTGAAGATTTAGATGATCTACACGCACTGACTTGGCAGCCAGAAATATATGACTATTTACCTGGATGGAACGTACCTAAGGAGATCCGTGAAGACTGGTTGATCAACTATGAGTTAAAGGAAAACCAGCTGTTTTTCAACGCTGTTGCGGCTGATGGAAACGTGGAGGAGCTTCGGTTGCGATTAGGAGTCGTTTTGAAGGAAACGGGCCAGTTCATCGGCTGGTGCTGTTCGGGCATGAAGGAGGAGCTGCCGAATCCGAACCGAGAGATTATGTATGCGATATCGAAGGATCATCGTGGCAAAGGGTATGGAACTCAAGCTGCTAAGGGAATGGTTGCGTATTTATTTGAACATACCAATGTCAAGTTGCTGAACGCGATCGCTCTGGTTACGAACATGCCATCCAATAGAGTGATTCAGCATTGCGGTTTCCAATTCCACAGTAGGATGGAGATTGACAACGAAAGCTACAATACTTATTTGCTTCACAAGCATGAATGGGAACATCATAGCTAGTGAGTGAGCCATAAGTAATGAAGACACAGCGTTTGAGGTATTGCGCCGCAAGCTGCTGTGTTTTTGTGTTCAGTATGAAATGAAAACCCTCTTCAAATGCTATAAGTACTATACTTGACAGGTGAAATGCTCCTGTTTATAATCTTAATAGTAATTATTACGAAATAAGGGATTGAAGAAATGAAGATCATACACAAGAGCAAGGGGCTTCTTGCCGTTCTGACCGTACTGATGACGATGATGACATTTCTGGCGGGCTGCGGCACAAGTCAACAAGCCCAGCTGATTGAGGATAAAGTTAATGTTGTTACTACATTCTACCCGTTATACTTTCTCACGCAGCAGATTGGGGGAGATGCAGTTAATGTGATCAATCTGATCCCGACTGGTGTTGAGCCTCATGATTGGACTCCTAAGAGCAAGGATCTGCAGAATGCTTCTAATGCGCAGCTGCTCATATACCAGGGAGCTGGCTTCGAAGGCTGGTTTGAGGACTTTAAGAAAGGCCTTGAAGCTGACTCACAGGTACAGATCGTGGAAGCAAGCAAGGGTGTGAAGCTGATCTCCACAGCTGAGGAGGATCATGATCACGAAGCGTCAGGAGATGGGCACGATCATGGCAACATCGACCCACACACTTGGGTCAGTCCGAAGTCGGCGCTCGTTATGGCGGAGAATGTGAAGAATGCTCTGATTCAAGTTGATCCATCGCATCAAGCTGACTTTGAGAAGCGCTATGAAGCGCTGCATGCTCAGCTGGTAGATCTGGATCAGAAGTATGAGCGGGAGTTAAGCAATGTGAAGCATCGTGACATCGTGGTATCACATCAGGCATTCGGTTATCTGGCGCGCGACTACAACCTGACGCAGCATGCCTTGATGGGAATTTCCGCTGATTCTGAGCCTAGAGCGCAGGACATCGTGGAATTGACGAAGCTCGTGAAGGAGAAAGATCTGAAGTACGTATTCTTCGAGGAGCTTGTGTCCGACGAGATGGCGAATATGATCGCTTCGGAAGCGGGAGTAGAGACACTTGTGCTGAATCCGTTGGAAGGATTGACGACAGAGCAAGAACAGAATGGCGACAACTATATAACTCTGATGGAACGCAACTTGAACAACTTGTTGTTGGCGTTACAATAGGAGCAGGAAAGCTCCAAGTAAGGAAGTGAATACAGGAAATGAAACAGACAGGGGGCTGTCATCAGCCCGTCATCACCATTGATCACGTGAGTTATCGATACGCTGATCAGATTGTGTTCGACGATGTTAATTTCGAAGTACAGGAACGCGACTTCGTTGGCTTGATCGGATCGAATGGAGCAGGGAAGACGACCTTGCTGCGGCTTATTGTCGGTCTGCTTAAGCCGACCAGCGGTGAAATTCGACTGTTCGGGACCCCGATACAGCAATTTCGGGATTGGCACCGCATCGGGTATGTACCGCAGAAGAACAGCTTTAATCCGCTGTTCCCCGCAACGGTACTGGAAGTGGTGCAATCCGGGATGTACAATCGCAGAAATCTGTTTCGCCGTTTATCCAAGGAGGATAAGGCGAAGTGCTTGGATGCGATGAAAGTCATGCGAGTGGATGATCTGGCCCAGAAGCGAATCGGAGAGCTGTCCGGTGGACAGCAGCAGCGCGTATTTCTAGCGCGTGCTATGGTGAACAAGCCGGAGCTGCTCATTCTAGATGAGCCGACGGTAGGGATTGATGCTGAGACGCAGAAAGACTTCTTCAAGCTGCTGCAGCATCTGCATGAACACCATCAGATGACCTTTGTCATGGTGTCTCATGACTTGGAGATGGTGCGCGCATGGCTGGGGGAGACACCCGCTGCAACCTGCGGCAAGCTGAATTTCCATTGCAAGCACTCGCATGAAGCGGCTTGTGTCGAGCCCGATCTTACACACGGCGTGATGATGTAGAGGAGCGTATCATGATAGTAGATATTTTAAATTCAGGTTTCTTTCAACGGGCTCTCATCGGCGGTTTGCTTATCGGAATAACCGGCCCATTAATGGGAATATTTCTCGTGCTTCGCCGATTATCGATGATCGGAGATACGCTTTCCCATGTCGCGATCGCGGGCGTGGCGCTTGGCTTTTTGATCGGCGTATATCCGCTTGGCGTGGGTATGGTATTTGCACTGATTGGAGCAGTAGCCATTGAAAAGCTTCGTAAAACGTATAAGACCTATGCCGAGCTGTCGATCGCTGTCATTATGTCTGGCGGTATCGCTTTGGCATCTCTGTTCTTTTCATTAGGCAAGAACTTTAACACGAACGTAACCAGTTACTTATTCGGAAGCATCTATACCTTAAATACAACCGACTTGTTCGTCGTAGGCGGGGTTACGGCTATTGTTATCGTCTTTATGGCGCTGTTCAAGAAGGAAATGTTCCTGCTGACATTTGACGAGGATGCGGCAGCTGTAAATGGTCTGCCTGTTAAGTGGCTAAATCTAGCCTTAACGGTGTTAACAGCTCTCGTAATCAGTGCGGCTATCAAGATTGTGGGCGCGTTGCTTGTTTCTGCGCTGCTTACGATTCCAGTGGCGACGAGCTTAATTGTCGCTAGAAGCTTCAAAAAAGCGATTATCATCTCGGTACTTGTATCAGAATTATCGGTTATCTTCGGGCTATTAGTAGCAGGGATATGGAACTTGGCTCCAGGCGCTACGATCGTGTTGACATTGATCGGGGTCTTAATCGTGACGTTACTTGTACGGCGAGGATTTAAAGGTTAAACTATCCATATATACTATTGTATGGAGGCATACTAGATTATGAGCGTTACAATATGGATAGCATTGCTGGCGGGGATGGTTTCATTCATCACTCCGTGCTGTTTGCCGCTGTATCCCTCCTATCTATCTGTCATTACAGGGATGTCAGTTAATCAATTAAAGCAAGATAGAACGAAGCGAGAAGTAAGAATGAAGATCATGTCTCATACTTTCTTTTTTATACTAGGCTTTAGCGTTGTGTTCTATACGTTGGGACTTACCGCAAGTGCTTTCGGTTCGTTGCTTATTCAGTATCGTGATATCGTGCGACAAGTATCAGCCATTCTTATCATACTGATGGGTCTGCTCTTGCTGGGGATCTTTAAACCGCAGTTGCTCATGCGGGAACGGAAGCTGGAGATAACGGGGAAGAGGGGAAGCTACTTCGGATCATTTCTATTCGGTATCGGTTTCTCAGCAGGCTGGTCTCCATGTGTTGGACCGATTTTGGGCTTCATTCTTACTTTGGCCGCACAGGATCCGGGATCATGGTTCCGTTTATCAACTGCTTACGCAATTGGCTTCGCGATTCCATTCTTTGTATTGGCATTCTTTATCGGCTCTACCCGCTGGCTGATCAAATACTCTGAGCCTATGATGAAGGTTGGGGGAGTGTTGATGATTATCATGGGGATACTGCTGTTTACCGATCAATTGACCCAGATCAACAGCTGGCTGCAAGGCATTACGCCATCATGGCTCTATAAATTAACCTAGTTTCATAGAGATGGACCTCGCACGTATTCATACGTTGCTGCAGGTCCATTTTTGCATTTCATATTCACATGGTAAATATGCTAAATATAGCATTTTCATTAAATTGTTCGTATTAAGCAACTTGCGGCTATATTATCCATTTTTGATATTGATTACTTGTATATTATGTGATAGTATTCACTTGCACAAGCAATTAAAACAACAATACATAGGGGGATTTCTTAATGAAGAAAATGTTGTCCATTGTACTAGTTGCATCATTAGCTTTGTCCATGCTTGTAGGTTGCGGTGCTAAGGAAGATAGCAAAGCTCCGGAAACAGATAACACGAAGGTTGAAGACACAAACACTAAAACAGTTGAACCCGCTTCCAAGGAAGCCGCTTCCGATGCTGAAGCAGCTGCTGGAGAAATCGCAAAGATCGGTCTTGGCACAATCACTAGCATCGGCAAGTCCAAGGACAAAGACGGTGACAAAGGCCCAGTAGGACAAGTTGACACTGTTATTGTTGCCGCAGCATTTGATAAAGATGGTAAGGTTGTTAAAGTTGATATCGACAACGCACAAACTAAAGTAGAATATGGCGCTGATCTTCAGGTTTCTACAGATGTAAACAGTGAGCTTAAAACGAAAGTAGAGCTTGGCGATGAATATGGTATGAAAAAAGCTTCTTCCATCGGTAAAGAGTGGTATGAGCAAGCGAAAGCACTCGGCGACTGGATGGTAGGTAAGTCGGTTGATGAAATTAAAGGTATGAAAACAACAAAGCGTGACGATGCTCATCCAGCAGTCCCAGATGAAGCAGATCTGACATCTACAGTAACGGTAACGGTTCAAGACTATATCGCTGCTGTTGAAAAAGCATACAATAACGCGATTGATGTGAAGCCTGGCGGTGAAAAGCTAGGTGTTGGACAATCGATCTCGATTAAAAAGTCCAAAGGACTTAATGGAGATAAAACTCCTGTCGCTCAAGTGGATACAACTATCGTTGTAGGCGCTTTTGATAAGGATGGCAAGGTTGTAGGCACGATTATCGACAATGCCCAAACTAAGGTAGAATTCGATAAAGACGGCAAGGTAACATCTGACAAAGGTGCAGAGTTAAAGACGAAAGTAGAGCTTGGCGACGAATATGGCATGAAAAAAGCTTCTTCCATCGGTAAAGAGTGGTACGAGCAAGCCAAAGCACTTGGCGATTGGATGACAGGCAAGACAGTTGACGAAATTAAAGGGATGAAGACAACACAGCGTGATGACGCTCATCCTTCTGTTCCTGCCGAAGCAGATCTTACTTCTACTGTAACTGTAACTGTACAAGATTACATCGCTGGTATTGACGAAGCTTTCACTAAAGCACAGTAATTATTATCTTTGTTCCTACACCAATAAAAACCGCTTACCTAGTCGATGAGACTGGATCAGCGGTTTTTTGTCCGATAGCACATACGGTGACAGTAAGGCCGATTGACCCGCGCTTGAACGGACACAGGGGTCGCTATTTCATGATTTCGGGGTATTTGTTGAGGACTTGCGGACACAGATGACGCTATTAGCTTCAAAACTAGCACTAAACGGCTTTTTCGGGTCAAATAACGGCTATACGGTCCGCTAGTATGTCGAATTAGTGGTGTTTGCTGTAAATAGCGGCTCGTGTGTCCACTCCCGCCCCCTGTAGATAGCTATTCGATTAGTGAGCCGAAAAACAAGGGGCGTTCCCATTTTGAGACAGCCCTTTTATCTAGATAAGAGATACATGGATGGATTCGGCAGGAGGGAAATACTTGCTTATGAAAGTTAAACGATTAATTATACTATTACTATCCATAACGCTGCTTACCGGGTGTGCGAACACCTCAAAAATAGATTATAGCGACTATCAGAAGTACAGTGACACGATGTTCGATTCTTTCGACACCATCATTCAAGTCGTAGCTTACACGAAGAGCAAAGAAGAGTTCGACCAATATTTCAAGCAAATTCATGATCGATTCATAGAGTTGCATCAGTTGTACGATATCTATAACAACTATGAAGGACTGAACAATCTGAAGACAGTCAACGATCAGGCAGGCATAGAACCCGTCAAGGTTGCGCCCGAGATCATAGATCTGATTCAATTCTGCAAAAAGTGGTACGAAGAAGCGGGTGAGGGAACGAATATCGCTATGGGGACTGTGTTGAATATATGGCAGGACTATCGCGATGTTGGCCTTGCCGATCCAGACCAAGCAAAACTTCCGCCTATGGAAGAGCTGCAAGCCGCTGCCGAGCATATGGACATGAATAAAGTGATAGTGGATGTTGAGAATAGCACTGTATTTCTAGCGGATCCAAACATGAGCTTGAATGTTGGAGCAGTAGCCAAGGGATATGCAACTGAGCTCGTCGCGCAGGAAATGAAGGCCGCTGGCTTGGAATCTGCGATTATTAGCGCTGGAGGCAATGTGCGTACGATTGGACATCCCTATGATGGTGTACGCGAGCGCTGGGGGATTGGCATACAGAATCCAGATAAGCTTACGGTGACAGATGAAGATAATTTGCTGGATACTGTATTCATAGAAGAAGGATCTGTAGTAAGCAGCGGGGACTATCAGCGCTTCTATGAAGTAGATGGCAAACGAATTCATCATCTAATAGATCCTAAGACATTGATGCCGGCAGATTATTACCGCGCTGTGACGATCGTAACCGAGAATTCAGGGCTTGCTGACTTTCTGTCAACCGTCGTATTTCTGATGCCTTACGAGCAGAGCCGCGCATGTATAGACAGCCTGGATGGTGTGGAGGCTTTATGGGTGATGCAGGATGGAACAGTACGAGCAAGCGATGGGATGTGGTCCATGTTGAAGAGCAAAGGTGCTAAATCCACAGTAAAATAGCCTGCGAGAGCAGCTGTTATGTGTTTGTGAAATATTTCCTTTGATAGAAGCTAGGTTGAACTTGAGCCGCAAACCATGTAAACTGGAGAGGTTGAAGTAAAATGTTGATGAATTGTAAGGATGAAATGAGGGAAACTGATGCCTACACCAAGCATGGAAGATTATTTGGAGCGCATCTATAAGCTGATCGATGAGAAAGGATATGCTCGCGTATCCGATATCGCTGAAGGTCTTGAGGTGCATCCGTCTTCCGTTACGAAAATGATTCAGAAGCTTGACAAAGACCAATACTTAATTTATGAAAAGTATCGAGGTCTAGTGTTAACAAGCAAAGGAAAGAAGATTGGGAAGCGATTAGTGGATCGCCATCAGCTTCTGGAGAATTTCCTAACGATTATCGGGGTGCAGGACGAGCACATTTATAAAGATGTAGAAGGTATTGAACATCATCTAAGCGGAGATTCCATTACTTGTATCGAATCGCTGGTTGCATACTTTGAACGTGATCCGGAACGACTCGAAGATTTACGCAAGATTCGCAGTGAATTAGATAATGATTCATAAAACATCTGTTTCTTCCGAAACAGATGTTTTATTTTTTGCGTCTAAGTTTATGAATGGCTCAAAACTAGCAAGAAATACATTTTGAAATGGGAGAGTGAAAGATGCGCAAGATGGGGAAGAAGTGGTTAGCAGCTTGCATGACAATCGTATTCTTGATGACAACGATTGGTTCAGCACAGCCGGCGCTAGCTGAATCAAAATCTACAAAGGATGAAATTCGCATATTTGTGAATAAACAAAGATTGGTGACGGATGTATCGCCTTATATCATTCCGAAGGTGAATGTAACGATGATTCCGTTTCGAGCAATCGGTGATGCGCTCGGAGCAGAAGTGACGTGGGATCAGAAGTTGCAAGAGGTTACGTTCAAGAAGGACGAGACGTTCATTCAGATGAATGTGGGCAAGAATACGGCTATTGTTTCAGGCGAAGCCGTGAAGCTGGATGCCGCTCCGCAGATCAAGGCTAACCGGACCATGGTGCCGCTGCGGTTTGTTGCAGAGAACCTCGGACTGACTGTAACCTGGGATCAATCGACTCGGACGATCAACATGGTAACGAATGGGGAAGAGGCGGCGCAGACCAAAATTAAGGGTGCTTGGGTATCTTCCGTATACAATATTGATTGGCCGAAGGACCCCCGCAAAGGCTTTGACGCTAAGAAGCAACAAGAAGATTACATAGCGCTGCTGGACAATCTGAAAGAGATGGGGCTGAATGCCGTATTTGTACAGATTCGCCCGACAGCAGATTCATTTTATCCTTCTGCCTATTTTCCGTGGTCAGAATGGTTGACAGGCAAGCAAGGAAAGGATCCAGGTTATGATCCGCTAGCCTTCATGATCGAAGAAACACATAAACGAGGCATGCAATTCCATGCATGGTTTAATCCTTATCGTGTAAGTGTCCAGAGTGATATTACGAAGCTGACAGCTGATCATCCAGCACGCAAGCACCCGGATTGGGTGGTAAAGCATAACAACAAGCTCTGGTTTGATCCAGGTGTACCTGCTGTTCGGGAATACATCATCGATTCGATTATGGAAGTAGTTACGAATTACGATATCGACGGCATTCATTTTGATGATTATTTTTATCCTTATGGTCAAGATAGTGAGCCATTCAACGACGATAAGTCCTATGAAAAATATAATAAATCATTCTCTAATAAGGAAGATTGGCGCCGCAACAACGTAAATCAGTTTATTCAGGAGCTGTCAAAGCAAATTAAAGCAGAGAAGCCATATGTTTCATTCGGTGTCAGTCCATTCGGAGTATGGCGCAACTCGAAGGTTGATCCAACAGGTTCTCCAACTAATGCAGGTGTAACCAGTTACGATTCCTTGTATGCGGATGTGCGCACCTGGATTCGCAATGGATGGATCGATTATGTAGCGCCGCAGATCTATTGGCATATTGGACATAAGGACGCAGACTATGCGAAGCTAGTAGACTGGTGGGTGAAGGAAACTGCGGGAACAGGAGTCGATCTGTATATTGGTCATGCAGCGTATAAATTAGCAGATGCAGCGGAGAAGAATTGGACTACCGCAGATGTGCTGATCGATCAATTGAAATATAATGAGCAGTACAGCAATATCGGCGGAGATATATTTTTCAGCGCGAAGGATCTGACTAGCAACACGAAGCAGGTTGCTGATAGACTTCGAGAATACTATAATACAACTGATTATTAAGGACTAACATAAGACACCCCCATCCTCTCATACATAACAGTATGAGGCCTGTGTGAACAGGAGCAGATGGGGGTGTTCATTATATGCACATGAATGCCGTATTCGAAGGAGGGGGAGTACGGGGGATCTCACTTGCTGGTGCGGTAAGAGCGGCTGAACTAGCCGGATTCAGCTTTGGCAGAGTAGCAGGGACGTCATCAGGCTCAATCGTAGCCTCCTTAATCGCAGCAGGCTACACAGCAGAAGAGATGCGGGACATCATTATGCGAACGCCGTTTACATCGTTCCTGAAGCGAGCGCCAATCTTTCAGGTGAAATGGATCGGTCCTGCAGCAAGGCTGCTGATGAAAAAAGGCTTATACTCTGGCGAAGCATTGGAGCATTGGGTTCATGATTTGCTCGCGGCAAAGGGAATAAGAACATTCGGAGATCTGAATCCGGATAAACTTCGCATCATTGCTTCCGATATTACGAACGGCCGATTGTTAGTGCTGCCCGACGATATCAAGCAATATGGAATCGAGCCCCGCAATCTGCGAATTAGCAAGGCCGTGCGGATGAGCACGAGCATTCCGTACTTTTTCGATCCAGTGATGATTCGCGATGCTCCAGTGAAAGGTGTGCGAAAACAGTTCAAGAAGCAGTTTTCGTATGTTGTGGATGGAGGGATGTTGAGCAACTTTCCGTTATGGTTGTTCGAACATGACCAGGATCCGCGCACGAAACGTGTTGTGCCTACGATTGGGTTTCAGATGGTTGGTAGACAGGAAAACCAGCCGCGTCAGATCAATGGAGTCATCTCTATGCTGCAGGCAATGGTGGAGACGATGATGTCCGCTCATGATCAGCGTTATATAGAGAAGCACAATATATATCGAACCATTAAGATTCCGACATTGGGAGTAGGCGTAACAGAATTCGATATTACGAAGGATCGAAGCCTTGCCTTGTATGCATCTGGTCTTGCGGCTGGAACTGAATATTTTAAAAAGTGGAACTTCAGTAGTTATGAGACTTACTATGGAACCTATATTACGAAGACCAAGATATGAGCTGACCATCTATTCAAAAGAGGCTCACACATCCGATCTGAACGGTGGATGTGTGAGCCTCATTCTGTTATTTGCTCTTCTCTTTAGACTTGCTGCCTTCGATTAAACGGAGATCGGCAGAGGAACGGGGGCGTTCCGTCTTGCGCGGCGGATGATTCGATCCAGACTTCATGGCTCTTACCTTTGCTTCAGTCTTCGCCGACTTCTTAATCTTCGGCTTAACAGGTCCGCGCTTCGGACCGAACTTGTATGCCGCAAATATGATTGCGATCAATACAATAGGTATCAACAAGGTGTATGGATCGCTTGTGATCCAAGTTATGAGTCCAATTCCAGCGAGCAGCAGCAATACGAGCAAAGGCCATGATGGACGTCTCATCGATTATCCGCCCTTTCCGATACGTTGGTATAATTACGAAGCGATATCTACCATAAGCTCATTATCCAGTTCTTTCATTCGCGTAAAGGAAGCGATGGACACTTCTACTTGATCATCAGAAGGTTCCTTGGTCGTCAGTAACTGCAGCCACAACCCAGGGTAACCAAGAAAACGGAGCACGGGCACATCGCGGACTGAATTCGTAAGTTTCAGGAATTCATACGAAACGCCGATGACGACAGGCAGCATAACTAGCCGTCCGATAACTCGGTCTACTAATCCATCATATGGAACGAAGGAATAGATGATGACGCCAATCAATACAGTTAGAACGACGAAGCTGCTTCCGCAGCGATAGTGCAATCTCGTAAACTTCTGAACATTGTCAACAGTAAGCTCGACGCCAGCTTCATAAGCGCTGATTACTTTATGCTCCGCTCCATGGTATTGGAACAGTCGTTTAATGAGCGGTGTCAAGGAGATCGCCCATAAGTAACCAATTAGAATGATAATCTTTATGATACCTTCAATGATGGTATGAATAACTCTATTGTCGAACAGCTTTCCGAACAGAATCTGCTCGATTGCAGCAGGTCCAGCTGTGAATATGACCTTACCAACTATAAATGATAATACCCCAACAACAGCAACGCCGAGTATCATAGAAAGGTCCCAGCTTGACTTCTTACCTTCCTGTTGAGCTTCAGGACCTTCATCATCCTCATCTTCAGCGTACTTCTCAGCGGAGAAATTAAGGTGCATAGCTCCTTTGGCACTAGCTTCGATAATTCCCACCAAGCCGCGCAGGAGCGGAATCTTCTTGAGCGCGGTTACCCATTTCTTATCGGTGCGCGGTACCTCGTAGTAATCAATATCATTATTTTTGCGGCGAACTGCGGTAACGTTCACCTTGCGACCTGCAAACATTACGCCTTCAATAACCGCTTGTCCTCCGTATGCAACTTGTGCTTGTTCAGACAATCTCTTCACCATCCTTATGAGTTCATACATGCCTTAAGCGGCTACTATTAATGCTATTGTATCGAATTTGAGACACTTTTGCCACAACATATAGATTACAAGATATAGTTTATTGCCAATTACCCGACTAGTTGTACTTTGTTGGCGCATACTACCCATAATTAGCTCCATACATAAAGCCGCTCGAAACACGGGTGCTTGGTGTGAGAAACTTAAAGCTTGTAGAAGGGGATGCATCATGAACGAGGCGTATTTTCGAAAACAGGAACAAATGAACCGGAAGAAACATAAAACAAACATGTTCACTTTTTCGCTGCAGCTTGGATTATTTGCTGGTCTTATCTGGGGAGGCTTGCGATGGATAGCGTACGAGCTGCACTTTACCATCGTCGTTCCCGGCTTCATATTGGAGCCATACTTCAAACATGAATTTTTGGAAAAGCCGGCAGGCGGATGGTTGGGATGGGCTTCCTTTATTGTACTGTCTATAATTGCAAGTTTGATTTATACGCTCCTGTTTAAGAAAATTCCAGGTTTCTTGGCGGGTATTGTATACGGGGTCATCTGGTGGGTTGTTCTATTTATCGCAATTGGACCGATGCTGAAATGGATGCCTCCAATAACGAAAGTAAATTGGAATTCCATCTGGACAGATAGCTGCTTGTTTCTGCTTTGGGGATTATTTATCGGCTACACAGTAGCTATCGAATATAATGATGAGCGAGTACGTGAGTCGGTTAATCCGACGAATGGTAATCAACAGGCCAGTTAGGACAAACTCGACATAAACTTGTACAAATCGATCTCGTGGAGGATCACTCACAAACAGAATCAGCCATATTGGAATAGAAAATGTGTGATTTAATCGATGCTTATCCTGTGTATATGCTTCTCAAGCGCTGTTTCGTGTGATAAAATACGTGAGTATTCGTCTACATAAGTTCTCTGTTGTCTCGTTTGCTATTTAGATGGATAGAGATACTCGGCATAAACAGGTGGGATAGATATGGCGCATTATCTTGTATTGAACGGCCCTAATCTTAATATGTTGGGCATTCGTGAGCCGGATGTGTACGGAGTCGTAACACTCGCTTCTATAGAAGAGCGCTTAAGCAAGGTGGCTGCTGATCTGGGTGTTGAGCTTGAGTTTCTGCAGAGCAACCATGAAGGGGTTATAATTGACCGTATTCATGCCGCTTATGGAAATTGTGACGGCATCTTGATCAATCCCGGTGCATGGACCCATTATAACTATGCCATTCGGGATGCTTTAAGCACAGTTGGGCTGCCAACGGTTGAGGTTCATATGTCTAACATTCATAAACGAGAAGCTTTCCGTCATCATTCTGTGACGGCTTCTGTCGTGATCGGGCAAATTGCTGGTTTCGGTGCGTACAGCTATGAGTTGGGGCTCCATGCCTTACATCATGCCGCTCAACAGATGTAAGTAAGTTATCACGGACATTAATGATCTTATAGAGGAGATGATTCGGATGAGTAACTCACGTGTGCAGCGACTGCGCGCCGCAATGGCCAATAACGGTCTTGAGGCGATGTGGATTGCTAGCGGCATTAACCGCCGTTACATGACGGGCTTTACAGGTTCAGCAGGCTTCGTCCTGATAACGAAGGATCGAGCAGTATTGTTAACTGATTTCCGCTATATGACGCAAGCTCCACAGCAAGCGAAAGACTTCGAAGTGGTGGAGCACGCTAAAGTATCGGATACACTCAAAGGCTTGCTCTCGGATATGGGTATTCAGAAGATGGGCATTGAACAGGAGCATATGTCTTATGCCACATTCAAAGAGCTTCAGCAGGACCTTAATCCAATTGAACTCGTCGGAACGAGCGGATTAGTAGAGGACATCCGCATGATTAAAGATGAAGACGAGCTTCGTATTATGCGAGAAGCGGCTGATCTGGCGGATCGCACATTCTCACATATTCTCGGCTATTTGAAGCCGGGTGTGTCGGAGCTTGATATCGCGCTTGAGATGGAGTTCTTCATGCGCAAGAACGGTGCAACCTCCAGCTCATTTGATACGATTGTGGCTTCGGGCGAGCGTTCTGCGCTTCCGCATGGCGTTGCCAGCGATCGAATCATCCAAGGCAATGAGTTTATTAAGTTGGACTTTGGCGCTCTGTATAAAGGCTATTGTTCTGACATTACCCGTACTGTCGTACTGGGCAAACCATCAGACAAGCACAAAGAGATTTACAATATTGTATTGGAATCGCAGCTGTATGCGTTGGAGCATATCCGTCCTGAAATGACTGGACGTGAAGCCGATGCGCTTGCTCGCGATATTATTACCAAGCATGGATACGGTCCGAACTTCGGACACAGCCTAGGACATGGCTTGGGTATGGAGGTTCATGAATCTCCTCGCCTGTCCAAAGCTGGAGATACGGTGTTAACTCCTGGTATGACCGTAACGGTTGAGCCTGGCATTTATGTGCCTGGATTCGGCGGTGTTCGCATTGAAGACGACATCGTCATTACGGAAAACGGGATTGAAATAATAACACATTCAACGAAAGATCTGCTCGTACTTGATATGTAATCATACATGCTTTACGGGTCTGAACGTATGTAGGAGGGAAATGAATAGTGATATCAGTAAATGATTTCAAAACAGGCTTGACAGTATTAGTAGACGGTGACATCTTCTCCGTTGTTGAATTCCAACACGTAAAACCGGGTAAAGGTGCGGCGTTTGTTCGCTCCAAGCTTAGAAATCTGCGCAACGGCAACATCACAGAGAAAACGTTCCGTGCAGGTGAAACAATCGGCCGCGCTCAGATCGACAACCGTGAAGTTCAGTACCTTTACAACAGCGGTGAAGAGTACACATTCATGGACAACGAGACTTATGATCAATTTAACTTGTCCAAAGATCAGCTCGAATGGGAAATCAAATTCCTGAAGGACAACATGATCGTTAACATCTCCAGCTTCCAAGGTGAAATCCTTGGGATCAGCTTGCCTACAAGCGTAGAGCTGAAGGTTATCGAGACTGAGCCAGGCGTTAAAGGCAACACGGCTCAAGGCGCATTGAAAAATGCGAAAGTAGAAACAGGCTTGAACGTTATGGTTCCACTCTTCATCAACGAAGATGATGTTCTCTTGATTGATACTCGTGACGGCAAATACATGTCCCGCGCGTAATTAGGAATGTAAATGAAAGAACCCTGGCTGCTCCTCGGAGCGCTGGGGTTCTTTTTATACTATCACACAATAACGCTTTACCGCAGAGAAGATTATGGTATAATGTAGAGATCTGACGAAGGAAGCTTGAAAGGGGATGGCAACTATTTTCACGAAATATGTAAATATTGCTTTCCCATGTCAAAGTGGATGCTTTATAATAAGTTTTTAGATGAAATTTACATCCTGCGGGATAGGAGTGAGTCAGCGTGGCATTATTCGTAATGAAATTCGGAGGAAGTTCGGTCGGCGATATCGAACGTATGCAGCGAGTAGCCAAACGTGTCGTCGAGAAGAAACTGGAAGGTCATCAATGCGTTGTCGTGGTATCAGCAATGGGAGACACGACGGACGATTTAATTGATAAATCGAAGCTGTTAATTGAACAACCGCCAGCAAGAGAGATGGATATGCTGCTGACGACAGGCGAACAGATTAGTGTAGCGTTATTGTCGATGGCGATTCATCAGTTGGGACATGCAGCAACTTCCTTTACAGGGTGGCAAGCAGGCTTTCGTACGGATAGTACGCATGGCAAAGCTAGGATTCTGGATATTGAACCTGAACGTGTTCAAGCGGCTCTCCAAGCAGACAGTATCGTTATCGTAGCAGGCTTCCAAGGCATGTCGGAGTCTGGAGAGATTACGACATTGGGCCGCGGCGGGTCGGATACGACTGCAGTTGCGCTAGCGGCTGCTATTCAAGCGGATGTATGTGAAATTTACACCGATGTGGATGGAATCTACTCTACAGATCCACGAATCGTTAACTGTGCTCGCAAGCTGAAGGAAATTTCATATGATGAAATGCTGGAGCTGGCTCATTTAGGCGCTGCAGTCCTTCATCCTCGAGCTGTAGAGTATGCTAAGCATAACAATGTGTGCTTGGTCGTGCGTTCAAGTTTCAATCATAATGAAGGGACATACGTCAAGGAGGAAGCGGTTATGGAACAGGGAGTTGTAGTGAGTGGTATTGCATACGATAAGAACGTAGCTCGCATTAGTATTCTGGGTGTAGTCGATCAACCGGGTATACTGGCTAAAGTGTTCGGTACGTTGGCTGAAGCGGGAATAGATGTTGATATTATCGTACAGAGCGGCGTAATGGATGGCACAGCAGACTTCTCCTTCACAACTGGCTTAGAAGAATGCGAGAAGGCCATCCAGGTTCTTTATAAGCTTCGCTCAGAGCTTCCGTATCGCGATATAACATCTGAGAAGGATCTCGTTAAAGTATCGATCGTCGGTGCTGGCATGGTTAGCAACCCTGGCGTAGCGGCTCAGATGTTCCAAGTGATGTCCAGCCTTAACATAAGCATTAAGATGGTAAGCACATCCGAGATCAAACTATCCTGCGTCATTGCCAACAACCAGTTGCATGATGTTATCCGCGCGCTGCATACCGCATACGGATTGGATACGGTGGATCAAGCATTTGTAGGTGGACCGAAAGATCGCCGCTAGTCTATTCATTGTACATATTGATGAAGGGCTGCTACGGTGAAGGAAAGAACCATTTGAACAATTGAACGAAGAATGCGGTTATTCCTGCGGCCATGAGCGGCCCGACAGGTATGCCTCTTAAGAAAACGATCCCGATGATTGAACCGGCTACGAGGCCGACGATCATTTGTGGGTCGTTTTTTAGCAGATGAAGACCTTGGCCGTTCATAAATGTAGCCAGCGCTCCGCCTAGCAGTGCTAGAATGCCTGTCCATGATGTAAGCGTAGAGACGATGTCCTTCATATGAATTCGCTCTGATGCGAATGGTACTAGGACTGCAATCGTCAGAAACAGCAGACCGAACTCCAATCCGCGTCTTTCAAGCGTCGGCAAGAACCGATCCAGATGAACTAACTTGACGATCAGCAATATACATGCTGCCGTTGTAATAATAGGTGAGCGGCTGACCAAGCCGATCAGAATAAGCGTAACAAGAATGAACTCCCCGTTCATAGGCGTTGCTCCTTAAAGAAGAGTGAAAGGGCTGTATCGTATAATGCTATTCCATAATAAGAGAACAGCTTGAGACAAGCCCTATACTTCACGTTATGCCAATGCTGAGCGAGTTTAGAACTAACACATGTCGCTTGATTCGATTTAGATCGCCATTGGGATCATCATCAGTTGGTCATAGTGCGGAACGAGTGAAATACTGTTTACAGTAGAACAGTATTCTATATCTTTCGTATAGCCAAGCTTAGACAATCTTCTACCGCTGGAGCTGTTCAATAGTACTTCATATAGATTAGCTTCATGATGTAGATAAGCGCTCATGGACATGCTGCCGAGGTCGTTAGTAGTAACCGAATCAGAGCTGCTCTCCGCAGTCTTCATGAGTTCATGCAGCAGCAGCCCCGCGCATAGCCCATCTTCTAATGCAAATGTATCCTGTGTGCCAGCGCACAGCAGAGCAACATCCTTGCGCAGGTTCCAGGCCGCTTGTGCGCAAGCTCTCGCATTCAGAAATGAGCCAGCCAATATCCGTTCAGCCCGAATGGCCTTCTGGATCGCGCGCGTACCGTTCGTAGTCGTCATCACGATACGTTTGCCCCGAATCTCTTCATTCATATACTCAAATGGAGAATTACCAACATGGAACCCGGCTATCTTCTTACAGAAACGCTCTCCTCCGAGCACATCATCTGGTTCACAGCATTGCTTGGCCTGACCAACTGTTTCTACCGGTACTACACCGAGCGCGCCATGTGCAAGCGCGGTTACGATGGTACTCGTAGCGCGCAGTGCGTCGATTACGATTACTGTACGATGGGTCAGATCGATAACCCTCGATTCGCCGACGCTTGCGATGACGTCGATATGCATCGGTAAATACCCCCTTTATGATGATCTAATACCACTGAGCCTCGTTTGTGACCAAGGTCTTATATTTCATAGTTGAACACATGATGTTCTAGGACCGTATCGGATCTCAGTCCGCGTCTTAATGCTTCTAATGAAAGGATATCCTCTGGCGATACATTGCCAATGCTGGCGTTGACCCCAGCAATCTTCAAGATGAACAATTGCTGATCTTTACGCGGGGCTTCCCATAGAAGACGATCCTTCTGTACGATATGCTGCAGGATGGCTTCGACCATCATGTGGTCACATTCGCCATTGCGGTCGTAGATGCCAACGCCAGCACCCGACTCGCGTCCTTCAAGCGTCATCCAGGAGGCGCCGCAATCCAGGTCGTACAGCAGCGTTTCCTCTAATTGTTCGACATCAAAGCGGCTTCCGCTCAGTTTCTTGCCGTATTCGGTGCAAACCTCGAATCCTTGCTCCTTGGCAAGTCGGATCAGTCGGGAACGTTCGGTACGTGACATTGAAATGGTGCCGTCAGATACTTCAACCGCGGAGAAGCCCATCTCTCTCATCATATGAAAATAATCTGTAACCATGCCTTTTAAGTAGGCTACCTCTAATAAGGTTCCGCCAGGCATGATCGCAATTCCATGTTGACGTGCCAGATGGGTCTTCATCTTGACTAGCGATAGAGGTACTAGTACCGACGTGCCAAAGCCCAGCTTCACAACATCAAGATGCTCGCCAGCAGTAGCAATCATATCCTCGAATGCGCGCATGCCAAGTCCTTTATCCATCACCATCGTGAAGCCGCTGCTTCTCGGTTTAAGAAGTCGCATCCCGCTCGGATCGCATAATTGCTCCGGCCACGTCGATACCGCATTCCGTAAATTCATGCTCGTGTTCTCCTTTGCCACACAAACTAATCTAAATTTATCCATAATCGTGTTAACTCATGCAAGCAATATATGCCGAGTATCCCTGACGGGTGCCTATACAATGGTGGGCATGTTTCACATCTCCTCGAGCATACAATGAATTAATTGGACAGGCGGTGTAAACAGGATAACCGTTTGATGAGGAGGCTGGAAGAAGAGTGAACTGGGATAAATTCGTGATGAGTATGGCGGGTCTGCGGCTTATGTCAGGTTCGTTGGAGATCATCGCAGCCATTATTATGCTGAGGCTGAACGAACCGGCGAAGGCGTTGGCGGTTAATTCAATGCTTGCCTTAGTAGGACCGTTGGTATTGGTTGCAACGACGACGATTGGTCTTATCGGAATTGCAGATAAATTGACATGGAGCAAGATATTGTGGATTGCTCTTGGCGTCACATGTCTGCTGGTTGGTGTTCTGAAAAAGTAGAGCCTATCACATTTGTACAAGAAGTCATATTTGTTGAGCTTGACCCATAAACATCTGATAGAAACGGTCAACCATGCTTCAATCCTATTCACATCCAGAGAGGTGGTGCTGCATGAACGATCAACTTCGGACGGGCTGGTCACTCGTTCTCCCGCCTGAGCTCCGCTCGCTCATCCTTCATATACCGCCCAACAAATTAAGAGAGCTGGAGGAAATACGGATTCGCGAACACCGTCCGCTGGAAATAGGCAGCGGAGGTGAATTTCATTTCGTTACCCCTAAGGGATTGCTGACCGATCTGCCGCAAGAAGCCTATGTGCCGACAAGAGAAGATGCACACCAGCTGCTTGATCTGATGACGAATCATTCTCTCTATACGATGGAAGAACAGCTTAGGAGAGGGTTTGTCACGATCGCAGGCGGACATCGGATCGGACTAGCAGGCCGAACCGTGCTCTCGAACGGCAAGGTGAGCCATTTGCGGGAAATATCCAGCTTCAATCTTCGAATTGCCCGAGAAGTACAAGGGGCTGCATGCTCCATTATGCCGCATCTCCTAGACTTCAAGCAGCAGACGGTGCATCATACGTTGATCATCTCCCCGCCGCAGCACGGCAAGACGACGATGCTTAGGGATGTGGCTCGCTCGATTGCGTCTGGCTGTTGGTACCATCCGGACGCGAAGTGGAAAGCGCTCAAAGTTGGGGTCGTAGATGAACGGTCCGAGATCGCTGGCTGCCTGAAAGGCGTGCCTAGCTTCGATCTAGGATATCGGACAGACGTTCTAGACGGATGTCCGAAGGCAGAAGGCATGATGATGCTCATTCGCTCCATGTCGCCTGATGTTATAGTGGTCGATGAATTTGGTCGTGAAGACGATGTCTTCGCGATGAAAGAGGCTATACATGCAGGTGTGCGCGTTGTTGCAACCGCCCACGGCAGCGATATAGACGAAGTCAGCCGCAGACCTGGCATCGGTACGATGATGGCGGAAGGCGTATTCAGTCGAATCGTGCTGCTAAGGCGAACGAAGAAAGAATGGACACGCCGTGTTTATGACGAGAAGCGAAGAGCATTGCTTCTAACAGAAGCACCGCATACATTTCAGGTTACCCAAGCTGCGCAGTCAGCATATGCTTCGTCTGCTATGCAAGCCACACCTGTCACGAAAGGCGGCGGGTCTCATGCTTAAACTGATCGGTGCCGCAATCGTTATTAGCGTTGCTACAGCTATCGGATGGCTGCAATCGGCTTCTTATTCGGAACGGCCTAAGCAGCTGAGAACGCTGATCGTCGGGCTTCAAAGGCTGGAAACAGCCATCGTATATGGCCATTCACCGCTGGATGAAGCCTTTGCCGAGCTAGGAGAACAGCTGCCAACCCCGATCAACGGTCTGTTCGATAGAGCGGCGGGCACGATGCGTGCCCGTGACATTACGATCGTCACAGCTAAGGAAGCCTGGCTGCAAGCCTTGAAGGAAGTATGCAAGCAGACGTCGCTTAAGAAGCAAGACTTACGAATACTGCAAGACTTTGGCATGAGCCTAGGCGTGAGCGACAAGGATGATCAACGCAACCATATTCGCCATGCGGTCAAGCGTTTGGAGCAAGAAGAGCTATCCGCTCGCGAAGAGCAGGGCAAGTATGGAAAGATGTACAGAAGCTTGGGGCTGCTTAGCGGCATTTTAGCTGTCATTTTGATGTATTGAGGTGCCATGACATGAATGTGGATGTGAGCGCAATATTCCAGATTGCCGGAATCGGCATCATTATCGCGATGATTCATACCGTATTAAAGCAAATGGGCAAAGAAGATATGGCGCACTGGGTTACGCTCATTGGGTTCGTTGTGGTCTTATTCATGGTTATCCGTTTGCTGGATCATCTGTTTCAGGAGATTAAGACCATTTTCTTGTTCCAGTAGGTGAGTGAGATGGAAATCGTACAGATTGTCGGAATAGGGCTGATTGCAGCGATTCTTGCGCTTGTTGTGAAGGAGCAGAAGCCGATGTTTGCTTTTCTCATCACATCGTTTGCAGGTGTGCTGATCTTCCTATTTCTGATTGGAAAGATTGAGGCCGTCATCGAAGTGCTGAAGGATCTTGCAGAGCGTTCCGGCATCCAGCCTGTTTACTTAAAAACGATTCTCAAAATTATCGGAATTGCCTACATCGCAGAGTTTGGAGCACAAGTGGTGCGAGATGCTGGACAAGACAGCATCGCCTCTAAGATCGAATTAGCTGGAAAAGTGCTGATCATGGTGCTCGCCATTCCGATCATTAGCGTAATCATTGAAACCGTCATGAAGCTGCTGCCGACATAGGCGGAACGAGGAGGGCTATCCAAGGTGAATAGACACAGGCTGCACGCTGCCTCGGATTCGAAGCGCATATGGGTAGTTTTGGCGCTATGCCTCATGATCGCTGCTGTCGGCATCAGCTTCGGTGGCTCGACCGTTAGCGGTGAAGCATCTATGGACAAGCAGATTATAGGTGCGGCTAGCGTAATCGCTGAGCCTGCTGATGAGTCGGTAACCATGACGAACGAATGGGTGCAGCGGCAGACGAAGCAGGTGAACACTGGAGAAGTCGAAACCTATTGGCAGGAGTTATTGTCGAAATACGGCGGGTTCTTCCCGCGCGATTCACTGCCAGACTTTGCGGACTTGCTGCTTCCAGGCGGTGAGAAGCTGACGATCAGCAACACGATGAAGGCACTGGGTAAATTCATGTTGCAGGAAATCATGCTGAACGGCAAGCTAATTGTCACAATCGTCATTCTGGCTGTATTCAGCATGGTGCTGGAGACGCTGCAAACGGCATTTGAACGCAATACAGTCAGTAAGATCGCTTATTCGATATCGTATATGGTCATTATCATACTAGCCATTAACAGCTTCTATGTTGCGATCGGTTATGCCAAAGATGCGATAACGAGCATGATCCACTTCATGATGGCGATGGTGCCGCTCTTGTTTACGCTGCTGGCTTCACTAGGTAATGTCGTGACCGTATCTGTCATGCATCCGTTAATTGTGTTCATGATTCATATGGTCGGGACACTGATCTATGTCGTCGTATTCCCGTTATTGTTCTTTTCCGCCGTTCTTCATATTGTCAGCACGCTGACGGATAAATACAAAGTGACACAGTTGGCTAACCTCCTTCGTAACTCAAGCGTTGGATTGCTTGGGATACTGTTGACCGTTTTTCTCGGAGTCATCTCAGTACAAGGGGTAACAAGTTCGGTTACAGACGGAGTTGCGCTACGGACGGCCAAGTATATCACAGGCAATTTTGTGCCAGTTGTCGGGCGCGTGTTCTCCGACGCTACGGATACTGTAATATCAGCCTCGTTATTGGTTAAAAATGCGGTCGGTCTGACGGGTGTAATCATTCTGCTCTTTCTCTGTGCATTTCCAGCCCTAAAGATTATGACACTCGCGCTAATATACAATGTTTCAGCTGCTATAATGCAGCCGCTTGGCGATAGTCCTGTCGTCAGCTGCTTGCGAACCGTTGGCAAGAGCATGATCTATGTGTTTGCGGCGCTCGCTGCAGTCGGATTGATGTTTTTCTTAGCCATTACCATTCTGCTTACCGCAGGCAATGTAACGGTTATGATGCGTTAAAACTATGAGGAAGAGGGGGAGAGCATGAGCTGGTTAAGCCAATGGCTAAAGGAAATCATCATGGTCATTCTGTTGGCAGCCTTTATCGATCTGCTGCTCCCGAACCGTACAATGCAGCGGTATGTCAAGCTGATGATGAGTCTCATCATCTTGCTCATTCTGCTGTCGCCGATCATGAAGCTGTTTGATTCGAAGATCACGGAGGAGCTGGCTGCGGAATGGGAGAAGGCTTCTGCTAATACCCCTGGAGCCTTTGAATCGCTGACATCGATTCAACGAGAAGCATCGCGTTTAACGTCAGTGCGCAATGCTGAAGTGATGAAGGTAGCCGCAACGCAGCTGGAAGCAAATATGAAGGTGCAGCTGCGCGAAGCGTTGGCGACGAAGTCAGCGGCGCTTGGATCAGCTTCGGGCAGCCAAGAAGCCGCGGTTCCTGCGCTGTCAGCGCAGCAGATGAAACAGGCAGATATCTCATCTGTAGCAGTTGAGATAGCACACACGGCTGCCGGAGAGCCAAAGATAGCTTCGGTAGGGATCATCTTAAGATGGCGAACTGCTGCCGAAGCTGCGGGTGATGAACTACGGAGGCTGCCGCAGGATACAGGGGGGGATTCGTCTACTGGAACTGATGCGATAGCACCTGTAGAGAATGTTCAGCCTGTAACCATTCAAGCCAATCCGAACATTCAGCTTGGAGAAGCAAGCAAGCAGGAGAGGCATGAAGCCAACAATTCTTCTTCACGACAAGGCAGAGAAGCAACTAGAGAGATGGAGAAGGAGCAGAAGCGGATGGCTGAAGCAGAAGTCATAAGGCTTCTAACGACGCAATGGCTTGTAAGCGCCGAGCAGGTTAAGGTGCAATGGGAATAGCTTATGAAAAATATTTGGACAAACCTGTCATAAATATGGACATAGAGCGTATAGGTGAAATGAGGAGTATGAAATGCATGTTTACGAGAGCGAAAGGCGGTAGGTCGTCGTGGCAAAGTGGCTGCAGCAGATTGAATCGTTGCTTGGCAAAGGATCGAATGGAACTAACAAAATAAAAACCTTTCGTTGGCTTCTGCTTCTCGGTCTTATCGGCGCTGCGTTAGTTCTAATGAGCTCATTAAATGTCTTCGGCGGTACAAGCAACTGGCTAAAGGGGAATGATGGGCGTGAACCTCCAGCGGTAGGTGCGTTTCAAACTCAAGGCGAGGCAGAACCAGATAAGCAGGTTGCTGCGAATTCATTCGAATCTATCGAGAATTCGTTCGAGGCTCGTGTGCGCGACATCTTGGAAGACATCATCGGTGTAGGACAAGTTGACGTGATGGTCACGATCGATTCAACGGAGGAGCTAGTCATTCAGCGCAATATGAAGGACAGTCAGCAGACGACAGAAGAGAAGGATGCCAATGGCGGAACAAGGCACATCACGCAATTCACACGTGATGGCGAGATCGTGATGCTGGAATCGTCAGGCGATAATACACCGATCGTGACGAAGCGCATCAAGCCTAAGGTCAGAGGAGTTGTCGTAGTCGCTGGCGGTGCGGAGAACAAAGTGGTGAAGCAAATTATTACAGATGCGGTCGAGAAAGGCTTGAATGTTCCATCCTATCGCATCTCGGTCGTACCGCGGAAGATTGTCGAATAATGAGGGGTAGAAGAGGGAGGTTGTATGGAATGAATACGAAACGTCAAACGATCTGGCTGGTTTCGATGTTGAGCTTGATGGTCGTACTGTCCGCCTATTACTTGTTCACAGAAGATGCGACGCCGGAAACAGTCAATGGAAATGGTACCCAAGTAACAGTCAAGGGCAACGCGAAGGAAGCAGCTGTAACCCCAGATGTACAGTATCAAGAGGTTACGGGCAATTCAACATCTGCAAAAGATGGCAAAAACAACGTGTCACAAGGATCGATATCGGAAGAGACTCAAAAGATATTGGATCAAGTGGAGTCGCAAGGCGTGATGTCACGCAGCCTGATCGAAGAGAAGCAGATGGAGCGTCATACACAATATGAGCAAACACAGGATAAGTTATTAGCCATGATCAATGACGCGACGATCACGGATGAGAAGCTGTACAGTGCATATGATGAAATGGAAAAGATCGAGGATCGCGAGCAGAAGATAACGAACCTAGAAGCTCAGCTTCAGCAAGACTATGATAATGCAGTAATTACGCAGGAAGAAGACAAATATAAAGTCGTTGTACAGAGCAACAAGCTGGAAGTTAAACAAGCGGTTGACATTATGAGCAAGCTGATGAAAGAGCTGAATGTGACACAGGATAAAGTCAGTATTCAATATGTCACGGATTAATAGTTTAATTGCGATGTACGCAGCTGTGTAAACAGCACCAAGCCCGGTTCAAGCAACTGGGCTCTTTCTATTTGGGACGTTTATGATATAATACTTACGTCTCGATTGATTGTCCACAACCTAGGTATATGATAAATTCGGATACATATCGTTTTGAGGAGTGAATGTCTTGTTCAAAATAAGCGAAATTAAAGAGCTCATTAAGCTGTTGGACCAAACTTCAGTTCAGGAGTTGGAAATTGAGAATGAAGGATTCCGTCTCGCGCTGCGCAAGCCTGGTCGTACGGAAGTGGTAGCGGTGAATGCTGGGGCTGCGCCTCAAGCTGCTGTGTCCGCACCGTTGGTCGTGAGTGCTCCTGCACCTGCGCCTGCAGTTGAAGCCGTTACAGAGACTAAGCCTGTTGCGGCTAAGCAAGAGGAGCTTCACTCCGTTACATCGCCGATGGTAGGCACATTCTACAGCGCTTCATCACCAGATGCCGCACCATTCGTACAAGTAGGCAGCAAGGTTCATGAGAAGAGCGTCGTATGTATTCTTGAAGCGATGAAGCTGATGAATGAAGTCGAAGCTGACGTTAAAGGCGAGATTGTTGAAGTGCTAGTTGAGAATGGGCAATTGGTCGAATACGGACAACCGCTGTTCTTGGTAAAGCCGGAATAATCAGAATTCGTTCTGAATCGTTGCGAAAGACCAAGAGGAGGCTGAAACATGAAATTTCAAAAAATACTGGTAGCCAATCGAGGCGAGATTGCCGTTCGAATCATTCGCGCGTGTCGTGAAATGGGTATTGCGTCTGTAGCCGTGTACTCGGAGGCGGATCGTGATTCGCTGCATACGCGGCTTGCTGACGAAGCTTACTGCATCGGACCGACATCTTCCAAGGACAGCTATCTAAACTTTACGAATCTGATGAGTGTTGCAACTCTTACGGGATGCGATGCGGTTCATCCGGGATACGGGTTCTTAGCTGAGAATGCGGACTTCGCTGAGATCTGCGATTCCTGTGGAATCACGTTCATCGGTCCGTCACCTGATGCGATCGAGCGTATGGGTGACAAGGCTGTTGCCAAGCAAACGATGAAGGATGCGGGTGTTCCGGTTATTCCAGGCTCTGACGGTCTTGTGGATGATATGGAACAAGCGTTGATGATCGCTCGCGATATCGGATATCCGATCATCATTAAGGCGACTGCCGGCGGCGGTGGCAAGGGAATTCGGATCGCTGATAATGAGGAAGATCTCATTAAGCAGATGAAGACTGCGCAGCAGGAAGCGGAGAAGGCGTTCGGCAATGCCGGTGTGTATCTGGAAAAATATTTGACAGGTATGAAGCATGTTGAGGTTCAGATCGTAGCCGACAAGCATGGAAATGTCGTGCATCTGGGTGAACGCGACTGCTCCGTGCAGCGTCGTCGTCAGAAGCTGGTTGAAGAAGCGCCTTGCCCTGTTCTGAACGATGAGATTCGCGAACGTATGGGTACTGCAGCAGTGCGCGCAGCGCATGCCGTTTCCTATTCCGGCGCGGGTACGCTGGAGTTTCTGCTTGCTCCGAACGGTGAATTCTACTTCATGGAGATGAATACACGCATTCAAGTCGAGCATCCGGTCTCCGAGATGATTACCGGCGTTGACATTATTAAAGAGATGATCCGCGTCGCTGAAGGCGAGAAGCTGTCCGTATCCCAGGAAGATATCGTGATAAATGGCTGGGCGATTGAATGCCGCGTGAACGCGGAGGACCCATCCCGCAACTTTATGCCTTCACCAGGTCATATTTCATTCTACTTGCCGCCTGGAGGCTACGGTGTACGAGTTGACAGTGCCGCTTATCCAGGATATACGATCTCTCCGTATTATGATTCCATGATTGCGAAGCTGATTGTATGGGCGCCAACGCGTGAAGAAGCCATTGAGCGAATGAAACGGGCTTTGTCCGAGTTTTCAATCGAAGGAATACATACAACGATTCCGTTCCATTTACGTCTCTTGCAGCACCCTACTTTTATTCGTGGGGATTTTGACATCAAATTCTTAGAAGATCACGAGGTATAAATTTGGTAATTTGTTTTTCATGATATCGTTTGTCATAAAAATGCACAGATGATATAGTTATGAATAATAGGTGGACAAAGTGGGTATATCCAAACACAATTAGTCAGGAGTGGTTTAGGATGAGTCAAACAATGATCTCCGAGTTCGAACGTACAGATTTAGGAAATATTCAAATTGCGCCAGAGGTAATTGAAGTCATTGCAGGATTAGCAACGGTTGAAATTGACGGTGTAGCAGGCATGAGCGGCGGGTTTGCAGGTGGTATCGCTGAACTGCTAGGACGCAAGAACCTTTCGAAGGGTGTAAAGGTTGAAGTTGGACAGCGTGAAGCTGCTGTAGATGTATCGATTATTGTTCACTATGGCAACAAGATCCCTGAAGTTGCAGCTAACATTCAGAACAATGTGAAGCGTTCGATTGAGATGATGACTGGCTTGCATGTAATAGAAGTTAACGTGCATGTACATGACGTTCATTTCAAAGCAGCAGAGAAAGTAGAAGAAGTTGAAGCTGTTGCTCGCGTAAAATAAAGCAGGTTGCGGTAACCCCCTCCCTTAGGCAGGGGGTTACCTGTAATTCGACAAGGAGGCTCGACACCATGAGCAGAATATTAGACAGGCTTATGCTGTTTGTATATAGCTTCGTTATCGGGACGCTCTCCTTGGCAGCTATCGCTGCCACTACAGGACTTATACCGCGCTTCTCTATAACGGGTCCAGATTGGCTAATAGGCACAGTCATCGTGACGGCTGCTGTAATGTTTCTATTTAGTTTGCGTTTCTTTGTCATGTCAGTTAAACGGGAACGCACAACTCTGCCATCAATTGATCAACGTACAGATATCGGAGATATTAAGATTTCGATTGAAACGATTGAGAATGTTGCCCTTAAGGCAGCGACGCGAGTACGTGGAGTAAAAGATCTGAAAGCGCGCATTCATGCGAATGATGCTGGTCTTGAGATTACCATCCGTGCCATTGTGGATGGGGAACATGCCATTCCAGAGATTACGGAAGAAGTACAGCGTAATGTAAGAGACTATGTTCACGAAATTACGGGGATTCCTGTGTCTTATGTGTCAGTATACGTTGCCAACATTGTGCAATCGCAAACATTTAAGGCACGCGTTGAATAGGTGGTGAGCTTTCCAATGTGGAAAGAGTTATGGGAGAGTCACAGTAGCCGCATCATTGGCATTGGAGCAGGGATCGGTCTCGGATTCATTTATTTATTTGCTGGTTTTTGGGACATGCTATTCTTTGCCTTGGTCGTCTTTATCGGTTATCAGGTAGGTAAGCATAAAGATTTGAACTTGGGTCCCATGATTCCATGGCAGCGTATGATGTCATGGCTGTCTGAACGCAGAAGATGGTTGAAGTAGTCCTATGCACGCTCCGAACGACTGCAACACCTCGGTCTGACCGATGGAGACGAACGGAGCGAGTATAGGATTTTTGTGTGTTTGCAGAGGGAAATGAAACTATGTAGGATTAGCATTAGATAATGAGAGAACGATATGAATACAAGCATATTGCAGGAGGAAATCGAATGAAAAGACGCATGGCGCGTGAGATGGTAATTCATAGCTTATATCAAATGGAGATGAACGGTGTGTCTCCAGAACAGGCAGTGAAGATGGTCGTAGAAGAAGCGAATCAAGAGGAAAGTGAACTCGGCATGGAGGGCAAACACGCTACTGCAATGCATGATCAAGTATTGCATTGGGTGACAGAATCATGGAATAAGCGGGAAGAGCTTGACTCTGTGCTTACCAAATATCTGAAGGGTTATCAAGTGGATCGTTTGTCGCGCGTTGACCGTCAAATATTGCGATTCGCCGCATATGAGCTAATACATCGCGACGATGTGCCGCCAAAAGTAGTGGTAAACGAAGCTGTCATTCTGGCAAAACATTTCGGCACAGATGAATCCGGTAAATTCGTTAACGGTGTGTTAGGGCAAATGCTGCGTGACCGTGAAGTAGAACAGGGAGCTTCAGCTCCTGCCTCGGAGTAAATAAAGCTCAAGGTCTTCGTTGACTTCTGAGGGGAACGGGCGAGTCAGCTGGATGCTGCTAACGACTTATAGTCGTAATTAGTTACAACTGTGAGGGGGATAACTATGGAGACGAATGTGATGGATGGTAAAGCTGTATCTGCTGCAATGCGGGAAGAAATGAAGCAGGAAGTGGAACGCTTGAAGTCGCTCAATATACAGCCGGGTCTGGCGGTAGTCTTAGTTGGCGACGATGCAGCTTCTCAAGTCTATGTAAATAGTAAGCATAAAGCTTGCAATGAGATTGGCTATTACTCGGAAGTGCATCGTATGCCTGCAGATACGAGTGAAGAAGAGCTGCTGGCTATGATTGATCGTTTGAACAATCAAGATACGATTCATGGCATTCTCGTGCAGCTTCCACTACCGAAGCATATCAACGAGAAGGCAGTTATTAATGCCATTGCCGTTGAGAAGGATGTAGATGGGTTTCATCCTGTCAGTGTAGGCAACCTTGTTATCGGAGATGATTCCCTGCTTCCATGTACGCCTGCAGGTGTGATTGAGATGTTGAAGCGATATCAGGTTCAGATCGCGGGCAAGCATGCCGTCGTGATCGGCCGCAGCAATATCGTCGGTAAGCCGGTGTCATTGCTGCTGCAGCGAGAGCATGCGACGGTCACCATGTGCCATTCTCGCACAGAGAACATCAAAGAGCTGACGAAGCTGGCTGATATCGTTGTGGTGGCAATCGGCCGTGCTAATTATCTGGATCGCTCCTACTTGAAACCGGGCGCTGTCGTCATCGACGTAGGAATGAACCGTTTGGAATCCGGCAAGCTTGCCGGCGATGTAGATTACCAGGACGTGAAGGACATGTGTGAGTGGATTACTCCTGTTCCAGGCGGCGTAGGACCTATGACAATAACGATGCTGATGTATAACACGCTTAAGTCTGCCAAGCGAATTCATCAGATTCAATAATGACAGCAGGAATGGACCGAAAGGAGGCGGAGAATGCTGCAAGCCAGTGAAGACCGAATCTTGAGCGTGAAAGATCTGAACCGGTACATACGCATGAAGCTGGACGGCGATGCACGAATGCAGGATGTATGGCTGCGCGGGGAAATATCAAATTTCACGCACCATTCCAGCGGTCATATGTACTTTACTCTTAAAGATGCGGACAGCAGAATTAAGGCTATTATGTTCTCTTCTGCAAATCAGAGACTCGCCTTCCGACCGAAGGAAGGAACACGCGTCATTGCTAAGGGATATGTCACGGTATATGAACGTGACGGGCAGTATCAATTCTATGCTCAGCAGATGCAGCCTGACGGCTTAGGAAGCCTGTACTTGGCTTATGAACAGTTAAAGGAGCGCCTGCAGAGTGAAGGGCTGTTTGATGCGACGCGCAAGCGGAATATTCCTGCGTTCCCGAAAGCCATCGGTGTGGTAACGTCACCGACAGGGGCCGCGATACGCGATATTATAACGACGCTGAATCGCAGACAGCCGGGTATTCCCGTGCTGCTAATGCCCGTGCTTGTGCAGGGCAAGCAGGCGGCGCCATCCATCGCGGCAGCGATCCGTGCCTTCAACCGCTATGGCGAGGTTGATGTCATCATCGCTGGACGCGGCGGCGGCTCACTCGAGGAGCTATGGGCTTTTAACGAGGAAGAGGTGGCGCGCGCAATTGCAGAATCGGCGATCCCTGTCATCTCAGCGGTCGGTCATGAGACCGACTTCACTATCGCCGACTTCGTCGCGGATCTCCGCGCTCCAACGCCTACGGCGGCAGCCGAGCTGGCTGTACCGCACATTGAGGATGTGCGGCAGCATCTGAGCCATCTCGGCTCGCGCCTGAAGCAGGCAGTTCGGCGCTCGATCGCCGTACAGCAGGAGCGCTTGCTGCGCTCGCAGCAGGCGGGCGTCATGCGCCGCCCGAAGCAAGCGCTGGAGCAGCGGCGCATTGCGCTTGCGCGCTGGAACGATCGGCTGATGAATCAGAGCCGATCGCTTGCAAGCCGCAAGGAGAAGCAGCTCGCAGCGCTCACCGCGCGCTTGAAGGATCAATCGCCTGTGCATCAGGTGAAGATCGCGCACAATCGACTGCGCTCCTCTGACCGAGAGATGCGGGCGGCGATGCACGCTTTAACGCGCAGGCAGGGCATGCAGCTAACTGCAGCTATACGGCAGCTCGATGCGCTTAGCCCGCTTAAAGTAATGGCTCGCGGCTACAGCCTCGTCTATGACGAGCAGGAGACGAAGCTGATTCGCAAGCTGGACGACGTGCAGTTGGGCGATGTGATCAAAGTGAAGGTGGCCGATGGGCAGATCGATGCCCAAGTCTGGTCTTTGAAAGGGAGAGACGAAGATGAATCATGAGATGGAACAAATTCAGAGCCTGTCTTTTGAGGCGGCCATGGAACGGCTTGAGCACATCGTGCAGCAGCTCGAAAGCGGAGATGTGCCGCTAGAGCAAGCGATCGAGCTATTTCAAGAAGGCATGCTCTTGTCCAATAGCTGTTCAGCGAAGCTTGAGCAGGTAGAACGTCGAATTGAGATGCTGACGGAGCAGGACGGTGAATGGAAGCGTCAACCGTTCCAGCCGGAAGCGGGTGACGGTAATGAGTAATCAAGCAGATCGTATTCGGGCGTATATGGATGCCCGAATATCGATGATTGAGGAAGCGCTTCCCCGTGAGCTGAACCGCGAATGGGATGTGCCTGGACCGCTGCGCGAATCGATGCTCTACTCCCTAATGGCAGGCGGCAAGCGGCTGCGACCGCTGATGGTGATCGCTGCATGCGAGAGTGTAGGTGGACGCATGGAAGCGGCGCTTCCTACGGCTTGCGCTATCGAGATGATCCACACGTATTCGCTCATACATGATGACTTACCTGCAATGGACAACGATGATTATCGTCGCGGCAAGCTCACGAATCATAAGGTGTATGGCGAAGCGATGGCTATACTGGCTGGGGACGGCCTGCTGACGCAAGCTTTTTACAGCGTTTCTCAAACAACCAAACGATACGGAGTACCAGCAGAGGTCACATTGGCCGTAACGGAAGAACTAGCGGAATATGCGGGAATGCGCGGCATGGTCGGCGGTCAAGCAGCTGACATGCTTGGCGAACAGGGAATAACTTCACAAGAACAGTTGGATTATATCCATTTGCATAAAACGAGCGATCTCGTTATCTTCTCTTTACGGGCTGGGGCTCGTATAGGCGGAGCGACACAGGAGCAGATAGCGGGTCTTGAACGATACGGTCATAATATTGGACTAGCCTTCCAAATCCAAGATGATATTCTTGATGTTATCGGAGAAGAAGCACGAACAGGCAAATCCAAAGGCAGCGATGAGAAGAGCGGCAAAGTAACCTACCCTTATCTCATTGGTCTTGAAGCATCGCAGCGTAAGGTAGCGAGTTTAACTGAGGAAGCGAAGCAAGCGCTTATCGATGCTAACATTCCATCACCTGCGCATCTGTTTGATCTTGCAGACTTTTTAATGAATCGAGATCATTGATTAGGAATGTCTTGGCTCTAATCTATGATATAATTAGACATAAACGGATATTGTAGATGCCCTATGCATTAGCCTGTGACAGTTCGATTAGTTTTGCAACGCAAATTGTGCTATCATTTAGGAAAATGTTTTAACTTTATTGAAATGACGCAGGGCATCACTTTGCTCATGAAAAAGTGTCATATTCTGAACCAACGAAAGTGAGGTAATCTTGTGCTGCTCGAACAGATTAATCAACCAAGTGATCTGAAGCGGCTTCCAGTCGGACAGTTACCTGCTCTGTCCAAAGAAATACGTCGTTTTCTAATTGAGAAGCTGTCTGAAACAGGCGGGCATTTAGCCCCTAATTTGGGAGTGGTCGAGCTAACAGTTGTCCTCCACTATCTATATAACAGTCCGAAAGATAAATTCCTGTTTGATGTGGGACACCAAGCTTATGTACACAAAATATTGACAGGTCGGAAAGATAAATTCGATACTCTGCGTCAACATAAAGGTCTGTGCGGCTTCGTCAAGCGTGCTGAAAGCGAGCACGATGTATGGGAAGCCGGCCACAGCAGTACATCGTTGTCCGCGGCAATGGGGATGGCACTATCGCGTGATCTTAAAGGCGAAGACAATAAGGTTATCGCTGTGATCGGTGATGGAGCGTTGACCGGGGGAATGGCGCTTGAGGCGTTGAACCATATCGGACATGAACAGAAGAAGCTGATGGTTGTCCTGAACGATAACGAGATGTCCATAGCGCCGAACGTAGGTGCGCTTCACAATTACTTAACCAAGATACGATCTGATCGAACGTATGTGAAGATGAAGGATGAATTGGAACAGTTCTTGAAGAAGATTCCGGCAATTGGCGGCAATCTGGCGAAGAAAGCTGAACGCCTAAAGGATGGACTGAAGTATCTGGTTGTATCCGGCATGTTGTTTGAAGAGTTTGGACTTACGTATCTCGGACCAGTGGACGGTCATGATATTCCCAAATTAATAGACGTGTTCGAACAAGCTGACCGCGTTGACGGCCCTGTGCTTGTACATGTGATTACGACAAAGGGCAAAGGATATTCTCCAGCTGAAGCTGACTCTCATAAATGGCATGGCATAACACCATATAAGATTGAATCAGGGCAGGTTCTCAAAGCAGTCGGCAACCCGATGTATACGGAAATATTCTCAAATGCGCTGATTGAACTAGCGCGTGAGGATGAGCGAATCGTTGCGGTTACTCCCGCGATGCCTGGCGGCTCCGGCTTGCTGAAGTTCGCGGAGCTGTTCCCGAACCGTATGATCGATGTCGGCATAGCCGAGCAGCATGCTGCTACGATGTGCGCATCTATGGCGCTAGAAGGCATGAAGCCTGTATTCGCGGTATATTCGACATTCTTGCAGCGCGCTTATGATTCGATTGTGCATGATATATGCCGTCAGAATGCGAATGTTATATTTGCGATCGACCGTGCAGGCTTTGTAGGTCCGGACGGGGAGACTCATCAAGGTATATACGATATCGCGTATATGCGTCATATTCCAAACATCGTGCTAATGATGCCGAAGGATGAGAATGAGCTGCGGAATATGATGAAGACAGCAGTCGATTATGATTGCGGTCCAATCGCAGTTCGTTATCCGCGAATCAATACCGTGGGAGTTCCTATCGATCCCGTGATGACACCAATACCTATCGGAACATGGGAAATGCTGCGACCTGGCGATAGCGCAGCTATCCTTGCGATTGGACCGATGGTTCAAGTCGCGGAAGAAGCGGCTGAGACGCTGAAGCGTGAAGGTATCTCCCTGCGTGTGATCAACGCTCGGTTTATGAAGCCGTTGGATGAAGCGATGCTGCTGCAGCTATCGAAAGAACGCTTGCCAATCTTCGTGCTGGAGGAAGCAGCCGCTAAAGGAAGCCTAGGAAGCGCTGTGTTGGAGTTCTATGCAGAGCATCATATTCATCATATGGCGATCACACTGCTTGGAATACCAGATTATTTCGTTGAGCACGGCAGCATCAAGGAGCAGCGTGAAGAAGTTGGATTAGTACCGGAACGCGTCGTAAATGAAGTGAAAACGATGCTGTTTGCACGCAATGACAATCGTATGTCGCGAGCACAATCCACATCGTAAGCAATATTGACAGAACGGAGTTCGGATATGTCTATACCAAAAGAACGCATAGATGTTCTGCTCGTAGAACAAGCTTTCTATGAAAGTCGAGAGAAGGCGAAGGCCGCGATAATGGCAGGGCTCGTCTATGCAGAGGGAGAGCGTATTGAGAAGCCTGGTATGAAGGTGCCTCGCTCAGTCCCGATCCATGTGAAGGGTGCTCCGCATCCGTATGTGGGCAGGGGCGGCCTGAAGCTTGAAAAAGCAATTACTGAATTCGGTATTGAGATGAAAGATGCGATCATGATGGATATTGGAGCGTCAACCGGAGGTTTCACAGATTGTGCGCTCCAAAATGGTGCACAGATGGTATACGCTATCGATGTTGGCTATAATCAATTAGACTGGTCCTTGCGCAATGATGAGCGAGTCCGGGTTATGGAACGCACCAATTTCCGTTATGTTGAGCCTGAGCATCTTGATGGACCTGCACCGAATGTCGCGACTATAGATGTTTCATTTATCTCGTTAAAGCTTATCCTGCCGCCGCTGAAGGCGCTGATCTCTCGTCCAGGACGTGTTGTGGGGCTCATTAAACCGCAATTTGAAGCTGGGCGAGACAAGGTTGGAAAGTCCGGTGTTGTGCGAGAGCCAGCAACTCATGAAGCCGTACTGCGCGACATACTGGACTTTGCCGCAACACTGGGCTTCACATTACAAGGACTCACATTCTCGCCAATTACCGGTGGCGAAGGCAATATTGAATTTTTAGCCCTATGGGAAGTGCCGGAAGTGGATGTTACAGCAGAGAGTACTATCGTATCACGAGATCGAATTGCAGATGTTGTGAAGGAAGCCAACAGTAAGTTCCGATCCGTGTAACAGAATACCGCTTCACACAGAAACTCATCCTATTAAGAATGTTCTAAAGGATGAGTTTCTTTTCACCGCCTATAAGTGCATAATTATACTAATGACTTCGATTAACTTGCATAACGCTTCCAGATCCATTCAATACCAGCAAATACCCTGGAAGGAAGTTGGTGTCTGATGTTAGGGGATAATTTAGTGCTCGCTTTGATTATTATCGCACTGATTGTATGGGCGGCTGCCGCTACTTACTATGCGCTGCATCGTCCGGAACCGCTGGAACAGCTTCATCTGACAGATCATTATGTACATGACGAAGAAGTAGATAGGTGGCTGGAAAGGGAAGGCTTTGAGATCATCGGAGGAAAGTATTATATTCCCTTGCATTTTCGCGTGGATACGGAAGAAGAACGCGTGTCTCGCTTATGGGTTGACTGTATGGTGACGCGGGATGAGGAATGGTATCCGGTACGAATTGTCCGTGAACGAATGGAGCTGGATTGGAGCGCGGCAGGATTGCGGAAGCTGTGGGCTGCTTATCGCATGGCACTTCCAGAATCTGATGGAATCGTAATTGTGAATCAGGCAGAACGCAGTGTAAGGGTTGTACGTATAGATATAGGTGAGCCTGAAACAGCGGCTGAATAGATCATTTAACATTGAAGTAATGATTTATACAATATAAATATCTCAATGGAGGGACCCCATGAAAGGTCAACGGCACATCAAGATACGAGAAATTATTATGAGCAATGAGATTGAAACGCAGGATGAGTTGGTCGATGCGCTCCGCAATGCGGGATATCACGTGACTCAAGCAACAGTATCGCGTGATATGAAGGAATTGCACTTGATCAAAGTACCTACGGACAGCGGTCGATATAAGTATTCTCTGCCGATTGATCAACGATTCAATCCGACACAGAAGCTGAAGCGAGCATTATTGGACGGCTTCGTCAGTATCGATCGCGCTGAGAATCTGGTTGTGATCAAATGTCTGCCAGGTACTGCTAACTCGATTGCGGTTAATATGGATTCCATCGAATGGCCTGAAATAATGGGGACAATCTGCGGTGATGACACGATTCTGATCGTAAGCCGCACGAACGAAACAGGGCAGAAGGTCGTCGATCAAGTATTGAACTATATTTCATAGGCTATACTTCGGGGGGGGGGGGAGTGCTGCAATGCTAGCAGCTTTGTCAATTCGTCATTTAGCAGTAATCGAATCGGTTCAATTGCGATTTCACAAAGGTTTTCATGTGTTGACAGGTGAGACAGGCGCGGGTAAATCGATCATTATCGATGCATTAAGTTTAGTCGCAGGGGGAAGAGGATCATCTGATTTCGTTCGCTATGGATGTGAAAAGGCGGAAGTGGAGGCTTCTTTCGATCTGCCGCAGGATCACCCGGTGTGGTCTGTTATTGAAGGGCTTGGAATTGCGGCATCTTCAGAGGAACTGCTCATCATTCGACGTGAGTTAACGGCTCAAGGGAAGAGCTCTTGTCGTATTAACGGGCAAATGGTGAATCTGACGATGCTGCGTGAAGTTGGCGATATGTTAATTAATATCCATGGACAGCACGAGCATCAATCGCTGCTGCGAGTAGACAAGCACTTGGATTGGCTGGATTCTTACGGCGGTGAGCCGCTGGCTGTGCTGAAACAGCAATACCAAGACCACTACAAGCAATTTGTGAGCGTCAAGAATGAATTGGAACAGCTGAAGCAAACGAGCCAGAAGGCATTTCAGATGCTGGATCTGTATCGTTTTCAGATTGAGGAATTAGAGGGCGCTAAGCTAAAGATTGGCGAAGATGAATGGTTAACTGAAGAAAAGCGCAAACTATCCAATGCGGAAAAGCTAATGGATCATGTCAGTGGTGCTTATGAGCTGTTATATGGACATGGTGCGATGGATGCCGTTACCGTTGCGGTTGATAAGCTGGAACAGATTGCAATGGTTGATCCTGAGCAATTTCAGCCGATTGTAGAGCAGCTGCAGACAGCCTTCTACTCCTTAGAAGATGCCGCGTTCCAATTGCGTGATTACCGAGAGCAGATCGAATTCAATCCAGAACGCCTGGAGGAAATCGAAGATCGGCTTGACTTTATTCATTCATTGAAGCGTAAATATGGTTCGACCATTGAAGACATGCTGGAGCATCTCAAGCGAATCAAGAACGAAGCCGACAATCTGGAGCACAAAGATGAACGGATCGGGAAGCTGGAACGTGAAGTGGAGGTTCGCCTTCAAGAGGCCGTGCATCAAGCTCAATTGTTAAGCGATTGCCGTAAAGAACTGGCTGCTGAGCTAATTATGAAGATCGAGAGTGAATTGAAACATTTACATATGGAAAGAACCCGTCTTGGCATTCGCATGGAACGGATCCAAGATTCGCAAGGGGTAGAGGTTGACGGTTCATTCATCAGACTGACCAAGAATGGTTGGGATGATGTTGAATTCCTGATCTCAGCTAACCCTGGCGAACCTTTACGACCGCTCCACAAGATTGCTTCAGGCGGAGAATTGTCGCGTATCATGCTTGCGCTGAAGACGATATTTGCGCAGGTTGACCGTATTCCTGTACTTATATTTGATGAAGTGGACACTGGCGTCAGCGGAAGAGCTGCTCAAGCCATTGCAGAGAAGCTGTCAGAGGTTGCGCTCAGCGGGCAAGTGTTTGCGATTACCCATCTGCCGCAGGTCGCGTGTATGGCGGATCATCAATATTACATAGAGAAATCTGTCGTGGAGGAACGAACTTCCACTCAGGTGACGGAATTGAGCGAGGAAGGGCGAGTTCAAGAACTGGCTCGAATGCTGGGCGGAGTGGAAGTAACGGAAAAGACTATCTACCACGCACAAGAAATGCTCAAGCTGGCGGAACGGCAAAAAGGCGCGTAAAATCAAGGGTTCTAGGAATCATTTTCACTCATAAAAGACAGGGGTCAGGGTTAACTTAATGTTACGATTGAGGGGGGCAACCCTTCAGCGTTAAGCTTGTCAACAAAGGAGTGAGGACACCTTTGAACCCCAACTTGAAACGGCTGTTAGGTCTTGTACTCGTTATTATGATTTGTATTGGCTGTACAACAGCTCCTTTTCGCACTTATGCCGCTTTGCCAACCCAACTGCGCATTCTTGAGGGGCAGCAGAAACAGCTTAATCTGGTAATGCCGGTTATGGCGAAGGCAACTGTAGATCGACCGGACATCTTGCAGGTCAACGGAATTCAATCCGCTTCTGTTAATGTACCGTTGAATCAACCGATCTCCTTGTCATCCTCCCAGTCGGGACAGGCTGAACTGAAGCTTAAGCTGTTTAATCGCATACCTCTAAAGACATTTAAAGTCAATGTGGTTCCTGACTTGCGCGTAATTCCAGGGGGCCAGACGATTGGAGTTAAGGTTAAATCAGCCGGTATACTAGTTGTTGGTCACCATCTCGTTCAGGTGTCATCAGAACGTAAGCTGTCGCCTGGAGAGCAGGCTGGCATTATGCGTGGCGATCTTATTGTTCGCATAAATGGTGAACGCATTCAAGACATAAGCAAAGTTGCTGATGTCGTCCGTGAAGCGGGAGAGAAGAAGAAACCGTTGGATATTGTGATTAAGCGTGGTTCTAGCGAGCTGAATACGAAGCTTGAGCCAGCGTATGATACGGATGACAAGGCGTGGAGGCTAGGCCTGTATATCCGTGATTCCGCTGCTGGGGTAGGAACCCTGACTTTCTATGCCCCTGATCAAGGTGTATTCGGCGCGCTTGGACATGTCATTACGGATATGGATACCCAGACTCCAATTGTGGTTGGAACAGGAGAAATTGTACAATCCAATGTAACTTCGATCTCGAAGAGTCAGAATGGTGAACCAGGAGAGAAGAGAGCTCATTTCTTGAAGGAAAGCCGAGTGCTGGGCAATGTTGAGCGGAATACGCCATTTGGCATATTTGGCAAGATGGTAGCTAATCCTGAACACAGCTTGTTCAAGGAACCGATTCCGATCGGTTTCAATGAAGAGGTACAAGAGGGTCCGGCTGAAATGTTGACTGTCGTGAATGGTCAAGAGGTAGAACGCTTCCAGATTGAGATTGTGCATGTAACTAAGCAAAGCTCTCCAGCAACCAAGGGTATGGTGATTAAGATAACCGATCCGCGATTGCTGCAGAAGACAGGCGGAATCGTTCAGGGCATGTCCGGAAGTCCGATCATACAGAACAATAAATTAATTGGTGCCGTAACTCACGTTTTCGTTAACAATCCGAGCTCTGGCTATGGCTGCTTTATCGAATGGATGCTGCAGGATGCTGGTGTGGTCTTATCAGAATCGCAATGGAATCAAGGAAAGGTTCACGACAAGCGCGTGAACCTTTCGGTTTAATAAGAGTGAATGTCGAATTGGGACGAACAAGAATGAAATCTGTTGAATGATGTGCAAATTTATTATTATAAAATAAATTCTCGAAAAAGAAAAGAAAAATTAAATTCGACAGGAGGAATTTCATTGCAAATGTCGAATTACTTGATCTAAGGAAGAAATAAACAAAACACAGCATAGTGATAACATATCAGATATGATACTTGGGTCAAGGGAGGAACTTTAGTGCAAAAGATTGAGGTATTGTTAGCGGATGACAACCGAGAATTTACGAACTTGTTAGCAGGTTTTTTGTCTGAACAAGAAGATATGGTCGTTACTGGTGTCGCCTATAACGGTGAAGAAGTGCTGCAGTATTTCGATCAGTCGAGAACGGTGCCGGACGTCCTTATTCTCGATATTATTATGCCGCATCTTGATGGTCTTGGTGTGTTGGAACGTCTCCGCCAGATGGAATTGCCTGTGCAGCCTAAGATCATTATGCTGACTGCGTTCGGTCAAGAGAGCATCACACAGCGTGCGGTGCAGCTTGGAGCGTCATACTACATACTGAAGCCTTTTGATATGGATGTGTTGGTTAGCCGTATTCGTCAGCTTGTCGGTTCTGGATCGATTCAAACGACTGGTTCAAGCTCTGCTGCGAGCTCCTTTATTACAAGCTCCGTACACAAGAACAATGTAGTTCCTATGGCCAAGAGCAAGAACCTGGATGCGAATATAACGACGATAATCCATGAAATCGGGGTACCTGCCCATATAAAGGGTTACCAGTATTTGCGTGAAGCGATTACGATGGTGTACAACAACATCGAGATTCTTGGCTCGATCACGAAGACGCTGTATCCGGCGATTGCTGAGAAGTACAAGACGACGCCATCCCGCGTCGAACGCGCTATTCGCCACGCGATTGAAGTCGCTTGGACACGCGGCAACATCGACAGCATCAGCCGTCTGTTCGGTTATACGATCAATATCAGCAAGTCGAAACCGACAAACAGCGAGTTCATCGCGATGGTTGCGGATAAGCTGAGAATTGAGCATAAAGTGTCGTAGAGGCATCTATGTATCATATCAACTAATACCGTTATTTATTGGGTGTAAAAATCCGATGAAGGGCGGTATTTTTTATGACTGAAATAGAATTTCAATTAATGATTTTATGCTTTATTGTTCATCAAAAAATCTTTCGCGTAAGACATTATGCCAAGCAATGATGCCAGCACTGCGCATACTAAATTATCTTTGATCAAAAAAGTCAATCGTTTTTTTGGCATGTGTGGCGACCTCAAGAAGTACCAATGTTTTACAGTATTCATTCTTGATCTCTCCTTCCATCATTTCTAGGTCATCCTCTAAATAGTCCACTACGTTTACATCATGAAACCAATCCCCTGGTTCTGCTTCAGGCTGATTGACATTTTTCCAGGCAAACTCTAGTTTAGGGCTGTAAATTCTACTCGCTCCTTTGCGAAGCCGGCACGATTTTAACCTTAATGGAAGAGTAATTCCAGGTACACCTTCATTTACATCATTGAATAAATGCGGCCAATAATCTTTTCTTGATCCGGTATGCGGATGACATTTCGCCCAATGCAGGGCCTGTTTATGAAAATCCATATTTTTAAATAAAACGGCATACAGCCTCTTTCCAAATATAATACGCTCTGATAGAGACTGGAATTGTTGAAGAATCTGCCCCTTTAGATTGTTGCCTTCCGAAGGAAAAACAATTTGATTAATTGGCAGCCAGTTCTGAAGTTGAAATTCGATTTTGTTGAATATTTCTTTTTGATAATGGGGATTTTGAACGACCCTTTGTTCCAGGTAGCTTTGTTCATTGATGACTAACGCTATACAAAGAATATACGCATCTCGAACTCTCCAAAAATAGTTCCAAACCGTTTCCATAAACATGGAAACGCCTAGTTGAGGGAGTAGATAAAACATGGGTCTATTTTGCTTTAAACTCTCACTGTAAAGCAGAAATTGCGGGTATATATCTTGGAAAATCAGCCAGTTACCGCGTTCTAAAAAATGAAAAAATGATTCCTGCTCTTTGCGTGAGAGCAGTTTGGTTAGAAACTCTCCCCTGAGATCGGTCATATTCCATCCACCGTTCCTTGATACCATATGTCCTAAAAATGCCCAGTGGATTTCAGGATGTCGAAGATAAAACTCAAGATAGGCCTTTGTTCGGGTCACATTATTTAGGTTGTGCTCCTGGGTCATCCGACTAATTTTATTCAAAAGCTCTTGCTCTGAAAAAGTTAGCTTATTCGAGACGGAAGGGGAGTGTTTCAGTTTTTTCTTTAATTCCTTGCGAATCGTTTCAAGTGGTGTTATTTGGCGTTTTCTTGTAGAAAAGATATTAACACCCTCCTTCAGGGGGAGAAGTTCAAAGAATTGAGCTTACAAGAACAGTCTATTTTGCTAATAAGGAGCTTTGCCATGAAGACCTTGTACAGAGCAACTAAAAAACAAGATGTGTGTAACATCAAGTTACTGTATTCCATGATCAAGGGAGAAGCGAGATTCATTTTTCTGCTTATTATCTTATACTCGGTTGTAACCGGTATATTGCCAGCAATAACACTTAAAGTAGAACAAAAAATTATATTCCTTCTTAATCAAAACGGTCATTTTAATAACTTACAAGGGACGCTTCTTCAAATCATCTATTTCGTATGTGCTTTGTTCAGCATTAAAGTCATACTCGAACTAGCAAACTATATTATAGGCGTAATACTATGCACCTATTTCTATCAATAATTAAACGAATAGAGTCGTAAGTTCGTCCACACCAAACCTATCAGTTATGAACATACTAGTAATACATTGGCGAGTTGGTAGAGAGGTCCTGTTCGATATATTCCGTTTATTTTAATGATCGCCGCGAAGTCATAGATCTTTCTCAAGAGGTCGCCAGTGATCATAACAGAAGTAGGAGGTATTCATCTTGGAGGACAAATGCAAATATAAATACCGCAAGCTGAAGGCTAGGATAGTGGAGGTCGAAGTACAGCTTCAGCAGCAAGCCCAGCTCCAAGCCCAAATGCAATCACAAATACTAACCCAAACTCTAAATCAATCTCAAGCACAGACCCAAACCCAGAATCAATCTCAAGCACAAACACAGACTCAAAATCATTCAACAGCTCAAGAAACAGCACAAGCTCAGAATGATACAGACACGATATCGAATGTGGGCAATCCAAGTTTAAACAACATCGGTAATCCGGTAGTAACCGTCAACGTGGGCGGTTATGGATCTGATAATCTGGTAGTAGCATCTGCATTTAGAGCAGTAGGTGTTGCGAATCAACCCGTACCAGCTAACACGAATGTAAAGGTTCTATTCCCGGAAGAACAATTTGATCTGGCTAATGAATATAATCCTGTTACTTCTACCTTTACTCCAAGGCATAATGGTGTTTATCTGATTAGTGGTACCGTATCGTTTAACCCTAACAATCATGCGGTAAATTATAGGGTTCTAGTCGCAATTAGAGTTAACGGTGATCCTTATGTTGCTGCTGACAACGATTTCTTTGGACCATCCAACAATAATAACGTGGTCAATGTGTCAACTATTCTGAATCTCAAAGCAGGGGATCATGTAGATATTATCGTTAACAGCGGTATTGCTGGTGAGGTAGCACCTAATATACCTGGAGTAACTTCTACACACTTTGAAGGAGCAAGATTCCCTTCGCCAAGAACTTAATGCTAACAGATTTCTTTTGAATAAATAAGTGTTGCAAATTAGTCAATAAATCAAGAAGCCGCAGGGTTATCCTGCGGCTTCTTGGTTCGAGGCTTCATCCCCACTCTCAATAAGGATGAATTCGTCTCTACTTATGAGCTATATGATTATCATACCAACCTTAAGCCATGAACACAAATTTCACCCTTGAGTTCTTTTACCATTGTGTAGTAACTGCTCCCAGGCGGGTAATCCTTAATTTCGCCTACAACCATGTATTGGTGCATTTCATAAAATGTTCGTGCTTGAAATTCGTAAGTTGTGAGCAATGCCTTTGTTGCACCTTTCTCCACAGCAAGGGCTTCTATTTTATCGAGTAAGAGGCTGCCAAGCCGGTTACCACGATAGTCTTCTTTGAGCCAAAAATCGTGAATTTCTAACCAGTTCCAATAGACTTCGGCAGAAATGCCGCCAATCCATGTCTTGTCTTTATCCAAGACGATGATGTTGATTGGTTGGACAGCCCCTTCTTTGCGTGCTTCACGGTGGTAAATTGATTTTTCATTGTTGAATTCCCTGATCTTTTGTTTCAGGAAAACTGAAAACGCTTCGTTCTGTTCTAAAGACACATCAAAAGAATAGTTCATGTTAGAAGTCTCCTTAATTAACGGTTTTGTTTATGTGTGTATTCAAAGTAAGTGCTTTATTTAGTCAGTTTACCAGATGATACATTGCTAAGAACTTACAACCATTTACCCCTAAGATTTATTGTGCTAAACTTTGTGAAGGAGAGAACATATCAGATCTGAAAGGGATGTAGAAATGATTAGTGCTTCAAAATGTGATCATGAACTGACTTCAAATGCTGCGTTGTGCTGTAAGTGTGGATTAAATATCTCGGAACATATAGAAGAGACAGATTGGCGCGAAGAGATAAATGAGATCTCCCACTTTATGAGGAAGAAGAAACTGATCATTGCTGCATTAATTGTGGTTATTCCGATATTCGCAGTTACCGCAATTTCACTAATCGTATAAAGTTTACGTTCGTATTCACCGCTTATCGTGCATATAGTTTAGAACCTTTCAAGTTTTCTAAAACTATATGCGCTGTAGGCGGTGTTTTTGTTTGTTGCCCCATTTTTCCCGACCACCACACCAAACCTCTAGAATTACCTCAACTAGCTATAAAATAAACACAAATGATTAATTACCATAAATTAGGCGAATTTATGAAAATAAAGAAAATGAAATAAATGTAAATTTCGTTCTATTTTCATAGCGGCATGATTATTTTATTAATACATAAAGATAACGATGTAACCTGTTTTCCATTTATAACAAAAAAAGATCGGTTGATATGTAATAGGAAAAGGACGTGATGATGATCAAAAGCATGGAGCAAACGCCAGCCGAGCTATTCCACCGAGGAGCAAATTTCAAGGCTTATGAATGGTTAGGATGTCACGCTCATACAGTAAAGAACATAGAGGGGTATATCTTCAGGGTTTGGGCCCCGCATGCTAAAAGTGTTAGAGTCGTTGGCAGCTTTAACGATTGGAATATAGATGCCCCCATCATGAATAAGCTAACGGACGGGATATGGGAGTACTTTGCTGAGAGTGCAAAACCATATGATTCATACAAATTCTATATCGAAAGGCCCGACGGTACATTCGTCTACAAGAGCGATCCGTATGGATTTCATATGGAAACGAGACCGGGTACCGCGAGCAAAATCTATGACATCTGTGGATTCAAGTGGACAGACCAGACCTATCGTAACAGTAAGACCAATAAACAAGTAATGAACGAGCCAGTTAACATCTATGAAGTGCAGTTAGGATCCTGGAAGCAGTATGAGGATGGCGAATATTTCAATTATGCGAAGCTGACAGAAGAGTTAATACCGTACGTGAAAGAAATGGGTTATACCCATATTGAGCTAATGCCGGTCTCAGAATATCCGTATGAGCCTTCTTGGGGCTATCAAGTAACAGGCTATTACGCACCTACCTCTCGTTATGGGACGCCGCATGAAATGATGAGCTTCATTAATGAGTGTCATGTGATGGGCATTGGAGTGATATTGGATTGGAGTGTTGCGCACTTTCCTAAGGATGAGAATGGGTTGTATGAGTTTGACGGAGAATGCTGCTATGAATACAAAGATTCGTTGAAAAATGAGCACCCGGACTGGAACACGCGCATATTCGATTATGGACGGAATGAAGTGATGTCATTTCTAATTTCGAATGCGATCTTCTGGATTGAGAACTACCATATCGATGGACTGAGAGTTGATGCGGTTGCTTCCATGCTCTATCTGGACTATGGCAGAAGAGGTGGAGAATGGCGGCCTAATATACATGGGTCAAATGTGAATCTTGAAGCCGTAACGTTCTTACAGAAGCTGAATAAAGCAGCGTTTGCCTATGATCCGACCGTGATGATGATAGCGGAAGAATCCACTGCATTTCCATTCGTAACAAAGCCGGATTACATGGGCGGACTTGGCTTTAACTTCAAATGGAATATGGGCTGGATGAACGACATGATGGATTACATGTCTACCGATCCTTTATTCCGGAAAAATAAGCACAACAATATTACATTTTCATTTACATACGCGTTTTCTGAGAATTATGTTCTGCCGTTGTCTCATGATGAAGTCGTACATGGCAAGTACTCCATGATTAATAAGATGCCGGGCGACTACGACCAGAAGTTTAACAACCTGAGAGCTTTCTACGGCTATATGATCGGTCATCCAGGCAAGAAGCTTAATTTTATGGGAAATGAATTCGCTCAGTTTATCGAATGGGATTATAACAAAGGTCTGGATTGGTCATTGCTCACTTATGAGAAACACCAGCAGATGCACGATTACGTGAAAGATCTTAATTTCTATTATCTTGAGAATCCTCCATTATGGGAGAATGATGCCGATTGGGAAGGCTTTAAGTGGATCAGCCATGACGACTGGCAGAAGAGCGTCATCTTCTTTCGTCGAATGGATCGCAATGGCAACGAGATCATCGTCGCATGCAATTTCTGTCCTGTAACTTGGGAGGATTATAGAATTGGCGTTCCTTATCAGGGAACCTATATACCGGTCTTATCGAGCGATGATGCGAAATACGGGGGAACCGGAACGGTGCTGTCGCCTCTCATTAGTGAGCCGATCCATTATCACAATTATGATTTCAGCATCCGTATGACGATTCCTCCGATGTCAACTGTGTTCTATCAAGTTAAGAAGCACATGAATAAGAAAAAAAGAACTGTAAGGAGGAATTAGTATGATCGAAAGCCGCCGCAAAGAGTGTATTGCCATGTTGTTAGCAGGTGGACAGGGGAGCAGATTAAAAGTGCTGACAGAGGATATTGCTAAGCCGGCTGTGCCATTTGGCGGTAAATATAGAATTATTGATTTTCCGCTCTCAAACTGTGTGCATTCTGGTATTGATACGGTGGGTATCCTCACGCAATATCAACCTCTTGTCCTGAATAACTATATTGGCAATGGACAGCCATGGGGCTTGAATCATAATTATGGCGGCGCGCATATACTGCCTCCTTATCAGGGAAGTGAGAAGTCAGAATGGTATAAAGGAACGGCGAATGCAATCTATCAAAATATTCATTTCATAGAAATGTACAATCCTGAATATGTATTAATTCTTTCGGGTGACCACGTATACAAGATGGATTACGCGAAGATGCTCAATTACCATAAAGCAAAAGGCGCTGATTGTACCATTGCGGTACTTGATGTTCCGATCGAGGAAGCTTCACGATTCGGTATCATGAACACGTATGAAGACGGCGCCATATACGAGTTTGAAGAGAAGCCTAAAGAGCCGAAGAGCACGAAAGCGTCGATGGGTGTATACATCTTTAGCTGGAACGTATTAAAGCAGTATTTAATACAAGATGAACAGAATCCCGCCTCCTCAAATGACTTCGGTAAAGATGTGATTCCTAAGCTGCTTCAAGACAATCTGAAGCTGTACGCTTACTTATTCAACGGCTATTGGAAGGATGTCGGTACGATCGAAAGCTTATGGGAAGCCAATATGGACCTGTTGAATCCAGATATACCGATTGATCTGAAGGATCAAAAATTCAAGATATATGCGAGAAACTATGCGAAGCCTCCGTGCTTCATTTCCAACAAAGCAAAGATCAAAAATTCAATGATTGCAGAGGGCTGCAACATTAAAGGGCAAGTGGAGAATTCCGTTATATTTACGGGCTGCACGATAGATGAAGGTGCGTACATCAAGGACAGTGTTATCATGCCGAATTCCTATGTAGGGAAGGATGCCGATATTCAATATGCCATCATCGGAGAAAACGTAACGATTGGCACGAAAGCCTTGATTGGAAGAGGCGCGGTATCTACGGAGACGGGTACTTTAGGAATTAGTGTCGTAGGTCAGAACAAGGAAGTAATCGAGGGTCAAGTGATTTATCCGAATGAAATAGTTTAGAGCTGATGACTGAAGGGGGGAATTTGCAATGAAAATGTTGGGGATCGTATTTTCAAATATATATGATGAGGCATTGGGGGAGTTGACCAAGCATCGCACGAATGCGTCGCTTCCATTTGGAGGTAGATATAGACAGATTGATTTTGTGCTGTCCAATATGGTGAATTCAAATATATCATCCATAGGGGTTATTACCAAGTACAATTATCAATCCCTGATGGACCATCTACATCTAGCTAGTGAGTGGGATCTAAACCGCAAGAACGGCGGACTGTTTATTCTTCCTCCCTTTGGTGCAGGAAAGAGAAATGTGTATAAAGGCAAGCTGGAAGCCCTGCATGGGGCAGTCAGTTTTATTAATAAGATCAACTGTGATTATGTACTAATTTCCGATTCGAATGTGCTGTGTAACATTAATTATCAGCCTGTTCTGGAATCCCATCTCAAGTCGGGTGCGGACATAACGGTAATTGCAAATCATGAAGTGCCTGAATTGTCCAATCAGAAGAAGGACCTTGTACTCAAGGTGGAGCATGGAGAAGTAACCGAAGCGTTAATTAATTATACCTATACTAGTGATATGTACTGCGGTATGGGCATGTACGTGATGGAGAAGAGCTTCTTGCTTCAAATTATTGAAGACTCCGTTGCACGCGGCTACTATCATTTTGAAAAGGAATTTCTGCAGCGCAGATTTTCAGAGAACAAGCTAAAAATGAACGTATATGAATTTACGGATACCGTGTTAAGAAATGAAAGCACCTATTCCTATTATAAGAACAGCCTGAAGCTGCTGGATGAGAGTGTTCGCGAGGAGATCTTCAATTCTGAGAGACCGATCTATACGAAGGTGCGCGACGAGGTGCCTACGCATTATTTGGACAGCACAAAAGTCATTGACTGCCTAATCGCCGACGGATGCCGAATTGATGGAACTGTTGAGAACTCGGTTATCTTTCGTGACGTCACCTTTGAACAAGAGAGCGTGGTTCGCAATTCCATCGTGATGCAAGGAACACATATCGGGAAAGGCGCCCATATTGAATATGCAATCATTGATAAAAATGTCCATATATCGGATGGCGTGACGCTTATAGGCGTGGAGTCCTCTCCTGTGATTATTAAAAAAGGGGAAAGAATTTAATATGAACCTATTATTCGCCACGAGTGAGGCATTCCCTTATGTGAAAACAGGTGGTCTAGGTGAAGTCGCCAATGCGCTGCCTAACGAATTAGCTAACTGCAAAGATGTCGAAATTGGTATATTCCTTCCATACTATAAAGCGATCAAGAATAATCCGGAATTCGAGATTGAATATGTAACCAGCTTTGCTGTCAGTCTATCGTGGCGGACGATTCATTGTGGAATCTTTAAAGCACGCAGCGTGAAGCACAACCTAACCTACTATTTTATTGACAATGAGACCTATTTTTATCGTGATCAGCTATATGGTCACTTTGATGACGGTGAGAGATATGCTTACTTCTGCAAAGCCATTCTAGAATCGCTGCCATATATCGGGTTCTATCCCGATGTGATTCATTGCAACGATTGGCAAACAGGCTTGATACCTATAATGCTTAAGGCCAATTACAGCCACATCCCGCAGTATGAGCAGATTCGTACGGTCTTTACGATTCACAACATCGAATATCAAGGTCAAGTAAGCGATAGATTCTTCGCTGATGTATTAGGCTTGTCGGAGGAATGGCGCGGTGCAGCGAGCTATGACGGCTGTATTAACTTTATGAAGAGCGCGATCGTATTGTCGGATAAGATCACGACGGTATCCAAGACGTATTCCTACGAGATTCGTGATGCCTACTATGCACATGGGTTAGAGCGTATGCTGCAGGAGAATGCGTACAAAATAGACGGCATCGTCAACGGTATCGATACCGATTATTACGATCCGAACCACGATCCTCAGATTCATAAAACGTATCGTGTTGGTTGCGTGAAGCATAAGCTGGAGAACAAGACGTGGCTGCAGGAGAAGCTAGGTCTGCCGGTTGATCCAGATATTCCGCTGATAGCAATGGTAACGAGACTTGTTAAGCATAAAGGGCTCGAGCTGGTAGAAGGTGTCGCGAAAGAACTGATGGGGCTCGATATGCAATTTGTCATGCTAGGGACAGGTGACCGTAAATATGAGGGCCTGTTCAAGGAACTTGCCATGCATTATCCGAATAAGATGTCTGCAAATATTACATTTGACGCTGCTCTTGCGAATCAAATCTATGCGGGAGCAGACATGCTGCTTATGCCATCGAAGAGTGAGCCATGCGGCTTGGCTCAACTGATCGCGATGCGCTATGGAACGATTCCGATCGTCCGTGAGACGGGAGGTCTGTTCGATACCGTTCCAGCCATTAATATCGAGACACTTGAGGGTCGAGGCTTTACATTTAAATTGTTCAATGCGCACGATATGCTGAATGCCGTTGAGCGAAGCCTGGACTTCTATAAGGACAAAGCAAAACACAGAGTAATCGTTTCCTCCATTATGAAATACGACTGTAGTTGGAAAGAGCCAGTTAAACGCTACTTAGAGCTGTATCAAGAAATTACGCATTAAGGTGAATGTGTTATGCAGCTAGAGCAGGGGGCAACTACGATGGACTTAAACCATACTGAAATATTAACATTGTTGAATGACAAAAGCTTGAAGTACAACGGTTGTTATTGTTCAGAAGCGACATTGAAGCAGATCTATCGAGCCGTATGCGCGGTCGTACGAGATCTCTTGATGAAACATCGCAAGCAGTTCAGTGAACGTGTTGAACGGGAGCAGGCGAAGCAGGTTTACTATATGTCGATGGAGTTCTTGGTGGGGACTTCATTGCGCAACAACCTGTATAATCTAGGGCTGGAGCAAGCCTTTACCAGCGCGCTTTCGAAGCTGGATACCAACATTGATGATCTATACGAGTTAGAACCAGATGCCGGGTTAGGCAATGGCGGCTTAGGACGGCTCGCGTCCTGTTATTTGGATTCACTAGCTTCAACGGCTGTACCGGCCACCGGCTTCTCCATTCGATATGAGTTCGGGATCTTCAAGCAGAAGATCATTGATGGATGGCAGGTGGAATTTCCTGATGACTGGCTTAATCGCGGGGATGTGTGGCTCGTACCGAGAGAAGATGAGATCTATGAGGTTAAGTTCGGAGGCTGCGTAGAGGAATCGATGCAAGGCGGCCGATATAAAGCGACGCAATGCCATTATGATACGGTAATTGCTGTGCCGTATGATATGTTGATATCGGGTTACGATTCGGAGGCGGTAAATAAGCTGGTACTTTGGAGCGCAAAGTCTCCGAATCGCTTGGATCTAAGCGCCTTCTCGCGCGGAGAGTATGTCAAGGCGTTGGAGCAGAATATGATGGCTGAGGTCATTACGAAGGTACTGTACCCTGCGGATGACCATATTGACGGCAAGATTCTGCGTCTGAAACAGCAGTACTTGCTCGTTTCCGCTTCACTGCAAAGCATTCTGAACAAGCACATGAAGGAGTACGGCACGCTGTATAATTTGCCGGATAAGATTGCCATTCACATCAACGATACGCATCCAGCCTTGTGCGTCCCCGAGCTCATGAGACTGTTAGTGGACGAGCATGACTACGATTGGGAAGTGGCGTGGGACATCACGTCGAGATCGATAGCCTATACGAATCATACAGTTATGAGCGAGGCGCTGGAGCGCTGGCCGGAGCATATGTTTAAACAGCAGCTGCCAAGAATCTATCAGATCGTATGTGAAATTAACCGTAGACTTACGCAGCAGCTATATGAGCTATATCCTGGGGATAAGGGCAAGGTAGACTATATGGCTGTTATTGCTAATGGGCATATCCATATGGCGAATCTTTGTCTCGCGGCCAGCCATAAGGTGAACGGTGTATCCAAGCTCCATACCGAGATCCTGAAAACGAGCATCTTTAGCGATTACTTCCATACGTATCCGTCTAAATTCACCAATGTGACGAACGGTATCGCGTATCGTAGATGGCTCTGTCAATCGAATCCAAAGCTGACCGCGCTGCTGAAAGAGCTGATCGGTGACGAGTTCATGCGTGATGCTATGGCTCTTGAAGGCCTGGTGAAGCATTACGATGACAGCAGCGTCTTGGCACAGCTAAGGGAAGTGAAGCGTCATAATAAGCTTGCTTTGTGCGACTATATTTCCAAGATCAATGGTATCGTTGTGGATCCGGATTCGATATTTGACGTACAGATTAAGCGTCTCCATGAATATAAGAGGCAACTGCTGAATGTGCTGCATATCCTGTATTTGTACGACCAGATCAAGAGCAATCCGCAGATGGAGTTCATTCCTCGCACGTTCATATTTGCGGCTAAGGCTTCTTCCGGTTATTTGCGAGCGAAGCAGATTATCCAATTGATCTCTTCGGTTTCCAAGATGATTAATGCAGACCCTGTTGTGCGCGAGAAGATCAAGGTTGTATTTATCGAGGATTACAAAGTTTCGCTTGCCGAGATTATTATTCCAGCTGCTGAAATATCGGAACAGATCTCGATTGCTGGCAAGGAAGCGTCCGGCACTGGAAATATGAAGCTAATGATTAACGGGGCGGTAACAATCGGAACGTTGGATGGCGCTAATGTGGAAATCCTCGAGCAAGTGGGCCATGACAACATGTTTCTGTTCGGCATGACCGCTTCAGAAGTTGAAGCGCTATGGCGACAGGGCTATAATCCGCTCACCTATTACAACGGCAATCGAGAATTGAAGGCGATCATCGATATGCTGAAGTCTGGCACGCTGGGCACAAGATTTGACGATCTTGTCGCATCGTTGCTGACGAACAACTTGGGTACAGCAGATGTATATATGATTCTTGCTGATTTCGATTCTTACGTAAACGCTCAGCGCGCTGTTTCGAACACGTATGCAGATAAGCGCAAGTTCACGAACATGTTGCTCGTCAACATCGCGAAAGCAGGCATTTTCTCGTCGGATCGATCAGTTAAAGAGTATGCTGATAACATATGGGGCGTAAAGGAAATTAAATAATTTCTGACAAGCTATGTTATAGATTTCACATCTACAGCATAGCTTGTTATGCAGATGCGGGTGATAGTAATGGCAATCATGTATGACAGCAAACGGCTGGAGCATAAAGATCCATTCGGCTGCGTTCGCCAGGATGAACTTTGTTCGATGAATATTGGCATTCCACGTAGGTATGCAGTGAAAGAGGTATTCATCTGCGTAGAGAATCACCATGGCTATTATAAGGAATTTCCTATGGTGTGGAGCTCCTTGCAGCACGGCTTGGATCGGTATTCAGGCGGTTTTGCGTTAGAGTACTGTGATTTGTACTATTATCATTTCAGAGTGGTGACGACGAGGTCGGAATTCAAGGTTTACAAGCAAGGGTTCAATGGAACTAACATTGGCTCGGGTGAGTGCTGGCAGCTTACTTGTTATGATAAGCATTACGATACACCGCGAGCTTATAAAGGCAAAGTCATGTATCAAATATTCCCTGACCGGTTCAACAAGCTGGGCTCATGCGATCTGAGCGATAAGCTGAAGCCCTTTCATGTACATGATCAGCTGACAGACGTTCCTGTATATCAGTCGAATGATGAAGGCGAGATCGAGAACAACGACTTCTTCGGCGGGAACCTGAAGGGCATTCAAGCAAAGCTCCCGTATCTGAAAGATCTAAGTGTATCGATCATCTATTTGAATCCAATCTTTATGGCCTATTCTAACCATCGCTACGATACGGCGGACTATAAGAGAGTTGATCCGATGCTGGGAGCAGAGCGGGACTTCATCGAGTTATGCGACGCTGCCCAAGAGCTCGGGATGAAGGTCATATTGGACGGCGCGTTCTCACACACTGGAAGCAACAGTGTTTATTTCGACAAGGAGAATGTATTTGGCAATGGCGCGTATCACCATCCGAACTCTCCATATTCGTCATGGTTCAACTTTATTGAATATCCGAAACGCTATGAATCTTGGTGGGGCATTCATACCTTGCCTTGTGTCAATGAAATGGACTCCAGTTACTTGGACTTTATGCTGAACCGTGATGATAGCGTGATCCGACATTGGCTAAGGCTAGGAGCTGACGGTTACCGCTTGGATGTTGTGGATGAACTGCCTGATGAGTTTATCGTGAAGCTTAACCATATCGTCAAGGATGAGAAGTATGAATCTATCGTTATCGGTGAAGTGTGGGAAGATGCATCGAACAAAGAAAGCTACGGCATTAAGCGAAAGTACTTTACACAGTCAGAGCTTGACTCGGTCATGAACTACCCTTATAAGAATGCGATTATTGCCTTTATTCAAGGGGAGAGCAGCGCAGCGGAGCTCGCAAATACGGTCATGACGATCGCGGAAAATTATCCGAAGCCCGTTCTCGACTGCTTGATGAACAGCCTGTCTACTCATGACACGATGCGCATACTCACGGCTGTTGGTACAGAGCGGTTCGACTTGACTAAAGATGAAAAGGCGACGCATAAGCTATCCCCTAAAGCGCTAAAGTTGGCGATTCAGAAGGAGAAGGCTGCCGCATTTTTGCAATACATGCTGCCTGGAAGCCCTTGCATCTATTATGGAGATGAAGCAGGGATGGAGGGATTTGAAGATCCCTTTAACCGCCGATATTTTCAATGGGACAGCATGAATGAGAATCTGCTCTATTATTATGTTGAACTCGGAAGGATCAAAACAAGCTATGAAGCATTAGCGCTAGGTACGATAGAAATTGTGATAGCTGAAGACTATTTGTTCGGATTCAGAAGAATGTATGATAGATCTGAGCTTACAGCCCTCCTTAACGTAAATGACGATATCGTTGAATGGTTCGATATTGCGGGCGATGTCATCCTCAGCCACAATTGTGTGCAATCAGGCGAGAGAATTATGTTAGGCAAGTATGGATATGTATTATTTGAAAATGTGCCAGCCCAGCATGACAATAGATGAGAAAGAAGAACCTTCAGTACACGAATGATGCGTGTTGACGGTTCTTTTTCCTTTGTTTCACCATATGAAAAGCCCTTATTCATATAGAACAAGGCTTAGCTGATTTTGGAGGACTTGTCCAACGCTCCAAGATCTTTAGCGCGCTTCAAGATGGCGATTAAGCTATTCAAATCATCATTAGAGCTTCTGGCCTTTAAGTCTTGAATTTCCCCTTTGAGCTGCTCAATCAATTGGTCCTTCTCTTTGAGAATGCGTTCCACTTTACTCAAGTGAGATACAATGGAATCAATTGTGAGATCATGATGAAGTATCGATCTAGTTGACTTGGATGTCATCTTGTTCTTGATTCGGCTTGCTTTTGCTTGTCTGATCTCATGCTCCACTTTCTTTCTTACATCTGAATTCCAGCGGAAACCGCAAGCAGCCGCTGTGCGATGCAGCTTATCCGCCACAGCCTTAAAAGCTTTCAATTGCGTACTGCCATTTTGGATATGGTACAGAACCGTATCTTTAAGCAATTCGTCATGCTCATGGGTCCAGATATCTCTACGTTCCATATATGTAATCAACTCCTTGCTATCATTCTATACATCGGAGATTGAAGTTATACATAGGAACTGAAAATAATAGGTTCGACAGCTAGTTTACAATTGATCGATATGCGTGTCGAGAATCGCAAACGGGATTGCAGACATTTGATCGGCCTTCAGAGGAATAATTGTCAGCATGTGACCAGAATTGATATGTAGGTTTCAACATTGTAAGGCAGAAACATATGCAACCTATGATATACTAGATACCGCTGATAAGAGAGAGTAATATACTAATTTTACTAAATAGAGGGTTGAAAGGGGGTGTCACTTGATATGGACGCTTATGTGCTGCCCATTAAATATGCGCTGTTCACGTTTCCGATTCTAGCAGCTCTGTTGACCGTACCGTTTCTGATCGTGCAGTATCGTAAATATGGCTATGTGAACAAGTTTCGTTCATTCATCTTGTTTTCCTTCCTGCTGTATTGTATAACGGCTTACTATCTGGTCATCCTGCCGCTGCCTAAAGATACAAGCAACTGTATTCGCGAGGGTTCGCTGTTGACGTACGCGCAGTTGTCTCCGTTCGAATTCGTGAATGATATTGCTCGACAAACACAGTTCAGCTGGAACAATCCAGCTTCGTACTTGAGCTTGCTGAAGGAGAATTCCTTCTTACAAGTATTTTTCAATATATGCTTAACGATCCCGTTGGGCATTTATATGCGCTATTATTTTCGTCGCAACGTGTGGCAAACATTTATAATCAGCGCTTGTACGGCATTGTTCTTTGAGGTAACGCAGTTAACCGGATTATACGGGATATATGACTGCCCCTATCGTCTATTCGATGTTGACGACTTGATCATTAACACACTTGGGGGCATGCTTGGATTCTGGTTGTCGCCGATCTTTACATACTTCTTGCCTCGATCAGAAGAGCTGGATAAGAATGTGGAATTGGAACATATGACAGTTGGCTTCATTCGCCGCGGTATCTCATTGTTGATTGATATGATGTGCATGGCTATGCTGATGCCGTTAATGATCCCTATAAAGCTTGGGTTTGAGCGGGCTGGTGCTGTGTTCGGGTCAACGGATTTGAATAATGCGGTGTATTCAGTACTATGTATGTTCATAATCATTTTGATCTATATGATTATCTTACCTACCATTACGGGTGGAAGAACGATCGGTAAGATGGTGACACGGATTCATGTTATTGAAGACAAGCGTAGAGGACAACCGAGGGAAATAACATGGATCGCACTGGTTAAGCGATATGGGATGCTGCATATTGTGCTGGGCGGGGTGTTCAGTCTACTGATGATATCCGCATTGTACGGAGATCTTCCGCGGTGGGGGACATTGTTGTCCTTTGTACTTCTCATGATCTTGACTGCGGCATGCGGCATTCATCTGTTGCTTCGGATATTCAGCAGCGATAAGCTGCTGTTCTACGAGCGGATGAGCGGAACGCGAACTGTTATAACGGTAAAACGTGAGCTGGACGATTCGGAAACGAAGACCGACACATCTGAGTCTTCTGAGATGGATGAGCAATCCAAGCTTCCGGAAGCTGCTGGAAAGACAATAGCTGCGCAGGAGCAGGTTGCGGAACCTACAGCGGATGCGCCGAGAGGTACGGAATTGCTCGAGGTCGCGGCTGTTCGGAAAGTGATGGACAATTTAAAGGATACGGATCCTGAGCAGAAGCCATCAGAAGATAAACCTAGAGACGACACGATGCTGATGAGCGCAAGCAATCCGCCGCTCCCTGATGATGTGACGAGGGAGCTGGAGAGGTTGAAGCGCAAGATCGCACAGAAAGACGAATAAAGGATCAGGACTCACACATCTCGGTACAATTGACTATACTGATAGCAGTTGGTTAACTCTAGATGAAAGCTATTCATGAAAGGTGGGCTAGCTGTGGGTCCACATCGGGATCATCAAGGCCGACTGCATCGAGACAAAGGCGGTTCCGATGGCAAGGCTCATAAGAATTCTAATCAGCCGCCATGTCCGCCAAAGCATCCGTTGACTGTGCAGAAGGTAGTTGTAATAGCTGCGCTGCTCTGTGAATGGCTGCGGATCGAATCAGTGATCGTGAACCGCTCTAAGAGTGTGCAGGTGATACTGAGCGGTGATTTCAGTAGATTTAAATTCGGGCAAGATCTATTTAATGAGGATCTGTTAGCTGAAGACATTGGTTTGTTTGAGGCATTGGAAGAGTCGGGCGTACTCCCGCCAACGGAAGCAGGAGCAGAGTTAGCTGCTGAAGAAGCTGCTACTATTGGTCCACACACTGAGGCAGAGGAAGAAGGGCTTCGCAATCGGGAGTCCAAGAGAAAGCGTGGGAAGCGCGGCCACCGCAAGCTTCGCAGGAACTTCTCTAAGCCGAGACAATCGAAGAAACGCTGAGCTAACAGCTAATGGTATGCCTGGGACGTCTTTTATGGACGTCCCAGGCATTTTTTGGCTCAGTGTGTTGGATTAGAGAGAGTCGATAAGTAGCCTACGTGGTAAAATTGAGCGCCTTGCACATTTTTTCGGCTCGTTGAGGCGATATGAGAGCCGGATGCGGACACACGATCCGTTATTTTGGTCAAACATCGCCATTTCGCGATACTTGCGGACCCTGGATCCGCTATTTTGGTGATTTCACCAGAAAAACGCTAGTTTTATGCTAAATAGCGTCTCCTGAGTCCGCCAAACTCCTAATGTGCTCTTTTTTTCAAGAATAACGGCTTCTGTGTCCGCAAAAGTGTTTCAGCGGATGATGTTCCTATCGGAGGGAGACATTATTCCTAGTTGAGGCGACGGAAGAGCCGGATGCGGACACACGATCCGTTATTTTGGTTCAACATCGCCATTTCACCATGCTCGCGGACCGTGGTTCCGCTATTTGGGCGATATCACCAGAAAAACGCTAGTTTTATCCTAAATAGCGTCTCCTGAGTCCGCCAAACTTCCAAAATGCACTTTTTTTCAAGAATAACGGCTTCTGTGTCCGCAAAAGTGAATCAACGGATGATGTTCCTATTTACCGGACACAAAAGAACCTTCAATCACCAAGCAGCGGTGTTGAAGGTTCTTTTGTAGTTAAATTATGATGAAGGTGTCTGTCCGGATTCGGCATCGTGTTGAACAGGCTTCAGCTCAGGCTGATTATGGACAGCAGGGCGTCCCAGACTTGCCGGGCGAGGACCCTTCTTCTTTCGGAAGCGGGTCGCGACGTAATTGCGTTTGCGATCACGATAGAAGATCCAACCTCCCAGGAAGATTATCCCGAACAGAAATAACACTAGACCTCCAAGAAACGGCAGCCAACCAAATGATGGATCAGCTATGCTCTCATTTCCATGATCAGCTATGTATTGAAAGACAGTATCTCTAATAATAAAAAAACCATATGTAGCCAGGAGTCCCGGAATAACTAATAATAGAATTGCAATGAATTTTGCCAATTTTAACCTCATCGTAACAGCTTCATCCTTTATCGGTATAAGGTATATTCTTCCTCTTATATTAACTTGTAAATGATTACATGTCTAATATTACCTGACAGGGTATGTTGAATGATGATTAGTCGATTTCAACATTTACATATGGCAGAGGGGTTCGTCCCAGTTGAAGTACTCGTAATTCACCGTCCTTGAATCTAGCTTGATACGAGGATTTGATTTCATTGTGTACAGGCAGTAAGTAGCAGAATTGCTCATACTTTATCTCGGTGGCACTATTCTGAAATGCTCTTATGCTAAAAGTCCCAAACAGCGGAACCTCCCCGGCCATTTCTCCTTGCCAACCCATACCATCGTGCAATGTTGTAAATACGGGCTTGATACGGCCATGAAGCGAAGCATAATCAATTTCGTAGGTCAATTCTCCTTCTGCTCCAACGAATATATACGGCCTATGGTGCAAGCTCTCGGGTAGGGGGCGCGACCATTCAAATGAGCCGATTAGTCTCTTATCTGTCTCAGTTGATTTCTCATTGTCCTCGACTATTAAATACAACGATAGTTCGTACAGATCCTGTTGGATTTCTTGGAGCGTCAGCGTATTGTAATACTTCTTATTGATAGGTTCCAGCCTATTGTCGTCCCTGTTATATGCAAAATAAAAGCTTCTCTTGCTGGCTCTTTCGGACTTGATGTTTAAGGCGCGCCACTCCTGTTTCAAGGGGAAGCTTGCCTCAGGAAAGCTGTACTGTACATCGAATGGAGCCCGTACGTATTGTTCGCTTATTATATATTCGGATTGGTTTGCATACGATAAGAATTCAGTCTGCACAGGCTTATCTTGACTGCAGCCGACCAGTAGCATAGATAGTAATATGGCTACAGCTAGGTTCCTCATCCTATTTCACTCCTTCAGTTATTGAACTATCAGTTGAGTACAATAAACGGCATTATTGGAATATCCATAACCATGTTCATTCTTAATCTAATACAAGCGGCAATATATGTAAATTACTTGAATGGAAAATGACCGATAATCCGCGAGCTCATATTAAACTAAACGAGTTTTGCATTTGTTGATCCTGTGCAACATGAACAATGAACATTCAATTGGACAAGCACTGCACTAAGCTCATTCAATTCAAACGGTGTGTTTGGCGAAGCATATAAAAAGCATGTACAATAAGAGAAATATAATTTGGGGGAGTGTTGTACCTTATGACAAAGCAAGTGGATGTCGCGATCTTAGGCGGCGGTACTGGCGGATATATCGCGGCTATCGTTGCAGCGCAAGCTGGATTACAAGTAGCAATCATTGAAAAGGACAAGCTAGGTGGAACCTGCTTGCATCGAGGCTGTATTCCTAGCAAAGCGCTGCTGCGCAGTGCGGAAATCGTCGCGCAGGCGAAGGAAAGCGATCGATTCGGTATACATATTGAAGGCGTGCGGGTGGACTTTGAGCGAGTTCAAGCACGAAAGCAGGACATTGTGGAGCAGCTGCATCGTGGTGTTCAATATTTAATGAAAAAGCATAACATCGAAGTTATAAACGGGACCGGCCGTGTGATGGGGCCGTCCATCTTCTCACCGCAGAGCGGTTCAGTTGCCGTTGAGCTGCCAGATGACGAGGCTGTGACAGTTGTGCCAAAGCATCTGATCATCGCGACAGGCTCCAGACCGCGAGTGCTGCCTGGACTTGAGCCTGACGGAGATCGCATCGCGACAAGCGACCATGCGCTGGCATGGCAGACGCTGCCGAGCAGTGTCGCGATCATCGGCGGCGGCGTTATCGGCATGGAATGGGCGTCGATGCTCGCCGACTTCGGCGTTGAGGTGAATGTGATCGAAGCGGGTCCTCGCGTCCTTCCAACGGAAGACAAGGACGTGTCGCGCGAGATGGAGCGTGTGATGAAGAAGCGAGGGGTACGCATCCATACGAATACGGTCGTAGAGCAGGACGGTGTGAAGAAGGATGAGCACGCTGTGCAGCTATTGCTTAAAGGCAAACAGGAACCAATCACGTTATCGGTAGATCGGGTATTGGTCTCGGTTGGCCGTGTTGCTAACGTTGAAGATATTGGTTTGGACAATACAAATGTGCGCGTGGATAAAGGCGTTATAGTCGTTAACGAGCATATGCAGACGAATGAACCGCATATCTACGCGATCGGCGACTGCATCGGCGGTTTGCAGCTTGCGCATGCGGCATCAGCGGAAGGGATTGCAGCGGTCAAGCATATAACAGGCGAGCAAGGCATCGCGTTATCGCCGCTTCATATACCGAAAGCGATCTATTCACGTCCTGAAGCGGCATCCATCGGCTTAACGGAGGAGCAAGCGCGTGAACAGGGGTTGAATGTTCAGATCGGCAAGATTTCATTCAAGGCGATCGGGAAAGCAATGGTTCAGGGGGACACTGACGGCTTCGTCAAAGTGGTTGCGGATGAAGACACATCAGACGTGCTCGGCGTCCATATAATCGGTCCGCATGCGACCGAATTAATAGGTGAGGCATCTCTGGCTAAATTGCTGGAAGCATCGCAATGGGAGCTGGGACATGTTGTCCATGCGCACCCTTCATTATCTGAAGCGATGAGCGAAGCAATGCTTGCTGTAGAAGGCAAATCGCTAGTGATGTAGCCTAGTTTCATATCGTGAGCAAATGGAATGATTTAATGCGTTTTATTTTTTGCTGGGTTAAGAGTATAATAGTTGTTAGAGCAAGTCTTAGTACCAGGTATTAAGGCTAGCCTACAGTTATATTCAATCGGCTCTAATAAAAGGAGGATCACTCCATGACACCAGAAATCTCGCTCCGTCAGAAGACGAAGCATGAACAGCTTGGCTTGTCCAATGAGCAGGCAGTGGAAATGTACCGCATGATGCTGCTTGCCCGCAAGTTTGATGAACGAGGAATCGTCCTGCAGCGCTCAGGCAAGATTACATTTCACATATCGGGTATCGGTCAAGAGACCGCTCAGGTAGCCGCCGCATTCGCGCTCGACCGCGAACGCGACTACTTTCTGCCGTATTATCGCGATTACGGCTTCGTCCTCTCTGTCGGCTTGACCGTGAAGGATCTGCTGCTCTCCTCTTTCGCCAAGGCGGAGGATATTAGCAGCGGAGGACGGCAGATGCCGGCGCACTTTGGCGCGAAGCGTCACCGGATCGTGACGAGCTCTAGTCCGGTTACAACGCAGGTGCCGCATGCAGTGGGCATCGCTCTCGCGGCCAAGATGCGCAAGCAGGATATCGTATCCTTCGTAACATTTGGCGAAGGCTCCAGCAATCAAGGGGACTTCCATGAGGGATGCAACTTCGCAGGCGTACACAAGCTGCCGGTCATTATCATGTGCGAGAATAACCAGTACGCGATATCTGTGCCTTTCGAGAAGCAGTCGGCCGGACGCATCGCAGATCGTGCCGCAGGGTACGGCTTCCCGGGCATTCGTGTCGATGGCACAGACCCGCTGGAAGTGTATCGCGTGATGAAGGAAGCTCGCGCTCGTGCAGTTGCGGGTGAAGGTCCGACGTTGATAGAAGCGTTCATGTATCGGATTCCGCCTCATTCTACTTCGGATAACGATTTGCTGTACCGAACGAAGGAAGAAGTTGAGGAGCACCGCAAGAAGGACGGACTTCCTCGCTATCGGCAGTATCTTATCGATTGCGGCTTGTGGTCGGAAGAACAGGATGCCGCGCTTCATAAGGAACTTCAGCAGCATATCAATGAAGCGACCAAGTACGCTGAAGAAGCGCCTTATCCGTTGCCGGAAGATACCTATAAGCATGTATTTGCAGAGGAGGGGCAATAGATTATGGCGGTCATGGAATATATAGATGCCATTCGCTTGGCGATGAAGGAAGAAATGGAACGAGACGACGAAGTATTCGTTCTTGGTGAGGACGTTGGCGTCAAAGGCGGCGTATTCACAACCACGAAAGGTCTGTATGAGCAGTTCGGCGAAGAGCGCGCGATCGATACGCCGCTTGCTGAATCCGCTATCGCTGGAGTGGCGATCGGAGCGGCTCTCGTAGGAATGAAGCCGATCGCCGAGATGCAGTATTCAGACTTTATGCTGCCGGCGGTAAACCAGATCATGAGTGAAGCTGCAAAGATTCGCTATCGTTCCAATAACGACTGGAGCTGCCCGCTCGTCATTCGCGCGCCAATCGGCGGCGGCATCTTCGGCGGACTATATCATTCACAGTGTCCGGAGTCTGTATTCTTCGGCACGCCTGGATTGAAGATCGTCGCACCATTTACAGCTGCGGATGCGAAAGGGCTGCTGAAGGCAGCCGTGCGTGACCCAGACCCGGTTCTGTTCTTCGAGCATAAGAAGTGCTATCGCATGATAAATGGCGAAGTGCCGACGGACACAGACTACATCGTGCCAATCGGCAAAGGCAATGTGCTGCGTGAAGGCGACGACATCACGGTTATCGGCTACAGCCTGCCGCTTCACTTTGCACTGCAGGCGGCGGAAGAGCTTGCCCAAGAAGGGATCAGCGCGCACATTCTGGACCTGCGCACGATTCAACCGCTTGATCGGGAAGGCATTCTGCAAGCAGCGGCCAAGACAGGCAAAGTTCTGATCATCCATGAAGACAACAAAACAGGCGGTGTAGGCGCTGAGGTATCAGCCATCATAGCAGAAGAATTGTTATTTGAATTAGATGCGCCGATTATGCGCCTGTGCGGTCCGGATGTACCGGCTATGCCGATCAGTCCGCCAATGGAACGAGAGTTCATGCTGAACAAAGATAAAGTGAAGGAAGCTATGCGTCAGCTTGCTCTATTCTAGCTCACCGCATACAGACTACATCATGTTGCGAGCAGCAACGCAAAGAGAATAACTAAGCATGATGACGGTGCGGTAGCGGAAGTTATCGTACCGTATGTATGCGATAGGAGTGATGAATCGATGTCAACAAATACAAGATCTAATGATGTGGTGATGCCGCAGCTAGCGGAGTCTCTCGTGAATGCTACGATCGGCAAATGGCTAAAGCAGCCGGGCGACTACGTCGATGCCTATGAACCGATCTGTGAGGTCATTACAGAGAAGGTAGTAGCTGAACTTCCTTCGACAGAATCAGGTGTGATGCTAGAGTTGATCGCGAAGGAAGGCGAGACTGTAGCAGTAGGCGCAGTGATCTGCCGAATCGGCAGCGAAGTTGAGCTGAACAGTGCACCAACGGGAGCAACTCCAACAGGAATTGCGGCTCAACCAGCGCATGGTGGCAGTGCGGCGCCACAAGACAATGCGATGCGTGATCGTTATTCACCTGCAGTACAGCGTCTCGCACAGGAGCATCAAGTGAACTTGAACGAAGTTACGGGCACAGGACTTGGCGGACGTATCACGCGGAAGGACGTTCGCGACTTTATCGAAAAGAATCAATCCGCGCCTCAGCAAGTTTCTCCATCTGCCGCAGAACGCTCGGCAGCTCCATCAACCATGCAGTATAATCCGCCTTCTGAGGCTGCGCGTACATTGATCTCGCTTGCTGAAGAGGAGACCAAGCACGTTCCGGTTCGCAATTCCGGACTTCACTTAAGCGAGACGCCTCGGGTGCCGAAGATCGAGGTGCAGGGCGAGGGACTATATGGTCGAGGTGAAACCCTTATTGACGTTACGCCGATTCGCAATACGATTGCGACTAAGATGCGTCAAAGCGTAACCGAGATTCCTCATGGCTGGACGATGATAGAAGTCGATGTTACAAACCTCGTTCTGCTGCGCAGCAAGCTCAAGGATGAGTTCAAGCGCAAGGAAGGCGTTAACTTAACGTACCTTGCCTTCGTGCTAAAGGCAGTCGTTAACGCGATTAAGGATTATCCGATCATGAACTCCGTTTGGGCTGTGGATAAGATCATCGTGAAGCGTGATATTAATATCTCTCTAGCGGTGGGCACAGAGGATTCCGTACTTACGCCTGTCATTAAAAATGCCGATCAGAAAAACGTTGCAGGACTTGCCTTCGAGATTGAGGATCTTGCACGCAAAGTGCGCGAACGAAAGTTGAAGATCGACGAAATGCAAGGCGGTACATTTACCGTGAACAACACGGGTTCATTCGGTTCGATTCTGTCCTATCCGATTATTAACTATCCTCAAGCTGCCATGATGACGTTCGAATCCATCGTGAAGAAGCCGGTTGTGATTCATGATATGATCGCTGTTCGCTCGATGGCCAATATCTGTCTATCGCTTGATCACCGTATACTAGACGGTGTCATCTGCGGAAGATTTTTGCAACGCGTAAAAGAGAATTTGGAGAGCTTTAATCTTGAAAGTAAGCTTTATTAGTGGCATGCTAGTATAGTGAATAGATGCAACTAGGAAAGAATGTGTGATGATGAATGAAGTGCAAGTGAACACAGAGACGGCAGTGATAAGTCATTCATTGACCGTTCATATGTTGGGCTCGAAAGATTACAAGGAAGCATGGGATCTTCAGAAGCAGTTTGTTCGAGCAATTGATGAGGAAACACGGCAGACCACCTTGTTGCTGCTGGAACACCCGCCGACCTACACGATAGGATCGCAGCGGCATCCAGAGCACCTCTTGCTCTCGCCGGAGCAGCTGGAGGAACGCGGCATTAAAGTGTATGAAATCGACCGCGGTGGTGATATTACGTATCATGGCCCAGGTCAGTTAGTCGGGTATCCGATCGTGAAGCTTGACGGCCCGCAGTTGGATCTACACGGTTATTTACGCAATTTGGAGGAAGTATTAATCCGCTATTTGGCCTCATTAGGCATAACCGGATCTCGCAAAGCGGAATATACCGGCGTATGGATCGGCGAGCTGAAGGTGGCAGCCATCGGTGTGAAGTTCAACAAACGCCGGAAAGGCCGCGGCTTCGTAACGAGTCACGGCTTTGCATTTAATATTAAGAGCGGAATTCAGCACGAAGGATTTACTGGAATCATCCCATGCGGCATAGAGCAGTATGGAGTCACCTCGTTAGAGGATGCTACCGGCAAGACGTTTGAAGTCGAACAGGTAGGCAGAGATCTGCTCCCATTTTTTACAGAGGTGTTCGGATTCGATACTGCGGCTGTTAAGCCGTTGGACGAAGCACTCGAATAGCAAACAAGCCATGCGGTGAGCATGGCTTCATTCGTTATTCTGCATCTGCAAGGTTACATAGAAGGTCTTGCGATTATAGACCGAATAATATCGGTTGTAAGAGAACAAACAAGGTGGACATAATCATGGAGAGAAGCATCACCCAGACAATGATGCGGAACCATTTCTTATTATTCATTGCACACTAGGCTCCTTTCTAAGTCAGACAAGCATGATATGTTCTATTTTAACGAAAAAAACGTTTGGAGGAAAGTCGACATGGTACAGAAGGAACGTCTTGTCCAACATTTTATGGAATTGGTACAAATAGACAGTGAAACAAAGTTTGAGCGTGAGATATGCGATGTGTTGAAGAAGCAATTCACAGAGCTCGGCTTGGAGGTTGTTGAAGACGATACAACTGCTAAAACGGGTCATGGCGCAGGGAACCTGATCATCACTTGGCCGGCAACCGCTGATCAGGCGAATTCGAAGAGATTATTCTTTACTTCTCATATGGATACCGTTACACCTGGCAAGGGTGTCAAGCCTCAGCTTCATCCAGACGGATTGATCACAAGTGACGGCACCACGATTCTTGGATCTGACGATAAAGCTGGACTGGCAGCTATGTTTGAGGCCATTCGCGTCATTCAAGAGACGAACATGCCGCATGGTCAGATTCAATTTATCATCACGGTTGGTGAAGAGTCTGGATTAAATGGTGCGCTTGCTATGGATGCCTCTTATTTGAATGCGGACATGGGCTTTGCACTTGATTCATCCGGGAATGTTGGTTCGATTGCTGTAGCCGCACCTACGCAAGCTAAGATCAAGATGGAGATTATCGGCAAATCAGCTCATGCTGGCGTGAATCCGGAAGACGGAATCAGCGCGATTCAAGTTGCAGGCAAAGCGATAGCCCGAATGAAACTGGGACGTATTGATCATGAAACGACAGCCAATATCGGACGCTTTGAAGGCGGCGGTGCGACAAACATCGTTACAGACTATGTAAAGCTTGATGCAGAAGCGCGCAGCATTGTTCAAGAGAAGGTTGAACGTCAGATTGCATCGATGAAGGAAGCGCTAGAATCTGCTGCGCATGAATTTGGAGCGACTGCTAAGTTTGAAAGTGTTATCAAGTACCCTGCTTTTAAATTCGAAGATGAAGATGAAGTCGTGCAATTGGCTTCACGCGCTATTTCCAGCATAGGCATGACGGCCAGCACATTCCATTCTGGTGGAGGAAGTGATGCGAACATATTCAACGGCATGGGTGTGCCAACTGTCAATCTGGCTGTCGGGTATGAGAACATTCATACAACACAAGAGCGCATTCACTCTGATAATTTGGTGAAGACAGCTGAGATTGTCTTGGCTATCATTCGCGAGACGGCAAAAGGAATTTAATCCGGCCAATCCAAGGGGGGAGAGTTGGTTTGACATTCGTTCATCACTCTAACATGCTTGATTTGCAGTTTCGTGCAAGCCATCCGCTCTTGGAAGAGGCATTTCATTCCCATACTAGTTATGAGATCTATCTGTTTCATGCCGGCAAGGTCAACTATCTGATTGGTGATCGAATCTTTGCTCTAGAGCCGGGAGACCTTATCATCATGCATGGACTGACTCTGCATCGCGCAATTGTAGATAAGAACGAGCCATATGTCAGGTCGATCGTTCATTTTGACTCGCGCTACGTTAACCGTATTGATCCTGTTGAAAATGAAGAGCATCGAACAGAGCTTCTTCGACCGTTTCGCGAGTTAAGGTACGCGCGCGTACGTCTGGATAAAGTCCGTCAGCAGGAAGCGGACAGTATCTTCGAGCGAATGTACGAATATGAGCGTAGGGGTGACTATGTAGGGCGTCAGCGTATGAAGCTGGCCCTGCTTGATCTGCTGTATTGTATATATGATTGGTTTGCGGAGCCGTTATCCGCAAGCGAGAACCATGCGGAGCGGGAGAAGCATGTCGAAGATATATTCCGTGTGATCGAGAAACGATATGCGGAGGATTTAACGCTGGATGACATCGCTCGAGAGGTTCATTTGAATAAGCATTATGTCAGCAAGCTGTTCAAGGACATTACAGGCTTAACGTTATTTCAATATCTGAACCATCGTCGTGTTAATCAAGCTAAAGTGCTGTTTGTGTCAGATCCTCATCTCCCGATCACGGATGTGTCGCTTGAGGTCGGGTATAAGCATTTGCCGCATTTTTCTCGTATATTTAAGCAGACTGTAGGCTGCTCGCCTGATGAGTATCGCAAGAAGTATCGTTAAGAATCCGGTCTGTACAACTGAAGAATGATAGAAGGGACTCTTCCACTAGTGATGTTCATGTCAGTGGGGAGTCCCTTTTGTATTCTTGCTATCTAACAGGGTTCATCATACCAATTAGAGTTAAATGAAGGCATGTTTAAGCAATTCATATGTAAGCGCATGCGAAACACTCGTGTTATCGTTAATTCAATGAACGACAAGAGGAGGCGATCGAATGCAATCGGTTCGCATTGGCATCATTGGCATAGGCAATATGGGAAGTTCACACGCGTTATCCATTGTAAAAGGTAATATTAAGGGCGCTGTGCTGGGGGCGGTCTGTGATATCAATCCTGATCGGCAACAATGGGCGCTGGAGAAATTAGGATCCGATATTCCGTTCTATCATCATCCAGACGCATTAATCGCTTCGGGACAGGTGGATGCGATCATTATTGCTACTCCGCATTATGATCATCCTGCGCTCGCAGTTCAGGCTATCAAGCAAGGCTTGCATGTATTAGTGGAGAAGCCTGCTGGAGTATATACAAAGCAAGTGCGCGAGATGAATGAAGCGGCTGCTGAATCCGGATTAGTGTTCGCGATTATGTACAATCAACGAACGAATCCGATCTACAAGAAGCTGAAGGAAATGATCGCAAGCGGTGAGCTTGGCGAGATTCGACGCACAAACTGGATCATTACGAACTGGTATCGCTCTCAGAGCTACTACGATTCTGGAACGTGGCGGGCAACCTGGGATGGGGAAGGCGGGGGTGTGCTGCTGAACCAAGATCCGCATCAATTGGACCTGTGGCAGTGGACGATCGGTATGATGCCGACTCGAGTGCGGGCGTTCTGCCGTTTCGGGCATTACCGGGATATTGAGGTTGAAGATGATGTAACGGCTTATGTGGAATATGAAAATGGAGCAACCGGCGTATTTATTACGACCACTGGTGAAGCGCCTGGAACGAACCGATTTGAGGTTACTGGCGATCGAGGCAAGATCGTCATTGAAGATGATAAGATGACGTTCTGGCGGCTTAGAGTCTCGGAGCCGGAGTTCAATCGTACCTATACAGGTGGTTTCGGTGAGCCCGAGTGCTGGAAGTGCGAGATTCCGGTACACGGAGTCACTACTGCTCATGACGGCATTATGAACAATTTCGTAGATGCGATATTACATGGTACGGAACTTATTGCGCCTGGAAATGAAGGTATACACGGGCTGACTCTTTCCAATGCGATGCATCTGTCCACTTGGACCGATAACTGGGTCGAGCTTCCGCTTGATGAAGAGCTATTCCTCTCCGAGCTGCAAGCTCGGCGCGAACAGTCACAGAAGAAGATTAAGGGAATCCAGAATACAGCCCCTGCCGATATGTCACTAACGTTTGGACGGTAAGGGTTAGTTGAGGGATATCGACCGTGAAGAAAGAAGGTTGGGACGAACCATGAATTTATTTGATTTGCGTGGGAAGAACGCCGTCTTGCTAGGTGGAGGAAGCACGTTAGGTCAAGCAATTGCCGAAGGACTCGCTGCTCATGGAGCGAGACTTGCAATCGTTGGCCGTAACGAGGAGAAAACGTCTGCGGTTGTGCGGCAGTTGAGCGAACAGGGGGCGGATGCTGCGGCATTCTATGCAGATGTAACCCATGATGGCGACCTGCAGCGCTTGCACGCTGAGCTTATGATGTGGGCGGACCATATTGACGTTCTCTTGCATTTACCTGGTGTCAATAGCGCGACTCCGTTCTTCGACATCACGTCAGAGGAATGGGATCACATTATGAATGTGAATGCCAAGAGCGCCTTCCGTACAGCGCAATTATTCGGCAAGACGATGACGGAGAGCGGACGAGGAGGATCCATCATCTTTATCTCTTCGGTATCTTCAGATCCGCCATTATCCAAAGTATTTACGTACTCTGCATCCAAAGCAGTTATTAACAATATGACCAAGTTTCTTGCTAAAGAGTTTGCGCCAAGCGGCGTACGGGTGAATGCGATCATCCCTGGCTTTTTCCCAGCGGAACAGAATCGGGCTATTCTAGCTCCTGAACGAGTTGAAGCTATCATGCGGCACACACCTATGCAAAGATTCGGCTCGCCGAAAGAATTGCAGGGTGCGGCAGTATGGCTTGCGTCTGAAGCGGCATCGAGCTTTGTGACTGGGACGTTAATCCGTGTAGATGGCGGATTCGGTGCAATGACGATCTAACATGGGAACCGTTGATTGATCTAAATTGTATAAAGGTGGTGTATTACTGTGAAATGGTCCTTATTTACAGTTGCTGTACCTGATCTTACGATTGATGAACTAATTCCGGCAGCGGCAGAAGCAGGGTTGAACGGCTTAGAATGGAGATTTACCTCTACAGCAGAATCAGCTCGTCAGCAGCCTTCATCCTTCTGGGGCAATAATCTTGCAACCATTGAACCTGGTGTGTCAGCAGCTCGGTTATCTGAGATACGCTCTCTGTGCAAAGCGAATGGAATTGAGTCGGCAGGCTTAATGGCATATCTTCAAGTGGGCAATCTGGTGACTGCACGAGAAGCAGTGGAAACAGCAGCGGCGCTTGGTGCTCCAAGTATGCGGATCGCGGCACATCGTTATGATCGCAGCCGTCCTTATGCTGAGCTATTGGCTGAGCAGCTTCAATATATGGAGCAATTGGCACCGATGTTGCAGGAGTACGGTGTAAAAGGCTTGATCGAAACGCACCATGGGACGATAGCGGCAAGCGCAAGCGCCGCGCATCGGATCGTGTCTGCATTCGATGAGTCCATATTCGGTGTTCTATTTGATCCTGGAAATATGGTGTTTGAAGGTTATGAGAATTATCGCATGGGCTTAGAACTGCTTGGCCCGTATTTGTCACATGTTCATGTCAAGAATGCGGATGTGATCCCTTATGATAAACGCGAGAACGCTTCATTCACTTGGTCTCCGCTTCAACGGGGGCTTGTGGATTGGCAGCAGGTAATGTCGGACTTGATAGCGGTCGGATACGACGGCTATTGCGGTTGTGAGGATTTCAGCGGAACGTATTCTTCACGCGAAATGATGAATGTTTATGTGAAATGGATATCAGATCTAACAACAGCAGCGGAGGAATAATCATGAATCGATCTGACGGTATGCGATATGCGCCGCGCCATGAAGCGAAGGAAGTGGTTAAACCCGGCGAATTCCAGATTGCAGCGATGGCTCTCGATCATGGGCATGTGTATGGGATGTGCAATGGGTTAATCGAAGCCGGAGCAACTTTAAAATGGGTATACGATCCCGATCCGGCAAAGGTGGACGCCTTCGTTAACGTATATCCTGGAGTTCGTGTCGCGCGTGATGCTTCTGAGATTCTAGAAGATCCGGACATTCGTTTGGTAGCGGCAGCAGCAGTTCCTTCTGAACGTTGTGAATTGGGTCTTCGAGTGATGGCGCATGGTAAGGATTATTTTACGGATAAGACACCCTTCACCTCCCTTGAGCAATTAGCTGCTGCAAGAAAGCAAGTTGAGCTGACCAAGCAAAAATATATGGTTTATTATAGTGAACGGCTTCATGTCGAGAGCGCTGTATACGCTGGACAATTAATTCAGCAGGGCGCTATCGGTCGTGTCATTCAGGTGATGGGGACAGGACCGCATCGCTTGAACGCATCTAGTCGACCGGAATGGTTCTTTCAACGCGAGAAATACGGCGGCATTCTATGCGACATTGGCAGCCATCAGATTGAGCAATTTCTGTTTTATGCAGGATGCCAAGACGCGACTGTACTGCACAGCAAGGTTGCGAACTACAATAACGAAGCGTATCCGGAATTAGAGGATTTCGGTGATGCTGCGCTGGTTGGGGATAATGGGGCAAACCATTATTTTCGAGTGGATTGGTTTACGCCTGATGGCTTAGGGACTTGGGGTGATGGACGCACCATCATCCTAGGAACAGAAGGGTATATCGAAATGCGTAAGTATACGGACGTAGGACGTTCGAATACAGCTGATCACGTGTACTGGGTAAATGGTGAAGGTGAGCATTATGAGCATGTAGCCGGCAAGGTAGGATGTCCATTCTTCGGGGAGCTCATTCTCGATTGCTTGAATCGGACCGAGCACGCTATGACGCAAGCGCATGCCTTTAAAGCCGCGCAGCTATGCTTGGAAGCACAAGCTCAGGCTATTAATCTAACACCAACGAGATTAAGAACCAAGTGATCATTCTGGGTACTGAATCGAATAAGTGCTAAGTGTGACGTTAGGTTTTGTCAAAGTAGTCCACAGAACGAATATTATTAAACAAGAAAAATGTAGAATGATATCGCGAATGGAAGTGGAAAGCGTTTACCAGCAATTTGCATAAAATTAATTTGTGAACATTTAAGGACCGAGTTGAGTGAAGATGGCACTCTTCTCGGTTTTTTGCACTGAAAAAAAATGTGTATTCGACAAAAATCATATATTTCTATTATCAAGTGACATTTTTAGAACGGAATATACATTTTTATTATCGATTAACATGAATTGACAACACGAATCATTATGAATATGATTTAATCTGTAAGACGGAGTAATCATATGACATTTAGTTTTGCGACCACGTTCCTTGACAATTTCATAAGGCACACTAATCGAAAGGTTAGGTCGCAAAGCTTGGAGTCTTAGGGCCAGAAAAAGGCTGATGATAGTCCGGCTGCATATAGCATTATGCTGAGCATGATGCGTTATGTAGCCGGACTATTTTATTTTTCTCAGCTAAACCAGCCGTGGATTGATGGGGTTTAGTTGGAGGTTTACATAAATTATTTATGAAGGAGGTAAGTCAATGAAGAAGCGATTAAGGATCGCGATTAATTGGCTGAGCATCGTGTCCATTATTCTAGGACTCATGCCTGGTACCAGCTCGAATGCTTTTGCGAATGCATCACAAGGTGACGGGCTTATATGGCCTAATCCTGGAGCCACCAATCTGTCGAAGACAGCCACCCCAACAGGTACACCTGGGGAATGGTTGGTTACCTTGAAGGTGGAAGGCAAGGATATCAAGCAATCTTCGGATGTTGTATTGGTCATCGATAAGTCTGGAAGTATGAAAGATGAAAAGAAAGAGAAAAGGATGACCGATGCTAAAAATGCTGCTAAAAAGTTCGTGGATGAGCTGCTCAAAGAGGGTTCACTCACACGAATTGCAGTTGTGAGCTTTAGCGATACTGCTAGCATTGAATCTAACTTTAAAGGCACCTCTAATACCGATAAACAAAGCTTGAAAAAAGCTATTGATGGTATCTCTGCTGACGGAGGAACCAATATTCAGTCAGGGCTTAGACAAGCAAATTCTTTATTAAGTTCAAGCTCTGCAAAGAATAAAGTTATCGTCTTATTGAGTGACGGTAGACCAACGTACAGCTATCAAGCTACAACAGCAACAGCGTATACCTGGCCAGAGAATCGGTATAACTTTGCATTGAAGGACTTTACCAGTCGCTTAGGCGATGGCAAAGATTTCGAGATTAATACGGGTTATTACGAAGGAGGACCTTGGTGGAATCCTACTTGGTATCCAGGTTATAAAATTGGGGATTACCGTATCAAAGATCACGGTATAGGCACGATCTCAGAAGCTAAGGCTATCATAGATTCCAAGATTGGCATATATTCAGTAGGTCTTAGTGTAGGAAATGATGCGGATGCTGTCTATGTACTGAAAAATAGTCAAAATAAAGGCTATTACTCAGGTAGTAGTTCTGATCTCGAGTCCATTTATTCGGAGCTTGCCGGTAGAATTGCTTTTGCTGCCTCTGGTGCAAAGGTTATTGATCCAATGGGTGAGATGTTTAACCTGAAGCTGAATGGTAATACATTCGATAGTTCAGTTTATACAGTTAGCCAAGGTAAGGTAACCTATGATCCTGTTACCGAAACCTTATCTTGGGATATTGGAGATATCTCTGAGAAATACCCGGCGACATTAACTTACAAGGTAGTCATGGATCAGAACCATGTGCCTAAACCAGATCCCGATGTTCTCTATCCGACAAACAAAACAACAACTTTAACTTACAACAATGTTAATGATAAACCTATCTCTAAAGATTTTGTTGTTCCTGAGGTAAGCTACGGCAAAGGTTCAATTAAGGTCTGGGGATATAAAGTCAACGCAGATGGGGTCCCGATCAATGAAGCGGGAAATCCAGTGCCAATTGATAGACCAGATCTAGCTGCGAAATTATACGAGCATAAATTCGTAAATGGAGGCACAGATGCTCTGACTATCGGTCAGACCTATTCTGTACCGGCTGATCAAGTTCCAGGTCACACGTTAATAGTTGGGGATAACCCTAAAAGTGTTGCTCTGACGATGGCCAATCCTTCTCCGACTGTATATTTTGGATATACAGAAGGGGTATACAATGTGACCGTCGATCACAAAGCAGGCGATACAGTACTGAAGGCAGCTGTGACTGAGCCGAAGGGTCAAGGTGTTCAGCTGATTTACAGTAATGAGACGTTTGAAGGTTATGACTTCTCAGAAGTAGTGATTACTGGTAACCACGCTTTGACGATCAATGGTGGCCAAGTAACAGGCAAGATGCCGGGCAATGACATTCACATTACGTTCAAGTATGTGGGTAAAGATCAATCGGTCAAGGTCAAGCACATGCTGCAAGGTACCACTACTGAGCTGATCAAGCCGACAAGTGTAGCGGGTAAGACTGGTCAGCAGGTCACCTTGAATGCTGCAAACATTCCGGGATATACAGCAGTGGATGTAACTCATCCGTATACATTTACGAATAAGCCTGATCAGGAGGTTACATTCTACTATACGGCGAATCCGCAAATAGTTACGGTAAAGTATATGCTGGACGGAACGACGACCGAGTTGAAGCCATCTACGAGCAAAGATGGTAAGACAGGCGAAACAGTGAAACTGGAAGCGATAGACATTGATGGCTATACGAAGGTAGCTCCAACTGAAGTGAACTATACGTTCACAGCGGAATCGAACCAAGAGCATATCTTCTACTACACGGCGAAAGAACAAAGTGTAGCAGTGAAGTACATGCTGGAAGGAACGAAAACGGAGTTGAATCCAGCTACGAGTAAGTCAGGTAAGACAGGCGAAACAGTGAAGCTGGAAGCGATAGACATTGATGGCTATACGAAGGTAGCTCCAACTGAAGTGAACTATACGTTCACAGCGGAATCGAACCAAGAGCATATCTTCTACTACACGGCGAAAGAA